>CAMDDO010000031.1 GCA_945892755.1 Rhizobium sp. Q54 | reverse complement strand
TGTCGGGATCGAGCGTGCCCGCCTTCTGCACACCCTGCGCCCAAACCTGCACGATCGGCATGTAGAGCCAGTCGATGCCCGTCATCGGCGCATTGACGTCCTCGGGCGCCCCCTTGCCGAAGCGCTTCTGCCAATCCTCGACGAACTTGCTCTGCAGCGAGGGCTTGCCCCACCACGGATCATCCATCGTGGGGTAACTGTCGAAGCCGGCCACCTTCGCCGCCCATTCAGCCGGCACCTTCTTCAGGACGGCCGCCCATTCGATGTAGTTGGCGTTGATCGGCCCCTCGAAGCCCTGGTGATAAAGCTGCTCCATGATCGGCGGGATGAAGTCCGGCCAGGTGATGTTGAGCGACACCGCATCCGGTTTGGTCGCGAGCATGGCGGTCACCACCGGCGCGAAATCGGTGGTTTCGGGCGAAAAATGCGCGTCGTGCACGATCTGCCAGCCGGCGGCCTTGGCGGCGCCGACTTCCCAGGCCTGTCCCGTGAACGAGGCCGCATCCTCTTGCGAGATCACGGCGTAGGTCTTCGCCTTGGGATAGACCGTCTTCACGTAAAGCTGGCGCATCATCTCGCCGCGCGGAAAGGCGTCCTCGCCAGCGATCACATATTTCCGATTGGGATTGATGTCGGTCGTGGTCAGGCTGGCGTAGAAGACCCCGTTCTCCATCAGGAACGGCACCTGCGTATCGGCGGTCGCGCCGCCCACATCGAGGATGAACTTGGCCTTTTCCTCGAGCACGAGCTGCTTGGCGCCCTGGAGCGCCTTGCTAGGCACGAACTCGTTGTCGAACTGGTGGATCTCGATCGGGTGGCGGGTGTCGCCGACCAGCAACCCGCCATCCTTGTTGGTCCAGTCGGCCCAGATCTTCAAGCCTGTCAGGCCCGGCAATCCCCAGCCGGCCACTGGCCCTGAAAGCGGCGCATTGAAACCGATTACGATCGGCTCGCCGACCTTGTCGGCCGCCCGCGCTTGATCGATCGGCAGCGACAGCGCTCCACCCACAAGCAAGCCCAAGGCGAGAACTGCCCCCACCACGCCACTGGATTTTCGGATCGCACTCATTTGTGTCTCTCCCTTTCCTTAACGATCGTGCCCAACTTCAAGACGGTTGACAGCGGCCCGAGGCGGATGGAGCGGCAGCGACCCGATGAGAGAATTCGAGATGGCTCTCTCGTGGCGCTGCTTCTTGATCTCCTGGTCTCTCCCCGCCTCGCGCTGCATCCCTGTCAGCCCTATTCTGATTGGACTCGCCGCCCAATGCACTCTCTCTCTGTGCGGCGACCCCGTGATCGGCCCTTCAAGTCGTGCCGAGGGTTCCGATCCCCTCCCGGTATCGGGAAGCTTGTCCGGTCGTTATCTCGTCCATGGCCGCCGGGGTCAGGACGGCGTTTGTTCTTGCGTGCGGGGACGGCGATCTCCGCTTGCATAATACCGTCAATCTATAGGCCGGCCGATGGATGGGCAGCCCAGCTCTTCCGCGGAAATGACGGCCGGTGCTGGCAAACTCAACGCGGCCGCAATAACAGGCCACCGGATTTGCCGGCCCCGCTTTTTTGGATATTGCGTTCGAAGTGTGGGGCTGCCAAGGTTTATTGGTCGTCGCTCGAACATCTGTTTGTCTCGTCGGACGGCTAACAAGCAGATAATTCAGGGAGAGTTTGTGATGCTGGACTACACGGTACTCAAGGATAAGGGTGGTCTCGTGCCTTGGCCGCGGCTGGAGGATTTGCCGTTCGCCAAGGTGCTCGAAGGCAAGCCGACGCACATGGGGCGCTTCGATCTCGGCGGCTTCGGAATGCGCACCATGGCGGGCGTTTGGGAATGCACGCCGGGCAAGTTCCAGTACACCTACCCGGGTGATGAGATCTGCACTCTGCTCGCGGGCAAGCTCCGGGTCACCGACGAGAACGGCAAGGTCCACAACTACACGGCGGGCGACATCTTCTACACCCGCAAGGGCGAAGTTGCCGTCTGGGAGATTCTGGAGACGGTCCGCAAGGTCTTCTTCATTCACGATCCCGACGCAGCGAAGCTCGCCGCCTAGACGCGCGGTTTACATCGTACTGAGCGATGGCGTGCCTCGCGTGGCTGCGAGGCGCGCCCCGCTTGGTCGCGTCCGGTCGATCCGCCTCAAGAAGTTGGCACGATCGGAAATTCTCGCCGAGGCTTCATTTCAGGGAGATGACCATGGCCCGCGATCCTCGATATGACGTGCTCTTCACGCCCATGAAGATTGGCCCGAAGATCGCCAAGAACCGCTTCTATCAGGTGCCTCATTGCAACGCGATGGGCTACACCGAGCATCATGGCGACATCGCGCACCGGCAAACCAAGGCGGAAGGCGGCTGGGCCGTCATCTCGACCGAGCAGTGTTCCATTCATCCGACCTCGTGCGCTGCGCCTTATGGCGAACGCCGCCTGTGGAACGACGACCATGTGACGCAGCTTCGCGACTGGAACGAGACGATGCACAAGTTCGACGTCTTGACGGCGGTCGAACTTGCCCACAACGGCCTGGGCTTCTCCAACCGGAAGACCAAGGAGTATCCGCTCGGCCCGTCTTCCTTTCCGGTCCATTACAACTGGGACCCGATCATGGGTCGCGAGATGGACAAGGCGGATATTCGCGAGTTTCGCCGTTGGCAGGTCGACGCGGCGAAGCGCGCCGTGAACGCCGGCTTCGACATCGTCTACGTCTATGCCGGCCATGACATCGCGCTGCCGCAGCATTTTCTGTCGCCGCATACCAATCACCGCACCGACGAATATGGCGGCAGCGTCGAGAACCGCGCGCGCCTGATCGGCGAGATGCTGGAGGATACCAAGGAGGCGGTCGGCGATCGGGCCGCCGTCGCGCTCCGCCTCGCGGTCGACGAGATGCGCGGTTCGCACGGCATCACCTGGCAGGAGGAAGGCCAGGCGGTGGTCGAGATGTTCGCCGATCTGCCCGATCTCTGGGACGTGAACATCAGTGACTGGTCGCACGACTCCTCGACCTCGCGGTTTTCGCCCGAGGGCTTTCAGGAGCCCTATGTCGCGTTCGTCAAGAAAAAGACCAAGAAGCCCGTGGTCAGCGTCGGGCGCTTCACCTCGCCCGACACGATGGTATCTCAGATCCAGCGCGGCATCACCGACTTTATCGGCGCCGCGCGGCCCTCGATCGCCGATCCTTTTCTTCCGAAAAAAATCGAGGAGGGGCGCAACGAAGACATTCGCGAATGCATCGGCTGCAACATCTGTGTCGCGTCGGAGAACACTGGCGCGATCTTCCGTTGCACGCAGAACCCCGCAGCCGGCGAGGAATGGCGGCGCGGCTGGCATCCCGAGAAAATCGAGAAGAAGGCGTCGGACAACGGCGTGCTGATCGTCGGCGCCGGTCCGGCCGGTTTGGAGTGCGCACGTGCGCTCGGGCAGCGCGGCTATACCGTTCACCTGGTTGATTCACGACCGGAGATCGGTGGCCGCGTCACGCTCGAGAGCAAGCTTCCCGGCCTCGCCGCCTGGGGGCGCGTGCGCGACTATCGCCGGATTCAGATCGAGAAGATGAAGAACGTCGAGGTGCATACCGGCACGACCCTGTCGGCGAAGGACGTGCTTGATTACGGCGCCGAAGTCGTGGTGGTGGCCACGGGTGCGGGGTGGCGCCGGGATGGTGTTTCCTATTCGAATGCCGAGCCGATTCCAGGCTGGAATGGCAAGCGCGTGTATACCCCCGACGATGTGATGAGTGGCAAGGAGCTCGAAGGGCCCATCGTGGTGTTCGACGACGATCATTATTACTTGGGCGGTGTGATCGCGGAGAAGCTAAGGGCGGCTGGCCACGAGGTCACCATCGTGACGCCGCTGATGGAGCTCTCGCGCTGGACCGAATACACGCTCGAGATGGAGAAGATCATGAACCGGGTCCTCTCTATGGGCATCGAGTTGATCTGCAATCACAACATCGTCTCGATCGGCGACAACAGCCTGGAGCTCGCCAATGTCTATTACGGTGAAAAGCGGCAGCACCTTGGCTATCGCTCTCTGGTGCTGACCACGTCGCGCATGCCCAATGACAAGCTCTACAAGGAGCTTGCCGCCGATCCGGCGAAACTCAAGGCGGCCGGGATCAAGAAGCTGGCGAGAATCGGCGATTGCGTGGCCGCCAGCACGATTCAGTTCGCGGTCTTCGAGGGCCATCGCTTCGCGCGCGAACTCGATGCCGAGCCGAAGGGCGACGTGCCCTACAAGCTGGAGCATGTTCGACTCGAGCGCGTGAGGGCGTGATATCGGGCTGAGACCGCGCCGAAGGCGCGGCGCTGGTCGGGGGAGGGAGCGTTGACGAATCAGCTTCAGGGCGCCCGCGCCTTGGTGACCGGAGCGGCGAGCGGCATCGGCCGTGCGATCGCTGTCGCGTTCGCGCGAGAAGGTGCCACCGTGGCCGTGCACGCGCGCGACGAGCGCCGCGCCGCCGAGACCCTAGGCGAGATCGCAAAGGCCGGCGGCAAGGCCTTCCCGGCCATCGCTGACATCGCGGATTCGGGCCAGGTCAAGCGCATGTGCGAGGCCGCGATCGATCGCCTCGGCGGCATGGACATCGTGGTGAACAATGCCGGCATCGCCGATTTCGGCCGCGTCGTCGACATGGACGAGGCGCAGTGGGACCGGATCATGACGGTCAACCTCAAGGCGCCGTTTCTGGTGGCGAAGCACGTCCTGCCGCGCATGATCGAACAGAAACGCGGCGGCTCCATCATTTTCGTCGCATCGACCAACGGCAAGACGGCAGACGCCGAATGGTCCGCTTACAATTCGTCAAAGCACGGTTTGCTAGGACTCTCTAAGTGTCTTGCGGCGGAAGTCGGGCGCGAGCAGATTCGGGTCAATGCCATATGCCCGGGCTGGATTGAGACCGATATGGCGAAGGACTGCTTCCGCACGATCGCCGAGCAGACGGGAAAGCCCTTCGAGGAACTCTATGACGATGGCATGCGTACCAACATGATGAGGGCGCTGATCCCGACCGAGGACGTCGCCAACATGGCGGTTTATCTCGCAAGCGAGCGCGCCCGCTTCATCACCGGCCAGTCCATGAATGTCGATGCGGGTCTGTGTTACTGGTGATGGGCCGATCCGATTTCTGGGAATCGTCTTGATCGGGTACGGATCCTTAACTGACTGAGCCTTTTGCGAGGATGGCCGCCTTCCGAATCGCCATCGTCTCTCCTACTAGTGTTCGCGCTACGATTGATGGGCGACGATAGCGCCCCAAAATCTCAACTGGGGATCGCCTCACGCTGTATGGCTGAGTGATCGCCGCACGCCTTTCCCTGTTCCTAAGATGAAGGTGTTTCGATGACGTCTCTCTTTGCCAAGAATGCCTTCGCCGACCGGGTTGTCCTCATTACGGGTGCATCCTCGGGTATCGGCGAGGGTACGGCTCAGGCGTTTGCGGCGCATGGCGCGACCGTGATGATCAGCGGACGAGACGCTGGTCGCGGTGCCCGCGTGCGTGACGCCATTTGCGCTTCCGGAGCGCTGGCGAAGCTGAGCCTCGGCGACGTTACCAATGCGTCCTATTGCGATGCGCTCGTTGCCGAAACCGTCAGAGAATTCGGGCACCTCGATATTTTATTCAACAATGCCGGGGTCGTGTTCAACGGCACCGTTGATCAAACCAGCGATGATGCATGGCGACACCTTATCGACACCAATTTGAGTGGCAGCTTCTTTATGGCGCGTGCCGCGGTGCGGCAGATGAAGGCCCAGGGCAAAGGCGGGTGCATCGTCAACATGGGCTCGGAGTGTGCCCTGATCGCCTATGAGAGCCTTGCAGCCTACAGCGCATCAAAAGCGGCCATCGCGATGCTCACTAAGGTGATGGCGATCGATCATGCCCGCGACGGCATTCGGGTCAACGCGGTCTGCCCCGGCGACGTCGACACGCCGATGACCGAGATTGCATGGCAGCAGCTCAATCTATCGCGGGAGGAAATACTAAGACGGCTGGGATCACACATTCCGATTGGCCGTATCGGCAAGCCGCTCGATGTAGCGAATGCCGTGATGTTTCTAGCCTCCGAGGCGGCGAGCTTCATTACTGGATCAATTCTTCCCGTAGATGGCGGGACGACGGCCCGATAGTGGCGGGAGGGCTCTGCCATCCCTTTTTTGACTGACCGTCGGGGGCGCGGTCGGCTGTTCCGCCTCGACCTTGGGCAGGAGAGCCGCCGCGAGGTCGGCGAGCTGCTCGGGCCTCTCGACACCGAAGTGCTTGGTCGCGTCGGGGAAGTGCTTGATCGCGTAGCTCGCCGCGTCGGCGATGATTTGACTCCTTATCTCGGGGCGTGATGCTCGAGCCGATCAGCGCGCCCTTGTGCTTCTCGTAGCCGGCGCGGAGCCCGTTGGCAAGTCCGGTGCGGATGCGCTCGGCCATCGCGTCGTCGACGCGCACGCCGGCTGTCCCTATCGGAAATTAGATTCGACAGTAACGATGGTGCAGCCCACCGAGGATCGGAAGGGCGATAACCTTGCCGTGGGGTTCGATCACGCGGCCTGCGGGCGCATCCTTGTCCAGCGACAAATGTGTCCGCGCCTCGTTGTAGTAGGTTCCGTACGATTTCAGGATTCGGCGCAAATGGCTTTCGCTCAGGACCACCACGTGGTCCAGACATTCCCGTCGGACCGAGCCGATCAGCCTCTCCGCATGGGCATTCTGCCAAGGCGACCTCGGCGCCGTCGGATGATCGCGGATGCCCATCGCCCGGAGCCGCCGCATGACGGGCGCACCATAGATCGCATCGCGGTCGCGAATCAGATGGCGCGGGGCCTGGTCCCACGGGAACGCCTCGGTGATCTGGCCGGCCATCCATTCCGCGGTGGGATGGGCTGTGATGCCGAACGACAGCAACTGGCGCCGATCGTGCCCTATGACAACCAGGGCATAGAGCATCTTGAAGCCAATGGTCGGAACAACGAAGAGATCGACAGCCGCTATCCCGGGAGCGTGATTCTTGAGAAAGGTCTTCCATGTCTGCGACGGCGGCCGCCGGCCTCTGGCCATGTATTTGGCGACCGTGGTCTGACCGATCTCGATGCCGAGTTTCAATAACTCACCGTGGATCCGGGGAGCGCCCCACAGCGGGTTCGCCAAACTCATCTCCTTGATGAGCCGTCGGATCTCGACCGGCACTCGCGGACGGCCGCCGAGACAGCGGGATTTCCAGCGCCAATAAAGCCGAAAGCCGCCTCGGTGCCAATGCACGACCGTCTCGGGCCGAACCACCGTCACCGCCGATAATATCTCCGGAAACCACCGATACAGCCAGACGAGGAACAGCCGATCGAGATTGGTAAGCTTCGGTCTCTTCGGAGCCGTGCGCTGCAAGACATTCAGCTGATGCCGCAGGACGACAATCTCGGCCTCGAGCCTCGCCCTCGGCTTGAACGTCGCAACCAAAACGCCGATTAGCAGGTTCAGCAAATCCCACATGGGGACAGATTACCGATTCAGCCGCCGCCTACCAGCCCGGATGAGGTTTCCGATAGGGACAGCTGGAAATCCCGGTGTCTTGGCGGCCGTCATCGGATGCCGGCTTGCACCATCGCTACTGTCGAATCTAGTTTCCGGTAGGGACAGGGAACCAATGAGCGGCCTTCGACCGGATGCTGGTTCGGGTTGCGCAGCGAGCAGATTGCGTTTGACGTATGGGAATGTGCCTAATCCTTGATGGACGCGTGTGCGCCGCAGGTTTAAGTTCGCTTCGTCGGCTGCGCCCACCCACAGGGTTCTTGTCACGCTCTCGGACATCCAGAACATGAAAATCGAAGACTTCTTCGATCGCACCAACATCGTCGAGATCAGCTTTTTCAATTTCCGCAATGCGGTTACCGCCGCCTACTTCGCTGATTCGGAATTGCGCATCTTAAAGGTCAACGAGAATTTTCGATTGTTCTTTCCCGTGTTAGGGAACGTCTCAAATGCTTGTTTCCTCGATGTGCTCGAACAGCTCGGCGTCGATCGCGAGCTCATCCAGTCCTTCTCCGACAAGTTGGCGACGGATAGCAAAGTCCTGATCCCGCAGATACCGCTGAAAATAGATGGCAAAGAACGCGTATTCTCCCTCCTGTCGACGCGCACCAAGGACGACACCTTTTCCTACCTCAATGGCGTGCAGGGCCAATTCGTCGATCGGACAGCGGAATTCGAGCTGCGCAAAGAACGCGAGCGCCTGTTGGATGAGAAGATCCAGGACAACAAGGTCATTCAGGAAAAGACGCGGCAGCTGGAAAGCCTCGCCAAGCGACTCGCCAAATACCTCTCGCCCCAGATTTACAGCTTGGTTTTCTCAGGTGCCTCGGAGACCCGAGATAATTTTTCCCGAAAGAATCTGACCGTCTTCTTCTCGGACATCGAGGGGTTCACCGACATCTGTGACGGCATGGAACCCGAACGGCTCGCCTTATTGATCAACACGTACCTCAGCGAGATGTCGAATATCGCGATCGAACATGGCGGCACGATCGACAAATTCATCGGCGACGCAATCCTTGTCTTTTTCGGCGATCCGGAAACAGAGGGCGACAAGAACGACGCTATACGATGCGCCAAGATGGCGCTTCACATGCGTCAGCGCATGGCCGAGCTCCAGAGAGTATGGCAGTCCCAGGGCATCTCCAAGCCGCTCAAGGTCCGCATGGGCATCAACACCGGCTATTGCACGGTCGGCAATTTCGGCTCCGACCAACGCCTTGACTACACGGTCCTCGGCAGCCCTGTGAACATGGCGGCGCGCCTACAGGCAGTGGCCAAAGCCGACACTATCTATTTGGGTGAATCGACACGCCTTCTGATCGAGGACGTTGCTGAGTGCACTCTTGTTGAACAAATCACACCGAAGGGTTTCTCGCGGCCGGTGGGAGTCTATCGGCTAGACGCTTTGAAAGAAGCGGGGATCACGAACATTCCAATGACTCGCAAAGGCAAACATGTCGAGGTCAGCATCGCGAACAGCCGCAACATCCGTGAGGCGATCGAGGAACTGAAGCATATTGAGGAAGAACTCGAGGAATCATTGCGCTCTGAGCCGTAGGCGGTACGACCTCAACTCCGATGCGTATCCGCGATCTATATCAGTTGCTCGAGAAGATCCGCACGGCGAGGCGCGGCCTGTCCCTACCGGAAACTAGATGCGACAGTAGCGATGGTGCAAGCCACCGAGGATCGGAAGGGCGGTGATCCTGCCGGACGGTTCAATCGAACGGCCGGCAGGCGCGTCCTTGCCCAGCGATAAATGTGTCCGAGCTTCGTTATAGTAGATTGCGTAAGATTTCAGGATTCGGCGCAAATGGCCTTCGCCGAGCACGATCACATGGTCCAGGCATTCCCTTCGGACCGAGCCGATCAACCTCTCCGCATAAGCATTCTGCCAAGGTGACCTCGGCGCCGTTGGATGGTCGCGAATGCCCATCGCCCGAAGGCGCCGTCGCGGTCGCGGATGAGGTGGCGGGGCTCAGGTCCCAAGGAAACGATTCCGAGCTCTGGCACGCGATCCACTCCGCCGTAAGATGAGCGGTGACTGAGCTCTCCGCGTCCTCCGATAACGGCCTACGTCCGTTGCAGGCTCGCGAGCAGCCCTCAGTCGGGCTGCTTGCTGGAATGCGCGGTGAGTCTGGTCTCAGCAACCGACGCATCGATCGCCTGTCGTGGCCTCCATAGTTGGGTCGCCGATGGTCGCCTTCAGAGACGAAGTGCGAGCATCCGCGCAAAGAGACAAATTACAGCGTCTCTCCTCTGCGCGGCACGTCCGCAATCCCCCAGAAACCCGCCGCTTCCCGGGTCCAACAGTCTGGTGCCTTCTCCGCGCAGTGGCGAGTGGTGGGCCCGGCAGGACTCGAACCTGCAACCAGACCGTTATGAGCGGCCGGCTCTAACCAGTTGAGCTACGGGCCCGAATCCACCAAGCTCGGCGCACCCTAACGTGGTGTCCGGAGCGGTCAAGCGTGCGTTCGAGGCGATGCGAGATCTGGTGCCTTTTGCGCGTGTGGACGGCCCACGCCAGGGCGCTTGTGGCGTGCGGCGATCGGCGATCAGTCGCCCTCCTTGCCGGCCTCTCTGCGACGACGTTCGCTTTCATGCTCGCGATTCTTGCGGTGGCCATGATCCCACCAGCGCTCGCCGAAAGCCTTGAGGGTGATGTCGCGCGCGGGCGCACGCTGTACAAGAAGTGCCAGGGTTGCCATCCGCTCAAGCCGGGCAAGCACAATAGTTGGGGGCCAAATCTCCATGGCGTAATCGGTCGAAAGGCCGGCAGCGCCGAAGGCTACGGTTATTCGGACGCGCTCCAAGCGGCGGATTTCATTTGGACGGCCGAGCGGCTCGAGGAATTTCTCCGTGATCCCAAGGCCTACCTCCCCGGGGTCACCATGGTCTTGAAGCCGCTGCCCGATGCGCAGGCGCGCGCCGATATCATCGCCTATATCACCGCCGCTTCGTCGCGCGATTGACTTTCCTTCCGGGCTTGATCGGCAGCGTGGCGCGGCGGAGATGGCGCAGCGCCTCGGGCGATCCCTCGAGCAGCGGCGCGAGACGCTTGCGTACCGAGGCGTGATAGGTGTTGAGCCAGGCAAGCTCATCCGCGCTCATCAAGGCGGGGTCGACCAGGCGTCGATCGATCGGCACCAGCGTCAATGTCTCGAAGCCGCGCATCGGCCGCTCGGCGCCCTCGAGCCCCTCGAGCGCCTGCACCACCACAAGGTTCTCGATGCGAATGCCATAAGCCCCCGTCCTGTAATAGCCGGGTTCGTTCGACACGATCATGCCGGGCTCGAGCGCCACCGTGTTGGGCAGTTTCGAGATGCGCTGCGGCCCCTCATGCACGCCGAGATAGCTGCCGACGCCATGGCCGGTGCCATGATCGAAATCGAGACCGGCTTGCCAGAGATATTGCCGCGCCAGCGCATCGAGCTGCGAGCCCGAGGTGCCGGCGGGGAAGCGCGCGCGGGCCAGCGCGATATGGCCCTTGAGCACACGGGTGAAACGATCGCGATGCTCGGGCGTGGGTTTGCCGATCGCGATCGTGCGGGTGACGTCGGTCGTGCCGTCAAGATATTGACCGCCTGAATCGAGCAGATAGAGCGTGTTCGCTTCGAGCGTTCGGTCGGTTTCGGGCGTCACGCGATAATGCACGATCGCCCCATTTGGTCCCGCGCCTGAAATGGTCTCGAAACTCGAGCCCATGAAGCGCTCGTTCTTTTGACGCTCGGCGAACAGGCGCGCGGCCGCCGCGCTCTCCTTCAAGGTACCCCGCGCCGCGGCAAGCTCGAGCCAGGCGAGAAAGCGCACCAGCGCGGCGCCATCGCGGCGATGCGCGGCGCGCGCGCCCTCGAGTTCGACGGAGTTCTTGCGCGCCTTCGGCCGCGCGCACGGATCAGCGCCACGTACGATGGTTGCGCCGGCGGCTGAAAGCCGGTCGAAGGCCCAACATGGCGCGCCTTGGGGGTCTAGCAACACCGCGCGGCGCTGTGCGCCGAGCGCATCGAGCGCGGGGCCGAAGCCATCTGGCGCGGCCAGTGAGACCTGATTGCCGAGATGACTGCGCAAATCGCGCACGATCTTGCGCGGATCGACAAAGAGCGTGACCGCAGCATCGGCGCCGACAATGGCAAAGCCATGGGGTAGCGGCGTGCAGGTCACGTCGCCGCCGCGCACATTGAGGAGCCAAGCGATCGATTCAGGCGCGCTTAGGATCGCCGCGTCGGCCTTCGCGGCCTTGATCAGGTCGGCGATCTCGCTGCGTTTCTCATCGGCTGGCCGTCCCGCGAACTCTAGCGGATGTGGCACGATGGGCGCGAGCGGTGGCGGTGGCTGATCGGACCAGACCGCGTCGACGGGATTGGTTTCACAGGCGACGAGCGCCGCGCCGGCGGCCTTGCAGGCCTTGATGTAGCGCGCGCGACCCTCTTCGGTATGCAGCCAAGGGTCGTAGCCGATGCGATGGCCCGGCTTCAGATGGTCGGCAAGCCAGCGCTCGGGCGGCGCCTCGGTCAGATGGTGGCGCTCGTAAAGCGTGCCGTCGACTTGCGCCTCGGCCTGAAGGGTATAGCGGCCATCGACGAAGATCGCGGCGCGCTCGGCGAGCACGAGCGCGATGCCGGCCGAGCCGGTGAAGCCGGTCAGCCAGGCCAGCCGTCGCGCGCGTCGCGCGACATATTCGCCCTGATGCTCATCGGCCAAGGGAACCAGAAAGCCGTCGAGCGAGCGCCGGCGCAGCTCGGCCCGCAACGCGGCCAGACGCGCGGGCGCGGCACCCGCCATTTCGGCGCGGTCCATCGAGCGGCGCACTCGGTCCTTCAGCGCGGCGAGTTTGCGGTCGAGCACGGCCGGGCGCTTCGGCGCGATCTGCGCGAGCCATTCGGCGTCGTGCCTCTCGTCGGCTGAGGCGGCGACACCCTTGATCAGCGCGAATACCGCCGCGCCATCGGCGCGGATGCCGGCTTTGTCGAGCGCCACCGTGAGCGCGGCTTCAGGCGAAAGACTCGAGGCCCGTCGTGTCGGCATGATTTTTTCCTTGCGCGGCTCAATCTAGCGCTCGCCCGGCCGCGAGGCTATATCAGCGCGCGCGGCCCGCGCGCGAGCGCCAGCGTGGTCCAATCACCGTCGATCAAGCGGCGCTTCAGCGCGAGCCCCTGCGCCCGATACGCCGCAAGCACGGTCGCCTCCTGACGCGCCAGGATGCCCGACAGCACGAGCAAGCCGCCGGGGCTGAGGACGCGGCGGAGCTTCGGCGCGAGCAAGACGAGCGGGCCGGCCAAGATATTGGCGCAGATCAGATCATAGGGGCGTCCGCGCGCGACGACGCGCGCGTCGAGACCACGGCTCCGCACCGGGTGGATCAGGGTCCCGACTCGATTGGCCCGGGCGGCAAGGCGGCTCGCCGCGACCGAGAGCGGGTCGATGTCGGCGGCGATTACCGGCCTGTGCCACAGATGCGCGACGGCGATGGCGAGAATGCCTGAGCCGGCGCCGAGGTCGAGGGCGCGATGGACCGCAAGGCCACGACGTCGGGCGCGCTCGATGAGACGCAGGCAGCCCTGGGTGGTGGCATGGCGGCCCGAGCCGAAAGCCAGTCCGGCCTCGATGCGGAGCCCGACATGCCCGCATGGATCGACCGCGTGATGCGCGGCGTAAATCAAGAAGCGCCCGAGGGCAATTGGCGGCGCGTCGCGCTCGACATGAGCCACCCAGTCGATCTCGGGCACCGCCTCGATCGCAATGCCCTCGCTCGGCCGCCTTACCTCGGCGAGCACGCGCCGCGCCACCGCCGCGAGATGATTCGCGGTCGCTTGGTTCGGTGCGATGGCGCGCAGCCGCCACTCATCGTCAGGGCGGTTCTCAAGCGGGTGAGCTTCGACGATGGCCTCGGAGAGCAGCGCATCGGCGAGCGGTTCGAGCGCGGCTTCGAGCGCGGCGAGGGCGCCGTAGCGCACCCTAATGGTGACCTGATAGGGCGAGGGCTTCACCGGCGGCCGGTCAGACGGCGGTGACGAAGCTGTCGATCACCTTCTTGGTGCCGGCTTTGTCGAAGGCGATCTCGAGCTTGTTGCCATCGACGCTTCGCACTTGGCCATAGCCGAATTTCTGATGGAAGATGCGGGCGCCGACCGCGAGCGTCTTGGCGCCGGCGGCCGCGCGCGTCGGACGCGCTTGGATCGTGAGCTGCGCCGCGCTGGCGCGACCGATGCGCTCGGCGGTCTCCAGCCTAATCTGGCGATCGCCGCGCCAGCCGGATGCCGTGTCATCCGCTTCCGCTGCGGGCTTGGCGTAGCCGCGCGTGGTCAATTCGCTATCGGGCTCGACGTGATCGGGCGGCAGCTCGTCGATGAAGCGGGAAGGAATCGCGCTCAGCCACTGATTATAGACGCGGCGGTTGGCCGCGAACAGAATATGGGCGCGTCGCCTTGCGCGGGTCAGGCCGACATAGGCGAGCCGGCGTTCCTCTTCGAGCCCGGCGGCGCCCTTTTCGTCAAGCGCGAGCTGGTGCGGGAACAGGCCTTCCTCCCAGCCCGGCAGAAAGACGGTGTTGAACTCAAGCCCCTTGGCGCCATGCAGCGTGATGATATTGACCATGTCCGTGGCAGCGCCGTCGTCGCGGTCCATCACCAGGCTGACATGCTCCAGGAATGCGCCGAGCGTCTCGAACTCTTCCAGCGCCGCGACCAGCTCCTTCAGGTTCTCAAGTCGTCCTGGCGCCTGAGGCGACTTGTCCTTCTGCCACATCTCGGTATAGCCGGACTCATCCAGCATGCGCTCGACCAGCTCGGTATGGGGCGTCGCGGCGAGCGCCGCGCGCCAGCGCGCGAAGGCGGCGATCAGATCGGCGAACGCTTGGCGCGGCCTCGGCTTCAACTCATCGGTTTCGATCAGCGCCTCGGTCGCGCGATAGAGCGAAACGGCGCGCGTGCGCGCGAGCCCGTGCACGGCCTGCAACGCGGTGTCGCCCAGGCCGCGCTTCGGCAAATTGACGATGCGCTCGAAGGCCAGATCGTCGTCAGGCTGCATCAGCACGCGGATATAGGCGATCGCGTCGCGAATCTCCTGGCGCTCATAGAAGCGCAAGCCGCCAATCACGCGATAGGGCAGGCCGATGGTGAGGAAGCGCTCCTCGAAGGCGCGGGTCTGAAAGCCGGCGCGCACCAAGACCGCCATCTGGCTTCGCCGATCGCCGAGCCGCGAGAGCCGCTCGATCTCCTCGCCGACGCGCCGCGCCTCGGCATCGCCATCCCATACGCCGCTGATCTTGATTGGTTCGCCCGCCGTATCCTCGGTCCAGAGCGTTTTGCCGAGCCGGCCGGCGTTGTGCGCGATCAAGCCCGAAGCGGCGGCGAGAATATGGCCCGTCGAGCGATAATTGCGTTCGAGCCTGATCACCTTGGCGCCGGGAAAATCGGCCTCGAAGCGCAGAATGTTGCCGACTTCCGCGCCGCGCCAGCCATAGATCGACTGGTCGTCGTCGCCGACGCAACAGATGTTGCTACGGCCTTGGGCGAGCAAACGGAGCCAGAGATATTGCGCGACGTTGGTGTCTTGATATTCGTCGACCAACACATAGCGGAAGCGCCGCTGATAGTCGGCCAGCACATCGGGCAAGGCGCCGAACAGCGTCAAATTGTGCAGCAGGAGATCGCCGAAATCGACCGCGTTCACGATCTTCAGTCGCTCCTGATAGGCGGCATAAAGTTTCTGGCCTCGGCCATTGGCGAATTCGGCGCCATCGGTATCGCCGACGCGCGAGGGGGCAAGCCCGCGATCCTTCCAGCGCTGGATGATGATCGAGAGCATGCGTGCCGGCCACCGCTTCTCGTCGATATCGGCCGCCTGCAAGAGCTGCTTCAGGAGCCGGACCTGATCGTCGGCGTCAAGAATGGTGAAGTCGGCGCGCAGGCCGACCGCCTCGGCGTGGCGGCGGAGAATGCGGGCCGCCATGGCGTGGAACGTGCCGAGCCACATGCCTTCGACCGGGCGGCCCAGGAGCCTTGAGACGCGCTCGATCATCTCGCGCGCGGCCCGGTTGGTGAAGGTCACCGCCAGGATCTGGCTCGGAAAGGCGAGGCCCTGATCGATGATGTGAGCCAGCCTTGTGGTCAGCACGCGCGTCTTGCCGGTGCCGGCGCCAGCGAGCACGAGCACGGGGCCCTCGGCCGCCTCGACAGCCGCGCGCTGCTCGGGGTTGAGCGTGCTCAAATAGGTCGGCGCCGGGCGCGCGGGCGCGCCCCCGCGCGAGGGTGCCTCGGCCAAGCCGGAAAGCCCTGAAAGGTCGAACGGATCAGACATGAAACCCGGATGGTACGATTCGCGGAACTATAGCATGGTGGGCGGCGCGGCACCCTTGCTTAGGCACGCCCGCGGTCGCGCCATGCCGCCCCGGCATGAAATCGATGCGGGCTCGGCACTTCCGATGGTCGCTCGGTTTTCCCATCCTGGCTGCCGTACCAATTCCGGACTGGTCCTGACGCGGCGACCGGCCGGGCCCGCGGCCGAGGCCACTCAAGCCGTTCGTCAAAGGGGAGTTACGTGCATGAATTTCGAATCGAATCAGCCGCCCGCGGCGTCGGACGACGGCCAAGGATCGATCGTGCGCCAACCATGGGATTGCGACGTCGACGCGCTGACCGGCGTGGTGATCCATCAGGCCGAGGCGTGAGCGGCGTGCCCAGCCGCGTCAGTGCTGGGCCGATTGCGGCGTCAGCCGCACTTCCTCGATGTCGAGTTCGTGTTGCACCAGGCGCAGCACCTCGTCGCCGATCTGCTTTTCGCGGTGCAGCTTCAAGAGACGGCGGCGCTCGGCGGCGACCGCCGCCAGGCGCAAGCGCCGGGTCGGCTCATCCAGCCCGCCGGCGGTCAACCCGACCAGGCGCTCGCGCTTGAGCCGGGCGGCGTATTCCGCGCGCACGGTCTCGACCATCTCCGGGTTCAACCCTGCCTCGGTGGCGTGTCGGTCGATTTCCTCGATCGCGGCAAAGGCGATCTTGAGCCGGGCCAGATGCTCCTCCTCCCAAGGCTGCGTGGCCAGGCCGACGCCGAGCCAGCGGATCAACGGCGCGAGGGTCAGGCCTTGGAACACCAGCGTGACCAGAATCACCACGAAGGTCAGGAAGATGATCAGATCGCGATGCGGGAAATAGACATGGGCGTCGGTGACATAGGGCAATGCGAGCGCCGCGGCGAGCGAGACGATGCCGCGCATGCCGCTCCAGCCCATGATCGAGGCGTTGCGCCAATCGAGCGGCGCCTCACGCTCGCGCAATCGGCGCGAGAAGATGCGCGGGATATAGGCGCTCGGCAATACCCAGGCCAGGCGCACCGCGATCGCCACCGCGCTGACCGCGAGCGAGTAGAGCAGAAGCTCGTGCCATGAATAGCCGAGCAGACCGTCGAACACCTGCCGGAGCTGCAAGCCGATCAGGATGAAGACGAAGCCGTTGAGCAGGAACAAGAGCGTGTCCCACACCGTGGCGGCGCGCAGCCGCGTCTGCGCGGAGAAAACCTCGGGGGCATGCCAGCCGCGCATCAGACCGGCGGCGACCACCGCGAGCACGCCCGAGGTATGGGCGTACTCCGCGGCGAGATAGACCGCGTAGGAGAACAGGATCGAGAGCGTGATCTCGATCGTCGGGTCGCCGATCCGGCGATTGACGACGATGAAGGCATAGCCGAGCACGGCGCCGATCGCGATGCCGCCCGCCGCGAGGCCGAGGAACTCGAGCGCCCCGTCGCCGATCGAGAAGGCGCCGGTCACCACGGCCGCGACCGCGAATTTGTAGACCACGAGTCCGGTCGCGTCATTGACCAGGCTTTCGCCTTCGATCACCACGACGGTGCGGCGACTGATGCGTAGGCGGCTGAAGATCGCCGTCGCCGCGACGGCGTCGGGCGGCGAGACGATCGCGCCGAGCACGAACGCGGCGCCCCAGCCAAAGCCCGGGATTAGCGTCTCGGCGACGATCGCAACCGCACCAGTGGTCGCCACGACAAGACCGATCGCGAGCATCGAGATGGGGCGCAAATTCGCCCTGAACTCGCGCCACGGCATGAAAATCGCCGCCTGGAACAGGATCGGCGGCAGGACCAGAAGCAGCATCAATTGGGGGTCGATCTCGACCACCGGCAGGCCGGGGACGAAGGCGAGCGCAAGGCCGCCGATCACGAGCACGATCGGCACTGGAACATGAACGCGCCGCGCGCCCCAGGCCAGCATGACGGCGACACCGAGCAGCAGCAGCAGGATCGGCCAGGTGTTCATCGGCTCAGCTGCATTGGCCGATCGAGCCCTCGGCGCACACGGTCTTGCCATCGATCCAGAGCGCGCCGCTCAGATCCGCCTTCTGAAACACCGTGCGTCCGATCTTGGCGCCGGTCAGGTCGGCGGTACGTAAATCGGCCCGGAAGAAAAGCGCGTTGCGCAGATCGGTGTCGCGCAAATTGGCGCCGGTCAGCTTCGCCTTGGTAAAGTCGGCCTCGAACAAGCGAGCGCCTTCGAAATTGGCGCCTTCGAGGTTCGCGGTCACGAATCTGGTACGCCGGGCGTCGACCCTCATGAGGTCCGCGCCCGACAGATCGGCTCGCGACAATGAAGCCTCGCGCAGAATTGCGCCCTCGAGGTCGTGTCGGCTGAGCTTCGCGCCGTCGAGCAGGCAGCGCTGCCAATTGACACCGGGTGCCGGCGCATCGCCGCACGCGGCGGCGGCGATTCCGGCGCCGAGCGCAAGCAGCGATATGGTCGCGAAGCAGAAGGTCATCACGCCAGAAGGCCAACGTGAAATCCGTGTCGCACCGGCTGAATCACGCCGCGTCAGGCCGGCTCCGCACCGATTTGGCCGAGGCCGAAAGGTCGAGCGAGCGGCGCCGGAGGGGGGAGCGAGCGATGCGCCGCCAGCGGCGCGCCAAGCCGCTCCGCCGCATCGGTCGGCAATCGCGCGTTCTAGCAACGAGTCACAATAGGTCACGCTCATGTGACCGCCATGATCGATCCACGCTTGGATGACGCGATCAATGCGCGTGCACGGGAGCGCGGAGGGCTCGACTCCGTCCATCGCAGGGGGCATCGCGGAATGCCGATCGTGCGTCTAGGCCCGCTCCGGATCGTCATCCGGGCGTTCTTTGCCGCTGCTTCGATCGAGTTTCTTGCCCTCGAGCCCGGCGTCGCGCTGGTTCGAGTCATTGCGTGTCACCTGCCGATCGGCCTTGGTGCGGCCGGTTCGCGCCCGGTTGAGAGCGGCGCGCTGCTCTTTTTCCGCGCGCTCGGCTTTCTTACGATATTGGTTCAGATTGACGACATCACCCATGACGAAAATGCCTTCCGTGTGCTGCGCCGGCCAGCTTGCCTGTTCCCCCGCGCGCTCGGACAGATAGAATAGGCTAGCGGAAAGACAGCGCCGTGTTAACCCAGTTGTCCGTATCGGGCGAAGGCGCCGCGCGCCCCGACTTTCGAGACGAGGTCGATAGTTGATAAAGCTCGCTTACGGCGTCGCCGCGTTCGTCGTGTTGGTGGTTGTCGCTTTGTTCGTGGCGCCGTACCTGATCGACTGGGACGGGTTGAAGCCGACCATCGCCGAACGAGCCGAGCTTCGCTTTGGCCGAAAGCTCGCGATCGACGGCGAGATCGAGGTGCGCTTCCTGCCCGTGCCGCGGATCGCGGTCAGCGACGTCCGGCTGGCCAATTTGCCCGGCGCCAGTGTGGCCGACATGGCGCGGGCCAAGCGCCTCGACCTTGAATTGGCGATTGGGCCGCTGATCGGAGGACGTATCGAGGCGGTCAAGCTCGCCTTGGTCGACCCCGTGATCGAACTCGAACGCCTGCCCAATGGTGATGCCAATTGGCAGTTCGAACCGAAGCCGTCCGGCGCGCCAAGCGGGGCCGAGAACGCCGCCGAGTCTGCGCCGGCGAAACCCGATCATGACGCGGAAAGCTCGGTCAGAGCGGCAACCGGCGTCGGCACCGCGGGGATCCAGGCGGTCGAACTGCGCAACGGCGCGCTGATCTATCGCGACACGCGCGCGCAGCGGGTTGAGCACCTGCACAGCATCGACGCGACCGTGAGTGCGCGCGAGGAGGGTGGTCCCTACCAGGCGCGCGGCAGCATGAAGCTGCGCGAGGCTCCGATCCGTTTCGACGGCGTGCTAGGCCGCGCCACAAGTACGAGCCCGACGCCGCTTTCACTCTCGATCAGGTTCGATGAGGCGGCCGCGCGGCTGAGCTTCGAGGGCTCGGTCGAACGCGAGGCCGGCCGGGCGGTGGGGGCGCTCAATATCGAGGGTGAGGACTTCAGCACGGCGCTGCAACGGTTCGGCATCTCGCTACCCGAGCCCGCGCCGGATCTCGCCAAGCCGTTCGTGCTATCGGCTGCGGTTTCCGGCGATAGCGTGCGCTTCGATGCCAAGGAGCTGCAGCTTCGGGTCGGCGAGACCTCGGCCTCGGGCGCCGCTTCCTATGCCTCCGGCACACCCAATCAGCTCGACCTCGTGCTTGACCTGAACAGCCTTGACCTCGATGTCTTGAGCGGTGCGGAACCGCCGCCCAAGAAAGCCGCAAAACGCAAGCCCGGCGTGCCGGAAGCGGCGATCTCGCCGGCCGCAGGTCCGAGCGACGCCGATGACGGCGCAGGCCTCCAATTGCCGGCCGACTTGACCGCTTCGATCAATCTGACCATCGAAGCGGTCAAATATCGCGCTTCGGTCATTCGCGCGGTGCAGGCGCTGCTCTCGCTTGAGAAGGGCGTCATTACCGTGCAGCAGGCAAGCGCCGAGCTGCCGGGTGGCGCCGACGCCTCGCTCACCGGCCGATTTGCCACGCCGAAGGGTCGTGTCAATTTCGACGGTGGCTTGGAGGTGCGCGCCGATGATTTGCGCGCGCTGGCGTCTTGGCTGGGCGTCGATCTCGGCGGCGTGCCGGCCGATCGGCTACGCCGCCTCATGCTATCGGCCAAGCTTAAGGCGAGCGAGGCGGAGGTGCTGATCCATCGCCTCAATGCCAAGCTCGATGGCTCGACCATCTCCGGCTCGCTCTCGATCGCCGAGGATACCGTCTCGGCGCGACCTCAGATTACCGCCAATTTGACCCTCGATCGGCTCGCGCTCGACGCCTATCTACGGCGGGTCGACACCGCGTTGGGAGCGGACGCGGCTGAGCCCGGCACGAGCGCCGAAGGCATGTCCGACAATCGGGAGAAATCGGCGACACCGGCCGCCACGGAAGGCGGAACGTTGCTCGCCGGCTATGACGTGGCCGGAACGCTCAGCGTCGGTGCGCTGAGCTATCGCGACCTCAAACTCAGTAGCGTTGAAATCAACCCGCTCTGGCGTGACGGGGTGTTGACCATTGGCGAGCTCAGAGTGGCGGATGCCGCCGGCGTCTCGCTCAAGGCGAGCGGTGAGGGGCGTCGCCTCGATAGCGAGACGCCGCAATTCTCGGCGCGGATCGACGCCACGGCCGCCTCGCTGACGTCGCTTGCGCGCGCGCTCGATTTCGGCGATTCGTTCCGTGTCGATGCGCTCGGCCAATCGACGCTCGGCCTCAACTTGTCGGGCACGCCCGACAAGCTCGCGCTCGATGGGCAACTCTCGACCGAGGCTGGGAGATTGACAGTCAAGGGCGAGGTCGAGCCGATGCACGCGGCGCCTCGCTTTGCGGTCGATCTCGATCTGGCCGACGCGACCGATGATTCGATTCGTGCGCTGCTCGGCACGCGACCCGCGCGGCGCACCGTCGCCGCCACGCCGCTCTCGTTGCGCGGGCATTTGAGTGGCGATACCGGCGCGCTTGTCTTCGACGCCCAGTCGTTCGCCTATGGCGAGACCGAACTGCAAGGCGATATCACGGTGCGCCTGGGTGACGCGCGGCCGTTCATCAGCGCCGCGCTGAAGAGCCCGGAGTTGGCCGCGCCGAAGTCGGTCGATGGTGCGGCAAACGGCAGCGCGCCGAGTGCGGCGATCGAGAGTTCGGGGCGGGGTGCGGCGGTCGACGGGACCCCTCGCGGCGGCGACGCGACCGAGCCCACAAGCGCGGCGCGCTGGTCGCGTGAGCCCTTCGACCTCAATGTGCTGGGCCGGATCGACGGAGACTTCAAGATAGAGACCGAGCGTCTTTGGCTCGGCGATTGGTTGACCGAAAGTTTCACCCTCGAGGCGGCGCTTAGAAACTCCGTGCTCGACATCACGCGCATCGGCGGGCGATTGTTCGATGGCACGCTATCGGGCCACGGCCGGCTCAGCGCGGGTGAGCGACCCGACTACACACTTGAGTTCGCGCTGGCCGAAGCCGAAATCGACGCCCTGCTGCGCGCCACCGGGAAAACCAACGCCGCGACCGGCCGGGTTACACTGGAAGGTCGGCTGGAGGCCGTCGGCAATAGCGAGCATGCCATCGTAAGCTCGCTCGCCGGCGAGATCGTGGTGCGCGGCCGCGATGGCACGCTTGAAGGCGTCGATCTCAGTGCGGTCGCGGGCGCGCTTGGCGGCCTTGGCGGGCTCGCTGAGCTCGGCGATGCCGGCGGCCTGATTCGCGGCGGGCTCTCATCCGGTCGGACACGGATCAGCTCGCTCGACGGAACCGTGCGTCTTGCCAATGGCGTCGCTCGCACCGGCGATATGCGCGCGGTCGCGGATGCCGGGATCGGCGACATTGTTGGCGCGGCTGATCTGCCGCGCTGGCATCTCGACATGACCGCGACCTTCACGGTCACCGAGCCGGACGGCCTGCCGCCCTTTGGCGTGCGCTTCCTCGGCCCGATCGACAGGCCGAACCGACAGTTCACCATCGATCCGCTCCTGGCCTCGATCGGCGAGAAGCTGAAACGGCGCCTGCTCGATGACGAGCGGATCAAGCTCAAATTGCGCAAAGGGGCCAAGGCGGAACCCGGCACGCTCGCCGACAAGGTGCTGCGCGGCGCACTTGGCGATCCCGATGCGCCGGCACCAGTTGAGGACGCGCCGGCGCCGGTCGAAGGCGCGCCCCCACCGGAAGCGGCGACAGCCCCGGCGCCCGAACCCGCGCCGGCACCCGAGCCTGTGCCTGAGCCTGAACCGGCGCCCACGCCCAAACCGACGCCGGTGCCCGAAGCGATTCCCGAGCCGATTCCCGAGCCGGTCGCCGCGCCGGAGCCGACCCCTGACCCGACGCCTGCACCGGAGCCAACGCCTGAACCGGTACCGGAACCAATAACGGAGCCGACGCCGGAACCGACGCCGGAACTGGAACCATTGTCAGCGCCCGGGCCGGTTCCGTCGCCAGTTCCGGAAGCGTCGCTGCAGACCATTCTCAATGCCCTTCCGGAGCTCGGGCCCGAGCCGATTCAGGAGCTTGCGCCGGAGCCGATTCCGCCGCCACCGCCGATACGGCCGAAACGCCGAACCCCTGATTTGCGCGATCTGCTCAAGCAGGTAATTCCGGAATAGCGGATCGGGCACCGAGCGCCTTCAGGCGGCGCTCATAATCGGCAAGCACATAGAGTCTGAGCGCGCTCGACAAATTGCCGGTGCGACTCTTGTCGGCGTCCGCGATCAAGGCGTTGAGCGAGCGGCCCTCGGCGGCGGCAATGCAGGCGAGCGCGCGCCAGAATGCCGGTTCGAGCGAGACCGAGGTCTTGTGCCCGTCGAGCACCACCGAGTGCTTCTCGATCGCCGCCATGGCCGGTCGTTATCTCCTGGGTTTGCGCGGCGCCCGGCGCTTCGAGGCATCGGCCGGCCCGAGCATGCGACGCGGGTCGACCAGGCGGTCGAAGGTCTGGGCGGAGACCAGACCGAGCGCCAGTGCCGCGTCTTTCAGCGTGGTGCCGTCGTGGAGCGCCTTGTGCGCGACCTGCGCCGCCTTGTCATAACCGAGCGCGGGCGCGAGCGCGGTGACCAGCATGAGCGAGCGGCGCATCTGTTCCTCGATCTGGGCGCGGTCCGCCTCGACGCCTCTGATGCAGTGGTCGGCGAAGCTGCGCGCGGCATCGGCAAGCAGCCGAAGTGATTGCAAGCACGCATCGGCGATGACCGGCTTGAACACATTCAGCTCGAGCTCTCCGCTCGCGCCCGCGATAGTGATGGTGACGTGATTGCCTATAACCCGCGCACAGACCATGGCGAGTGCCTCGGCCTGGGTTGGATTGACCTTGCCTGGCATGATCGAGGAACCCGGCTCGTTGGCCGGCAGGATGAGTTCGCCAAGCCCCGAGCGCGGACCCGAGCCCAGTAGCCTTACATCGTTGGCGATCTTGGTCAGACTAACCGCGATGACGTTGAGCGCACCCGACAACTCGACGATCGCGTCGTGCGCCGCGAGGGCCTCGAATTTATTGGGTGCGGTCTTGAACTTGATGCCGGTCACGCGCGCGACCTCGGCGGCGAACGCCCGCTCGAAGCCTTTGACCGTGTTGAGACCTGTGCCGACCGCCGTACCGCCTTGCGCCAACCAACAGAGCCGGGGCATGGCGCCGTCGAGCCGCGCGATGCCGTTCCTGACCTGCGCCGCATAGCCTGAGAACTCCTGGCCGAGCGTGATCGGTGTCGCATCCTGCAAATGGGTGCGGCCGATCTTCACGATCGCGCGGAAGGCTCGCGCCTTGGCATCGAGCGTCTGGTGAAGATGGACGAGCGAAGGACGTAGCGTACCCGTCACCGCCAGCGCGGCGGCGATATGCATCGCGGTCGGGAAACTGTCATTCGAGGACTGGCCGCGATTGACGTGATCGTTCGGGTGCACCGGAGCGTTGCTCCCGCGCGCCTTGCCAAGCCGCTCATTGGCGCGGTTCGCGATCACCTCATTCAGGTTCATGTTGGTCTGCGTGCCAGAACCGGTTTGCCACACGACGAGCGGAAACTGTTCGTCGAGCCTGCCCTCGATCACATCGTCGGCGGCACGCTCGATCGCGCGCGCGAGCCTGGGCTCGAGCACGCCGAGCCGCGCATTGACGCGCGCCGCCGTCTTCTTGACCAGGCCCAGCGCGTGGATCAGCGCGAGCGGCATGCGCTCGCCGCCGATCCTGAAATTCTCCAGGCTTCGCTGGGTCTGCGCGCCCCAATAAGCTTCGGCCGGCACCTTGATCGTGCCGAACGAGTCGGATTCGGTGCGGCTTCTCGGTTTGGCCATCGCCAGCCTCAACGCCGGAACACGGCGATGATTTCGATATGGGGTGACCAGAGGAATTGATCCAGCGGTATCGCGCGTTCCGGCCTATAGCCGCCGTCGATCAGGAGCCGGGCATCGCGCGCGAAGGTCGCCGGATTGCACGAGACCGCGACCACGCAAGGGACGCGCGAGGCGGCGAGCCGCGCTGCCTGCGCCGCCGCGCCGGCTCGGGGCGGATCGAAGACCACCAGATCGAATTTATCGAGCGCCGAGGCATCGAGCGGTGCGCGCGCCAGGTCGCGGCGCGTCGCGCCCAGCCGATCGCCGAAATTGGCGCGGCGCAACGCGGCCTGGAGGGCGGCCACGGTCTCGGGCGCCGAATCAAAGGCCTCGACCTTGAGGCCAGCGCGCGCCAGCGCCAAGCCAAGCGCGCCGAGCCCGCCATAGAGATCGGCCGCGCGCCGGGCGCCCTTCGCCGCGTCAAGCAGGCGCGCAACGATCGCGGCCTCGCCGGCGGCCGTCGCCTGGACGAACGCATCGGGCGGCAGCGTGACCGGTACGCCGGCGAAGCGGATCGTGGGGTCGGCGAGGACTGCGACAGGTTCCGCTAGCCGGGTGCCTGTGGCCGCGACCGAGAGGCGGGCGAGTCTTAATTCATGGGCAAGGGTCGCGAGCGTGGCGCGGCGTTCGGATGAACCCGGGTCGAGGCCGGCGAGCACCACATCGAGCCCGTTGTCGGTCTCGGTGATGGCGATTTCGATTTCGGCGCCGCCCTTGAGCGCAGGGCCAAGAGCCTCACGCAGCGGCGCCATCGCCGCCTCGATTGCGGGCGTCATGATCGGGCAGACCGCGAGATCGATGATGGTGCGGCCGCGCGCGGCGCGAAAGCCGAGCGAGACCACGCCCCGTCTGGCCACGGCCGCGAGCCGCACCCGTCGCCTCGAGCGCGGCGGCACGCGCACCAAGGGCTCGAGCGGCACATCGCGCAGGCCGCGAGTGGCCAGCGCATCGACTAATCGCGCCGTCTTGATTTGGGCATAAAGACCGTCGTCGAGATGCTGCAGGGCGCAGCCGCCGCAGGTGCCGAAATGAGGACAGGGTGGTGCCGCGCGCTCCGGCGCCGCAGTGAGAAGCTCAACGAGGCGCGCGCGCGCGCCCTCGGCGGTATCCTCGTCGATCACCGCGCGCACGCGTTCACCCGGCAGGGTGAAGGGAACAAAGACGCGGCGCGCGCCCTCGTGCGCAATGCCGTCGCCGCCCGCGCCGAGCGAATCGATGGTCAGCTCGAGCGGCGCGCTGCCGGCACTCTCGATCGAGCGTCGTGTCATGATCCGGTCGCGTGGCGGTCGCCGTCCGGCAGCACGTGCTCGACCAAGAGCAGCACGGCGAAGCTGATGAAGACGACACCGGTCACGATGGCGATGGCGCGCTGGACGGAGAGGCGCCCAAGCCAGCGCCGCAACCGATCGGCGGCGAGCACCAGGCCGGTCTGCCAAGCGACGTTGATCACGATCAGGGTCGCGCCCAGCAAGGCAAGTTGCAGCGGCACCGAGGCGCGCGCGGGGGCGACGAAATTCGGCATCAGCGCGACGAACAACATGATCACTTTCGGATTGAGCAGATTCGTGATGATCGCGTCGCGTACGGCGCGGGCATGGCCGATCGCGAGCGCGTCGGCCGCCGCGTCGGGCGCGATGCGAAGCGTGCCGGCGCGCAGGGCCTGGAACCCGATGAAGGCAAGATAGGCGGCGCCCGCGATCGCCACCGCCTTGAACGCGACCGGCACCGAGACGATCAGCACCGAAAGGCCGAGCACCGCGGCGGCGATGTGACCGAGGATGCCGATCTGCACGCCGGAGAGCGTGGCGAATCCGACGCGCCGTCCCCCGACCAGTGTGTAGCGCAAGATCAGCATGGTGTCGGGTCCGGGTGAGACCACGATCAGCACGGCCGCGATGATGTAGCCGACAAAAAGCGTGGGATCGAGCGGCATCAATGGCGGCCGGGTCGGAGGCGACGTCTGGCCTTGGTGGCGCGGGGCTGGCGGGCGATGCGGTGAGCCTCGGCAGCCCATTCGCGGACCGAGCCGCCGTCGCCGAGAATCGTCGGCGGCACTTCGTAATAGGAGCGCAAAACGGTGTGATCGTCGAATGGCCGAAACACCGACATCCCCGCCGCCTCATAGCGCGCGCGACTGGTATCATCGATCTTGAAAAAGATCTGCTCGCCGGCGGCGATCGCGAAGATCGTGCCATCGAGATAGATACCGTAGCCGCCGAACATGGCACGCGCCGTCACCGCGCCGAGCGGCACGAGATATTCGATCAGGCGCGTCACTGCGGCGGGCGGCGGGCGGCGCGGCGCGCGCTTGGCGGACACGAGCCGCTCCGGGCTCACTTCTTGCGGAAGCTGTCGAGCCGAATCACCTTCTCCGCCGGCGATTCGGCAGGGGCGTCGGAGCCGGCCGGGGCCGCCGGCGTGGCATTTGACTCGGGCCGTGCGGCGGGGGGCAGCGCTTCGGGCGACTTGCCTTGGGTCTGGTGCGCCCCCGCCGCGCCGTCGGCGCCGGTGAATTGCAGGCCGAATTTCACGCCGGGGTCGGCATAGCGGGTGATCGCCGCATAAGGGATGGTCAAGGTGCATTTCGCCTTGTTGAACGAGAGCACGACCGAAAACGCGTCGTCCGCCGCATCGAGCCCCCAATATTGGTGCTGCAGCACGATGGTCATCTCGTCCGGATAGCGCTCGTGCAGGAATTCAGGAATCTCGACGCCCGGGTCGCCGGTGCGGAACGAGATGTAAAGATGGTGCGCCCCGAGCATGCCACGTTCGGCGACGTTCCTTAGCGCTTGGCGAACGACGCCGCGCAAGGCGGCATCGACCAGGTTGTCATAGCCGATCAAGTCCTTGCTCACGCTTCGTCACCCCACGCGCCCATTCGCGGGACACGTCCCCATGAAGTGGGGGGCTTCTGTTGCCCGGTGCCCCCCGAACCGCGCTTACCTATCGCTAGGCAGCGAGCGCCATCTCATTATCATTGGCACTTTTAGAATGGCCCGATAACGGCGGAACCATGCCGGGCAAAAACTACACCTTTATTGCGCACGTCGAGCCTGTGTCGCCCCCATAGCCGACGCGGTGCGCCGCCCTCGAGAGGGATGGTGGAGGCGCCGGGCACTGCCCCCGGGTCCGTTACGCCTATTCCGTGAAGCGTTTATCGCCATAGCCGGCGGTCGCCCGCCGGCTCCTCTAATATAGGGGGACAAAGGCCCGGTTGAAAGGGTTTCGGGCCCCCGCCGCGAAGGTTAAAGTCCGCCACGCGATTCGGGGGAGGGGCATGGCGGACGAGCGCGACGGGCAGGACGAGATCGAGGCGCTGCGCGAGGCCCAATACCCGACGCGGCGGGCCAATGTGCCGGCGCTCGAGGACATTCTCTACACCGCGCTGCCGGTGCTCGACCGCGGCTTCGTGCGTCTGATCGACTATATGGGCGATGACGGCGCGGTGGTGCAGGCGGCCCGCGTCTCCTACGGCAAGGGCACCACGCAGGTCTCGTCCGATCGCGGCCTGATCCGCTATTTGATGCGCCACCGGCACACCACGCCGTTCGAGATGTGCGAGATCAAGCTGCACGTCAAGCTGCCGATCTTCGTCGCGCGCCAATGGATCAGACACCGCACCGCGAACGTGAACGAGTATTCAGGGCGCTATTCGATCCTCAGCCGTGAGTTCTACGTGCCTGACGAAAAGGGCATCGACACGCGACTCGCCAAGCTACGTGAGGACGCCGACCAGCCCGATCTCCTTGGCGATGAATGGCGCCAGCGCGAAGCTCAGCACCTTGCCGCCCAATCGCGCACCAACAAGCAGGGACGCGACGATCGGCTTTCGCCCGAGGAAGCCGCCGAGGCGATCCGCCTGATCCGGGCCGAGAGCCGGCGCGCCTACACGAACTACGAGAAGCTCTTGAACGAGCACGCCGGCGAGCCGATCGATCCAAACGCGAAAGGGCTCGCGCGCGAGCTCGCGCGCATGGTGCTGCCGACCAATTTCTATACCGAGTGGTATTGGAAGACCGACCTGCACAATTTGCTGCACTTCTTGAGCCTGCGCGCCGACAGGCACGCGCAATATGAAATCCGCGTCTATGCCGACGTGATCGCGGACATCGTCAAGCGCTGGGTGCCGCTCAGCTATGAGGCGTTCGCGGACTATGTAATGGGTGGCGCGCGACTTTCCGCGCTTGAACTCTCTGTGATCAAGCGGCTCGTCGCAGGAGAGAAGATCACCCAGAAAGAGAGCGGCCTCTCGGTGCGCGAATGGCGCGAGCTGATGGACCGCCTGGGGCGGGAGGAGTAGCGCGGCGGCGCGCGTCGTTTCTTTCGTCATGCCCCGCGGAGGCGGGGCATCCAGGGCGGCGGCACCTTAGTCTTTCGAAGATAGCTGGATCCCCCGTCAAGCCGGGGGATGACGATTTGGGCATTGGTGGCGGTCGCTGCGACCTGAACCCCTTACACGAACTCGATCCTGGGCGGTTTGCGATTGGCCTGACTGCCGCCTCTGAGGGTGTCGAGCACGCGGCCCGCGATCGCTAAATAGGCTTTGGCGTGCGCGCTTTTCGGGTTCGCCACCACGATCGGGCGGCCTTCGTCCGAGGTCGTGCGTATTTCGATGTCGAGCGGAATTTCGCCGAGGAACTCGACACCGAGCTTCGCGGCGGTAGTCTTCGCACCGCCATGATGAAAAATATCGCTCTGCTTGCCGCAATGCGGGCAGACGAAATAGCTCATGTTCTCGATCAGGCCGAGCACGGGCACGTCGACCTTTCGAAACATGTTGATGCCGCGCACGGCGTCGAGCAGCGCGATGTCCTGCGGCGTCGAGACGATGACCGCGCCTGACAAGGGCACGCGCTGCGCCATAGTCAGTTGCGCGTCGCCCGTGCCGGGCGGCAGGTCGCAGACCAGCACGTCAAGCTCGCCCCAGCGCACATCGCGCAGCATTTGCTCGATCGCGCCCATGACCATCGGGCCACGCCAGATCATCGGCGTGTCCTCGTCGACCATAAAGCCGATCGACATGACGCGCACGCCGTGGTTCTCCATCGGGATCATGATCTTGCCGTCGGTCGTCTCGGGCCGGCCGGAGAGCGCCATCATGCGCGGGATCGAGGGACCGTAGATGTCGCAATCCAAGAGGCCGACGCGGAGGCCGAGTTGCGCCATGGCGACCGCGAGGTTGACGGCAGTGGTCGATTTGCCAACGCCGCCCTTGGCCGAGGCGACCGCGATCACGGCCTCAATGCCAGGCAGTTCGGGGCGCGACGGTCGGGCGCCGGGGGCAGCGGCGGGACGACCGGGTGCGCTGGGCGAAGCCGGGGCTGCGCCTTGCGCGCGCTCGGCGGTCAGCACGACGGTGGCCGAGAGCACATCCTTTAGTTTGGCCACCGCATCCTCGCAGGCTTGGCGCAGCGGTGCCTTGCGTCCGGCGTCTTTAGCCTCGATCTCGAGCGAGAGACCGACATGGCCGTTGCGGATGACGAGGCCCTGCACCATGCCGAGCGAAACCACGTCGCGACCTTTATCGGGGTCGATCACGCGGGAAAGGGCGGCGAGAACATCGTCGCGACTCGGTTCGGCCATGTCGGGGGCTTCCTACGCTGAGGGCGATCGCTCGCGTCGCGCCGCCGATTTCTGGGCTCGGCGCATTGCACGCGCGCATCGGCGTGACATATAAGGCTGTGCCGGTCGCTTGGGAAGCGTCGGCCCTGGCGGTAACGGCGGAGGATGGAGCGCGATGCCTTGGTCTAATCAGGGCGGCGGTGGCTGGCAAGGTGGCGGCGGCCAAGGCCCGTGGGGTCGCCCGCCGAGCGGCGGCGGCGGGTCCGGCGGTGGCGGTGGCGGCAGGCCGCCCGATCTCGAAGACCTCATCCGGCGCGGCCAGGACCGCGTCAAGCGATGGATGCCCGGCTTCCGGGGCACGCGCGGCATTCTTCTGCTGGTCCTGATCGGCGTCGCGATCTGGCTCGCCAGCGGCTTCTATCGCGTGCAGCCCGGCGAACTGGGCGTCGTTCTTCAATTTGGCGAAATGATCAAGAAAACGGGGCCCGGGCTCAATTACCATTTGCCAAGTCCATTCGAAGCCGTTCTCAAGGTTAATGTCGAGCGCGTCAATCGCGCGGAAGTCGGCTTCAGGAGCGTCATCGATGGGGCCGCCGGGCGCAGCGCGCCGGTCCGCCCGATGCCGACCGAGAACCTGATGCTGACCGGGGATGAAAACATCATCGATATCCACTTCACCGTGTTCTGGAAGATCAAAGATCCCGTGCCGTATCTTTTTAATGTGCGGAATCCGGATCAGATGGTGAAGGATGTGGCCGAGAGCGCGATGCGCGAGGTGATCGGCAAATCGACCCTACAAAGCGCGCTCGCCGAAGGCCGGGTCACGATCTCGGCGCAGGCCTTGGAGCTCACCCAGCGCATTCTCGATGAGTACAGCGCGGGCATCGAAGTTGGTCAGGTCGAGTTGCAAAAAATCGATCCGCCGGACGCGGTGATCGATGCCTTCCGCGACGTACAGGCGGCGCGCGCGGACCAGGAGCGCGCAAAGAATGAAGCTGAGGCTTACCGTAACGACATTCTGCCGCGCGCTAAGGGTGAGTCCGAGCGGCTGCTGCAAGAGGCCGCCGGCTATCGCGAGGAAGTCGTGGCGCGCGCCAATGGCGAGACCCAGCGCTTCACCGCGGTCTATGAGCAATATCGCGTGAATAGCGACGTGACGCGCAAGCGGCTCTATCTCGAAACGATGGAGCAGATCCTTTCAGGTATGAACAAGGTGCTGATCGATCCGAGCGCTGGCGGTGGACAGGGTGTCGTGCCCTATTTGCCACTGCCGGAAATCAAGCGGCGCGAAGAAGGCGCCGCGGGAGGCTTGAAATGAGCGCCCGCGCCAAATTGATGATCGCGGGTGGCGTGATCCTGGTCGCGATCATCCTGCTGCTCGCCTCCACTTTCAAAGTCAAGGAACAGGAACAGGCAATTCTTCTCCAATTCGGTGAGCCACGCGCGGTGGTCGAAAAGCCCGGCCTCTATTTCAAGACGCCGTTCGTTCAGAACGTTGAATATCTCGACAAGCGCGTGCTGGAATTCTATGGCGATGCCGAAGAGGTCATCCTGGGCGACCAGAAGCGCCTCGTGGTCGATGCCTTCCTGCGTTACCGCATCACCAATCCACTTCAGTTCTTCCAGCGCCTGGGCACCGAAAATGTCGCCGGTACCCGTTTGAAGGCGCTCTTGAACAGCAGCATTCGACAGGTGCTGGGCCAGGTGCCCCTGGTTACGGTGCTCTCGGGCGAGCGCGCGGCCCTGATGCGGAATATTCGCGAACAAGTCAACCAAGGTAGCAGAGGTTGGGGCATCCAAGTGATCGACGTGCGTATTAGGCGCGCCGATCTGCCCGAGGAGAACAGCCAGGCGATTTTCCGCCGCATGCAGACCGAGCGCGAGCGTGAGGCGAAAGAGTTTCGCGCCCAAGGTGAGCAAGAGGCCCAGATCATCCGCTCGCGCGCCGAGCGTGAACGCACGGTGTTGCTGGCCGAAGCCCGGCGCGACGCCGAAATCGCGCGGGGCGAGGGCGACGGCTTGGCGGCGAAGATCTTTTCCGACGCTTTCAAGCGCGACCCGGAATTCTTCGCGTTCTTTCGCTCGCTTCAGGCCTATCGCGAGGCCTTGAAGCAGGGCGACACGACCCTGGTGCTTTCACCCGATAGCGAATTCTTTCAGTATTTCGGCCATGCTGGCAGCACGCCGCCGGGCGCGGCGGCGAAGCCATAGGGCGCAAGCCCCGCGCGTGGCGCTATCCTCGCCAAGGGGCGTATCCTATGGTCTTGAATTGATCGGGCCAGGTGCGCTTCGCGCTCGGGTGACGAGGTTTGCTTTGATGTCCTTTCCTATGGGCTTCGCTCTAGGGCGCCAGGGTCGCGGCGTCTTCGCTTTGGTCATCGCGCTCATGGCGGTGGTCGCGCTCGGTCTGGTGCCGCCTGCGTTCGGTCGGACGCCGCCCGCCGAAGGCTTCGCCGACCTGGTCGAGCGCCTGACGCCGGCCGTGGTCAACATTGCCTCGACCATCAGAACGCCCGGTGCCGCGGGCGAGCACGACGGCTCCGATCTCGATCGGATTCCGCGCGGCGCGCCGGGCGAAGAGTTCTTCGAGTATTTCGGCGAGAGCGCCCCCGGAGCTCCGGAGGGCGTGCCGCCCGACGGCGAATTAGGGATGCTGCCGTCGGCCTCGCTTGGCTCGGGCTTCATCATCGACGCGGCTGGTCATGTCGTCACCAACAACCACGTCATCGCCGATTCCGACGACATCAGCGTGGTGCTCCACGATGGTAAAAGGCTGAAGGCGAAGGTGATCGGGCGCGATAGCAAGACCGATCTGGCGCTGTTGAAAGTCGAAGCCGGCCACCCGCTGCCGCATGTCCAGTTCGGCGAAAGCGATGGAGCGCGCGTCGGCGATTGGGTGATCGCGATCGGCAATCCCTTCGGTCTTGGCAATTCGGTCTCGGCGGGCATTCTCTCGGCACGCGGTCGCGACATCAACGCGGGTCCCTATGACGATTTCTTGCAGACCGACGCGCCGATCAACCGCGGCAATTCGGGCGGCCCGATGTTCGATCTCGACGGCAAGGTGATCGGGGTCAACACGCTGATCTACTCGCCCTCGGGCGGCAGCGTCGGCATCGGTTTCGCCACGCCGGCCGCGATCGCCAAGCCGGTCATCGAACAGCTCAGGAAATTCGGCGCGACGCGACGCGGCTGGATCGGCGTGCGGATTCAATCCGTCTCCGAGGAGCTCGCGCGAAAGCTCGGACTCGCGGAGATCACGGGCGCTCTGGTCGCCGGCGTGATCGAGAGCGGCCCGGCGGAAAGCGCCGGTATCAAGTCCGGCGATGTCATTCTTAAATTCGACGGTAAGCCGATCATCACCCGGCGCACGCTGCCGCGGCTCGCCGCCGACACCGAGGTCGGCCGCACGGTCGACATCGTGATATGGCGCGAGCGCAAGGAGATGCTCCTGAAGATCGCGGTCGCGCGCCTCGAGGAATATGAGGAAAAGCAGGTGTCGCTGGGCGCCCCCGCGGATGACCCGACGGGTCGGCCCGCCGAGCCGCCGAGCCTGGCCGAAGCCTATGGCTTGCTCGGCGTTACACTGGCCGAGCTCGATCCGGCGATGCGGCAGCGCTATGGCCTCGGTCCCAAAGCGTCGGGCGTCGTGGTGACGTCGGTCGACGATGGCGGCGGCGATGACACCGATCTGGCGCCCGGCGATGTGATCGTCGAGCTCGATCGGCACACGATTGCCAGCCTGAACGATGTGCGTGCCGCGCTCGGCGCGCGGGTGCCCGACGGTCCGGTGGTCGTGCTGCGCGAGCGCGCCGAGCAACGCGAGTTCGTGGTGATCGAGCCGCGTGCCGCGCCACCCAAGGGATGAGCGCGCGGCCTTGCCTCAGCGTCGAAACTCGGCGCGGCGGAAGCCTTGAAGGTAAAGCAGCGCGGTGAGATCGCCATGGTCGATCACCGCGTTGGCCACGGATTTAAGGACCGACTTGGCACGGTAGGCGACACCAAGGCCGGCGGCCTCGATCATGGCGGCATCATTGGCGCCGTCGCCGACCGCGAGCGCCGCTTCGTTCCCGAGCCCGAGCGCCGCGCAGCTTGCCCTCAGCGTATCGAGTTTGGCCTCCGCGCCCAGGATCGGCTCGGCGACGCGGCCGGCCAAGCGACCGCCCTCGATGATCAGCCGATTGGCCCGGTCCTCGTCGAAACCGGCGGCTTCGGCCACGCGCGCGGTAAATTGCTTGAAGCCGCCCGAGACCAGGAAGGTGCGCGCACCCGCGGCGCGCATCGTTTGCACCAACTCGCGCGCGCCCGGATTGAGCCTGACACGATCGCGCCAGACCGTCTCGATGACGTCCTCGGGGAGGCCCGCGAGCAACCCGACACGTTCCTTGAGCGCGCTGGCGAAATCGAGCTCGCCTCGCATGGCGCGCTCGGTGATCGCGGCAATGCGTGCTTTGATGCCGGCAAAGTCGGCGAGCTCGTCGATGCACTCGACATTGATGATGGTCGAGTCCATGTCGGCGACCAGCACGCGCTTGCGCCGATCCGAATTGGTTTGGGCGGCGAGATCGATCTTCTGGCCGGCCAGCGCTGTGCGCGCGACGCGCTCGGCCTCGGTCGTCGACGAACCGGCAAACGGCAGATCGCAGGCGATGTCGGGCGCCAGCCAATCCGGCACGCCGCAGCGTGCGCCGGCGCGCACCAGTGCGTCCTGGGCCGCACCGAGATGATCGGCCGTCAGCCGCGGTCCGGCGGGATCGGCAATGAGGGTGAGGCAGTTCGACATGGCGCGCGATCTTGGCGCTGTCGTCGGGCTATGACAATCGAATGATCGACGACGCACTGATCGTGATCGGTGGGCCGACCGCGAGCGGCAAGTCGGCGCTCGCGCTGGCG
>CAMDDO010000030.1 GCA_945892755.1 Rhizobium sp. Q54 | reverse complement strand
ATTTGTGTAGCACGGCAGCTTTCATGGGGCTCTCCTATGGTCGGGCGTTCAATGAAGACGCTCACCGGATTCAGCATGAAACAGGTGAAGCGCGCCGTCGCGCGGGCGCAACGTCAAGGCATCTCCTTCCGCCGCGCGCGTATGGCGCGAGACACGCACGCATAAATCCTGCTTGGCGCCGATCGAGCACAGCAGAAGCGTGTCCGCGCCGGTCGGTTCGATCAGGTTGACGCGGGCATGGAACGAACCAGCCGTGCCCTCCGGCACGACCATCAAATCCTCGGGGCGCATGCCGGCGATGACCGGGCCTCGGACCGGCGTCGACGTGGCGAACCGTTCGCCGCCATCAAGGGCAAGAGATCCATCGGCGCCGTTGGCGGCAACCAGATTCATCGCGGGCGAACCGATAAAGCCGCCGACAAAAATATTGGCCGGTCGGGCATAGAGCTCATCCGGCGCGCCGACCTGCTCGATGCGCCCATCACGCAGCACGACGACGCGATCGGCCAGGGTCATCGCCTCGATCTGGTCATGCGTGACATAGACCGAGGTGCGTTGCAGCTCGCGGTGCAGGCGCTTAATTTCGGTCCTGAGCCGCGCGCGCAATTCGGCGTCGAGATTGGAAAGCGGCTCGTCGAACAAGAAGACGCGCGGGTCGCGCACCAGGGCGCGGCCGATCGCGACGCGCTGGCGTTGGCCGCCCGACATCTGATGCGGCCGGCGCTTCAAGAGCTCGGTGATCTCAAGCCGCGTCGCGGCCTCCTTGACCTTGACGTCGATCTCGCTGGCGGGAATGCCGCGGATGCGCAGATTGAACGCCAAATTATCATAGACCGTCATATGCGGATAAAGCGCGTGGCTCTGGAACACCATGGCGACGTCGCGGTCTTTCGGCGCCACGCCCTTCATCGATTTGCCGTCGATCGCGATGGTGCCTTCGCTCGGGAAATCGAGCCCGGCGACGATGCGAAGCAGAGTCGATTTGCCACTGCCCGACGGCCCGACCAGAACCACGAATTCGCGATCATGCACGGTGAGATTGATATCGCTCAGCGCCTTGGTCGGGCCAAAGCGCTTTTCGATCTTGTCGATCGTGATCTGGGCCATCGCGGTCGCCTGCTTGCTATTTGAACGCGCGCGCGAGCCGTCCGCGCGAAAGATAACGCTCGAGGAAGAACGCGATGATGATGAGGGGCAGCACCGAGGCGAGCGCGGAGGCGCTCAAGCTCCACCAGGGCACTTTGTTGGAGTTCAAGATTACCACGGTTGGCGGCAGGAGCTGCACATTCGAGAAGGATAGGGTCATGGCGAAGAAGAACTCGCTCCACGAAAAGATGATGCAGAGCAGCGTCGCGACCACGAGGCCCGGCCCGCAATTCGGCAGCACGATGCGAAAGAAGGTTTGCAGCGGGTTGCAGCCATCGATCAGCGCCGCTTCGTCGAGCTCGATCGGCACCGTGTTGAAGAAATCGACCATCACCCAAACGACGATCGGCAACAGCATGGTGGTGTAGACGATCACCATGCCGACATAGGTGTCGAGCAAGGAGGTATTCTGCAGGAGCAGAAAATAGGGGATCGCCAGCACCGCCGGCGGCATGACGCGCTGCGAGATGAAGAAGAACGAGATATCGCTGTTCTTCATCGGTCCGGCGCGGAAGCTGAAGCGCGAAAGCCCATAGGCCGCGAGCGTGCCGAGCACGAGCGCGACGAAGGTTGCGGCTGCGGTGACCAGGACGCTCGCCAGGTACGGCCCTTGAATTTCGATGCCGCCTTGAGCGGGATCGCGAAACAGCGCCGCCCAGCCTTCGAGCGTCGGTTCGTATTCGACCCAGGGAATGTAGGTGGCACCCTGGGTCACGCCATTGTCGGATTTGAACGAGGTGGTCAGCGCCCAAAGGAATGGCGCAACGACGAAAATCGACCAGAGCCCGAGCGCCGCCCATTTGAGGCCGATGTAAATCGGGAAGCGCATCAATGCGCACTCGGGGCGATGCGCATCATGCGCGTCATCGCCTTGGCGAACACGGTAAGCCCGACCAGCATGATGATGAGATAGAGAATCGACAAAGAGGCGGTATAGCCGATCTGAAACTCACGCAAGCCTCGAATATAAAGCATGTAGCTCGTGGTCTCGGTCGAGGAGCCTGGGCCGCCCGAGGTCAGCGTGTAGATCGTGTCCATCAGCTTCGATGATTCGATCAAGCGAATGACGAGCGCGCCCAGCGTGATCGGCGCCATCAGCGGGAAGATAACGTGGATGAAGGTGCGGATCGGCCCGGCGCCGTCGATCTGCGCAGCCTCGAACGGCTCGTGCGGCAGCGACATGAGGCCAGCCAGCATCAAAATGAAGATGAACGAGGTCCATTGCCAGACATCGATGATGATGACCGTGGCGAAGGCCGGCGTGGTGGTCGAAAGCCAATTGACCGGCGGAATGCCGAACCAGCCGAGCACATCGTTCATCGGCCCAAGCGTCTCGTGAAAAATGGTGCGCCAAACCACCGCCATGATGACCGGTGTCACGCACATCGGCACGATGAAGAGGACGCGGAAGAAGCGCCCGGCTCGTGCCTGCTTCCATAAGAGGAGCGCGAGCGCGAAGCCGAGCACATATTCGAACAGCACGCAGAGCGCCACCATGGTGTAGAGCGTGCCCATGGATTGCCAAAAGCGCGGATCGATGATGGCGCGGGCGTAATTGGCCCAGCCGACCCAGTTGAGGCCGATGCGGTTGACGCTCCAGCCCGAAAAGCTGAGCAGCACCGTATAGATCAACGGAAAGATGATGACGGCCAGAAGCGCGATGAGCGCCGGCCAAAGGAAGACGTATTTGTATCGTGACTGGAGCATGAGCGCCGCCGATCATGGCACGGCGGACCCCGCAGGGCCCGCCGGCAACCATGAGGCAGCCGCCCGGTGTCTTAACCGGGCGGCCGTTGGCCCAAAAACCGATTACTCGTTGTCTTCAAGGCGTACGACGTTCTTGTACGCCTCCCGGACCACATCGACGCCGATTTCTTCCGTGATGCGCTTCCACTCGGCCGCGACCTCATCGAGCGCGGCTTGCGGCTTCATTTCGCCCGCCATCGCCTTGGCCACGCCGTTCATCATCGCGGTATAGTACTGGTTGACGCCCGGCACGCGCAGGTCGAACACGCGGTTGGTGCTGGTGTCCATGCCTTTCAGCATTTTGACGAAGCTGTCCGCGACTTCTTGGCTCCAGCCGGCGCCCTTCATCCAATAGTTGGAATCCATGTGGCTGGTGCGGAACGGATTGACGCCGAAGCGGCCGATCATTTCGTCATGGTTGGTGTTCGCGTAGTTCGAGAAGAAGCAGAACCAGTCGAACGCCATCTCCTTCTCTTTCGACGACTTCGTGACGCCGGCGCCCCAGCCCCACGTCACATAGGGCGCGATGCTCGGCTTCTCGAACTTGTCCCATTTCTTGGATGCGCGGTTCCAGACCTCGAGCGAGCCCATCGAGGGGCCGATCGGCGAGCCGACCAGAACCTTGTTCTGGATCGGCGAGTCCGGCTGCTGCGCCTGCACGAAGGCGTCGTCCCAGGTCACGCTCATGAGCGATTCACCGCCGCCCCACGAGAAGATTTCTTCCGCGATGCCGAAATTGATGCCGCCCGGCGGCATATAGCGCAGCGCCTTGACCCACATTTCGAGGCCACGCACGAAGCCCGGATTGTTGACCTGCGGCGTCATGGTTTCGAGGTCGAACCAGAAGCCGCCCTTGACGTTCGGGTTCTTGGCGTGGGAGGCGACGCGCGTGATGAAGTTGGAGAACGCCACATTGTCGCGCGCCACGATTTCGGTCGAGCCATAGTGCGTCTTGCCGTCACCCATCCAGTCCCAGCCCGAGAAGAACTCGGCAACCTGGTCGTACTCATCCCAGGTGGTTGGCACGGCGAGGTCGCGGCCATATTTCTCCTTGAATTTTTTCTTGTTCTCTTCGTTCTGGAACGGCGGGGCGTAGTACTTGAAGTAGTTGCGGTCGCCGTCGAAGGTGTATTGCAGACGCTGGCCGTTCCAGGTCGCGACGCCTTGATAGGCCGGCGTGATGTCCTTCATCTCGGCGGTATCGAGATATTTTTGCGGCACCGGCTCGAGGTAGGGCGCCCAGTCGCCGATCCAGTACGAGCCGCCATAGACGATGTCGTAAATGTGCTGGCCGGTCTGGAACGGAATCATGATTTTCTGATAGAGCTCGCCGAACGGCGCGTGGACCACTTCGACCTTGCCGCCGGTCAGCTCTTCGAACTGCTTCGAATGCAACTCGACCGGCTCGCCCATCACCGGCACGGCGTGGGTGAGGATCGTGATCTTTTTGCCGGTATAGTCCTTCTTGTCGGTATCGGCGTACGAGCAAATGCCCGGCACGTCGGTAACACCATATTCCGCGTTGTAATCGACGGTTTCGGCGCGAACCGGCGTGAACACGCAAAGCGCGGCGACAGCCGCGCCCGATAGCAGCATGACCTTCGCGATCATCTCCTAAACTCCCTGATATGTTGACGTCCCTGCAGGCGCAGCTTTGTTTTTCTTCTTGTGGCCGAAATCTACACCGCGAAAAGCGGGCTTACAACCAAGCTCAATGTCCTCGGCGCACGCCAAGCGATTCAGGGGATCAGGCCCTCGGCCTTGAGCCAGCGGCAGGAATCCTCGATCATTTCTCGCAAGGGAGCTTGGTGGTAGCCAAGCTCGCGTTCGGCCTTCGAGGAATCGACCGTGAAATCGAGGCTGAGCATCAGCGCGACCTCGGGCGTGATGTCGGGTGGGCGGCCGGTCAGCTTGGAAAGTAGGGGCAATATCCAACCAAGCACATTGATCAGCCAAATCGGCATCGCCCGGCGCGGCGCCCCGCCGCCCGTCAGCGAGGCCGCGATCGTCGCGATTTCCCTATAGCTCGCATGCACGCCGCCGAGCAGATAGTTCTCGCCGGTTCGCCCGCGCTCGACCGCCGCGACATGCGCCTTGGCCACCTCGCGCACATGGCAGAACGCGCCACCGCCCGACCCGACACCGGGAAGCTTCTTGGTCGCCACGAGCCGGATTATGCGCGCCCAGCCATGCGTGTCGAACGGCCCAATGATATTCGCGGGGTTGAGGATGACGGCGTCGAGCCCGCGCTTGACTCCGGCGCGCACTTCCTCCTCCGCAAGAAATTTGGTGCGCGAATAATTGATCGGCGCGGCAAGTGCGGTCGAGCGCAGGGTTTCGCTGATGGTCGCCTCTTGCAGGCCGTAGGCCGCGACCGATGAGGTGTGGATGAAGCGGCGCGCATGCTTCTCGAGCGCAACATCGATGACATTCCGCGTGCCTTCGACATTGTCGCGCGTCTGTCGCGCATCGCCCTTCTTCTCGAGGCTCAGATTGGCCGCGACGTGGAACACTGCATCGGGCGCCTCCGGCATGGCACGCCGGAGCGAGTCCTTATCGTTGATCGAGCCCTCGGCCAGCGTGACGCCGAGCGGCTTCAGAAATTTCAGCTTCGAGGTCGGCCGGTGCAACGTGACCACGCGCCAGCCCGCCTCTTTCAGCTCTGTCACCAGATTGATGCCAAGGAAGCCGGTTGCCCCGGTCACGAACGCGACGCGCTCAACCATGGTTCGCTCCCGCTATTTCCAGATCGGCTGGCCCGAGCCGGGCAGCCCAAGGCTCGGCCATTTGTTGTTGATGGTTTCGATCACGTCATCGCTCATGCGAATCTTGGTACCCCAAGCGCGGCTGGTTTCGGGTGGTAATTTGGTGGTGGCATCCAAGCCGATCTTCGAGCCCAGGCCCGATTCGGGGCTGGCGAAATCGAGATAATCGATCGGCGTGTTTTCAACAATGGTGATGTCGCGCGCCGGGTCCATGCGGGTCGAGATCGCCCACATCACGTCCTTCCAATTGCGCGCGTCGATGTCGTCATCCACCACGATGACCCATTTGGTGTACATGAACTGGCGCAAATACGACCATACCGCCATCATCACGCGCTTGGCGTGGCCGGGATAAGCCTTCTTCATCGAGACCACCGCGATGCGATAGCTGCAGCCCTCGGGCGGCAGCCAAAAATCGACGATCTCGGGGAATTGCTGGATGAAGAGCGGCACGAACACTTCGTTCAACGCCTCGCCGAGCACGCTCGGCTCGTCGGGCGGGCGGCCCGTGAAGGTCGAGAGGTAGATCGGCTCGCGCCGCATGGTGATCGCGCTGATATGGAACACCGGAAAAGGCTCGACCGCGTTGTAATAGCCGGTGTGATCGCCATAGGGCCCTTCATCGCCCTGCTCATCCAGGCTGACATGGCCTTCGAGCACGATCTCGGCCTGCGCCGGCACGGCAAGGGGCACGGTTTTGCAGCGCACGAGCTCGACCTTCCTGCCGCGCAGGAGGCCGGCGAACTGATATTCCGACAGCGTCTCGGGCACGGGCGCCACCGCCGCGATGATGGTGCCGGGGTCGGCGCCGATCACGGCGGCGGCCGGCAGCGGCTCGCGCTTCGCCTGTTTCCAGCGCGCATGGTGCTGCGCGCCGCCGCGATGTTTGAGCCAGCGCATATAGGTCGAGCGCGCACCCGTCACCTGCAAACGGTAAATGCCGAGATTGTAATTATCCTCGCGCGCCTCGCCCGGGCCCTTGGTCACGATCAAGGGCCAGGTGATCAAGGGCGCCGGCTCGCCCGGCCAACAGGTTTGGATCGGCAGGCGCGCCAAATCGATCGCATCGCCTTCGAGCACGACCTCCTGGCACGGCGCGCTCGAAACCATTTTCGGCTTCATGGTCATGACCGTTTTCAGGAGCGGCAGCATTTCAAGCGCCTCGCGCCAACCGCCCGGCGGCTCGGGCTGGCGCAGGAAGGCGAGCGTCTCGCCCAACGCGCGAAGCTCGTGCGGCTCGCGGTCCATGCCCCAGGCGACGCGCTCGACCGTGCCGAACAGATTGACCAGCATCGGCATGTCATAACGCCGCCCGCCCGCCCCCACGACGTTTTCGAACAGCGCCGCCGGCCCGCCCTCGGCCAGGAGGCGGGTCTGAATCTCGGTCATCTCCAAAACCGGCGAGACCGGCGCCTTGACGCGCCGGAGCCGGTCGGCCGCTTCGAGCCGGGCCATGAAATCGCGGAGCGAGGCATAGGGCATCGGGTTCTCCCTCTTGCGCCATTGATCGTGGCCCCGGCCGCGCCGTCAAGGGCTGGACGGCGGCCCGGCGGTGCCCCAGATTTAAGGCCATGCTCTCCCTTGGCATGACGCGGCGGCGCCTAGCCGCCTTCTTCAAGGCCATCGCCGATTCCGCGGGCGAGCCCGATCTTGACGCCGTGCCCACGCTGCGCGCCGCCGCCGAGCGGCGTGACGAGCTGTGCGCGATCCTCGCGGACAGCGGGCACGACTTCTCAGCTCTGCTTGCGCGGCTCGATGCCGATCCTGATCTTTCCGGCCTCAGCCGACGCCGGCGCGTTGCCGCGTTGATCGACTATGCGCGCATCGCGATCGGTCTCATTGATCGTGCGCTGTGGCCCCGCCGCGGCCGCGTCATCGTGAGCGCGAACGACGATTGAGCGAAGGCCTGATCGCCCGCTCGCTCCCCTTGCGCCTTCGGCATGTTCATGGTATGTTCCAATCGGCGGTGGAATTGCGTCGGCGCGCTTGGTGCGGCTAACCACCACCGCCATGGCGGGTGCGTCATGTGGCGCGGCCTCGTGCTGGTTGGCGGTTCGATCCTGGGCCTTATGCAGGCAGGGCCGTCGATTGCCGGCGAATTTCCCGTGCGCTGGTCGCCGGCACTTCAACTCGATTCACTCGATCAGATCGACGAGCGCTGGACGCGGCCGGTTTTGAAGGAAAGGCCGATCCGATTTCGCGCGAGGGGCGATTGGGAGTCTCCCGGTGAGGCACGAGCCGTGGCGGATAATTGCGCGCGCTATTTCGATCTCCTGCGCAACGAGTACGAGCCCGATCCGGCCCAATACGACGAGGTTGGTGAGTTCGGGTCAGCGTGCTTCACAATTCACCTACTCAGGCGGGTAAGTCCCGCCGCCAAAGGCTTCTTGGCATCCTTTCGGCTCGATGAAACGGCACCCAGCCGTTTGCCAGGCGGTATTGCCGAGTCCGAGAATACCGAATTGACGTTGGCGGCCGAATCAATTGAGTGGGATCCAACGCCGCAATCGTGGCGCGATCTTTGGAAGACGGTCGTCGGCCCGGACATCGAACCCGCGATTCGTGTCCTTGGGCCCGATCATACCGCGTATGCGTGGCGGAACGAGGAGACCACGCTCCGACTTCTTGCTTGGGGCGATTTCACGCGTGATGGCATTGAAGACGTGGTGGTTTCGGTTCGCACCCGATTCGGCGGGAGTGGACGCGGGACCCGGCTGCTTGCTCTGAGTCAAACGGAGGGCTTCGAAGTCTTACGCGTAGCAAAGAATTATTCGCGGGGACTCACAAGGTCACTCGCGCCGAGCGCGCCACAACTATCCGATTTGCCGTGGCGCGTTGGTTCCGCGGCGAACCACGAGATTCCGGTGCGATGGTCACCAGACTTGCCGATCAAGGCGCCGGATAAAATCGACGAGGCTTTTCAGGCGCCTATTTATCCAGATGGCGATGCGTTCACGGTCGGGCGCGGCTGGCAGTATATCGATCAGGAATGGGTGGCGGCGGAGGAAGCGGACATAAAGGTCTGCGCCGACTTTGAACGGTTGATCAAGGCCGGCTACAGCGTTCAGTACCAAATGAACTGGAATGCCCTGGTAGGACTTGGCGTTCACTGCGCGGAGATTGCCGCCATGAAAAAGGCGAGCCCTTCGCGCGTCAGCTTTCTAGAGGAATTTCGTTTGGACGAGAATGCGCCAGACATCCTACCGGCCATTCTGCGCGGAACGCTTTCTTCGTCGGACTACGAAGAGGACATTGTCGATTCTCAAAAGGGCGTGTCTTGGGTGACGCCAGATCATCCAATGGCATTCAACGTCATTGATGAGGGTCCATTCAAAGCCCAATATGAGGACGAGGATGGCGGCACGATCGTCACGCTGCTGGCCCGTGCTGATTTTGATGATGACGGTATCGAAGACCTGCTGCTCGAATATGTGGCCTATGGCACGATGGCCAGCGCGGTGGTTACCGGTGCTGTGATTTTGACCAGACTCTCCGGCGACGCCGTCATGCGCCTTGTGAGTGTTCTGGACAATGGTCTGGGGCCAGATTAGCGGATCAAGTCAAATCGGTTGGGAAACTATGCCACCTACCCCGCCACGATGCCGGCGAACAACGCGAGGCCGACCCAGGTATTGGCCTTGAACTTGGCGAGGCAATCGGCCGGGTCGTCGAAGCGCGCGAGGAGCGCCTGCCAGCCATAGAGCGCGGCGACCACGCCGAGGCCAAGATAAAACGGCCATGCGATTCCCTGTAGCGCGCCGGCCGCGCCGAACGTGGCAAGGCTTAGGCCATAGACCGCGATCAGGAACGGTCGCGTGCGCGCGCCAAGCGCGAGCGCGCTCGATTTCACGCCGATCAGCGCATCGTCCTCCTTGTCCTGATGCGCGTAGATCGTGTCATAGCCGAGCGTCCAGAAGATGCCGCCGAGATAGAGGAGGCCGGCCGGCCAGTCGAGCGTGCCGGTCGCGGCGGCCCAGCCCATCAACGCGCCCCAGTTGAAGGTGAGGCCCAGGAACACCTGCGGCCAATGGGTGATTCGCTTCATCAAGGGATAGGTGAAAACAAGGGCGAGCGAGCCCGCGCCAAGCACGATCGCGAGCCAATGAAGCTGCACGAGGATCGCCAAGCCGGCGGCCAGCAGGAGCGCCATGAAGATGATGGCGTGGCGCACGCTGAGCGCGCCCGAGGCGAGCGGACGATTTCGGGTGCGCGCCACCATGGCGTCGAACTTACGGTCGACGATGTCGTTATAGATGCAGCCGGCGCTGCGCATGATGAGCGCGCCGGCGGCGAACAGGCCGAGCAGGCGTCCGTCGGGCCAGCCCTCGGCGGCGAGCGCGACCGCCCAGAAACCCGGCCAGAGCAGGAGCCATGTGCCGATCGGCTTATCCAGCCGGATCAACGCGACATAGGGCTTCAGCGCGCGCGGCGCGAGCCGTTCGAAGGGGCCCGCCTTCGTCATGAAGTCCGAAGGGCTGGATTCCAATGTCATGGCATGGGAGATACCGTGAAGCCGCTTAACCGACAAGCTTACTCACCGCGACCTCCGAGTGCCCATGATCGAGCCCCGTCTTTTTGTCGATGCCGCATTGTCCGCCAATGCGATGGTCGCGTTGGAGCGCGCGCAGGCGCATTATTTGACCGGCGTGCTTAGGCGCAAGGCGGGCGATGGCGCCATTTTGTTCAATGGGCGCGATGGCGCGTGGCGTGCCGTGTTGGTCGCCGTGGGGAAGTCGCACACCGAACTTCGCGTCGAACAGCAGGTCGCCGCGCAAACATTTTCGCCCGACCTCTGGCTACTGTTCGCGCCGCTCAAACACGGCCGCATCGATTTTCTGGTCGAGAAAGCGACCGAGCTCGGTGTCTCCCGCCTGATTCCGGTTGTGACGGCCCACACCCAGTCCGAGCGCGTCAATATTGAGCGCCTGCGCGCGCGCGCAATCGAAGCGGCGGAGCAGACCGAGCGCTTCGACGTGCCGGAGATCGTCGCGCCGGCGCCGCTCGGCCGCGCGCTTGATCGCTGGCCAGTTGAACGGATTTTGCTGGTTTGCGACGAGGCGGGCGGTGTGCCGATCGCCGGGGCCTTGGCCGCGCTGCGCGCCGAGGGCGTTGGGGCTGGCCGCGTGGCCGTGCTGGTCGGGCCCGAGGGCGGCCTTGCGGAGGCCGATCGGCAGGTACTCCGGCTCAATGTGACGCGTCGCACCATCGCGCTCGGGCCGCGCATCTTGCGGGCCGAGACCGCCGCGCTGGCGGCGTTGGCGTTGATCCAAGCGATGATCGGCGATGGGGCCGAGCGACCGAGGCCCTTTTTGGGGCAGGCGCTCACGCGCCGAGATTGAGCAGCCGGGCGACGCGTTTTTCGATCGGCGGGTGAGTCGCCATCAGGGCGGAGGCTTGCTCACCGAAGCGTTGGATCGGGTTGTCGATGAAGAGATGCTGGATCGCGCGGTTCGGGCTCTCCATGCGCGTGGTCGAGGCGCCGATTTTTTCCAGCGCGGCAATCAACCCGAGCGGATTGCGCGTCAGCTTGACCGAGGTCGCGTCGGCCAGATATTCGCGCTGACGCGACACCGCCATACGCAGCGCCATGGCGGCGAGCGGGGCGACGATCGAGACCACGAGCACGATGATCATCGCCAATGAGCCTGACCCCGTGCTCCGCCGGCCGCCGCCGCGCGCCGCGTGATAGCCGAAGCGCCGCATGACGTCGCAGAGCAACACGATCAGCCCGACCAGAACCGCGACCGCGGTCATATAGAGCGTGTCGCGATTGCCGACATGGCTCATCTCGTGCGCGATCACGCCCTGCAATTCGTCGCGGTTCATGGTCTCGAGCAGGCCGCGCGTGACGCCGACGACGGCCTTCTCGGGGCTCCTCCCGGCGGCGAAGGCGTTGAGCGCCGGCGTCTCGATCACCACGATGCGCGGCTTGGGCAGGCCGGCGGCGATGCACATTTCCTCGACCACGTTGTGAAGCTGTGGCTCGGCTTCGGCACTCACATCGGTCGCCCCGGCGATTCGGGAGACGACGGAGCCCCCGAAACTCAATGCGACCGAAATCGCGATCATGCTGATCACGAGCATGACGATGGCGCCGAGAATGACGACCGTCACGATCGCCTCGGGCGGCCCATAATAGCCAACCGCAAAGCCCACGGCGCCGCCAAACGCCATGCCCAGCAGCGTCAAGAGAACACAGAGCCAAAACGTGTTGCGTTTGTTGGCGGCGATCGCCGCGGCAAAATCGGTGCTTCCCGGCGCCGCATCGGTCGAACGGCTCGCGCGCACTTCAGGGACCGAGAGGCGGGCCATGGTGCGGTACGCGCTCCTTCAGCGCAGCGTAACCTTGATCGCCTCGCGGGTTTCCGGTGGCGTTTCGAAATAGGGATGGCGTTGGAAGCGGAACCAACCGGCGATCAGGTTCGACGGGAAGGATTCGACCCGCGTGTTCTGCGCCTCGACCGAATCATTGTAGAACTGGCGCGCGAAGGCGATCTTGTTCTCGGTGGTGGTCAATTCCTCTTGCAGCTGGCTCACATTTGTATTGGCCTTGAGGTCGGGATAGGCCTCGCTCAGCGCGAACATCTTGCCAAGCGCACCGCTGAGCACATTCTCGGCGGCGATCTGTTGCTCGCGCGTGCCGCCGTCGTGGGCCTTCATCGCGGAATTGCGCGCGTTCACCACCGCTTCGAGCGTCTCGCGCTCATAGCCCATGTAGTCCTTGACCACTTGGACCAGATTGGGGATCAAATCGTAACGCCGCCGCAACTGCACGTCGATCTGCTGCCATGCGGATTCAACCTGATTGCGTCCGGCCACCAGGCGGTTGAACAAGACGATCAGCATGAGCAGCAGAAATGCCGCAACGCCGATCAGAATATAGATGACGGTCATGCGTGCCTCGCGTGGCTGCCGCGCCGAATGCGACGGGCGAAGATTAGCACGGCCCCGAGGCGGGCGTCGCCCGTGGTCACCTAGAGCATGTTCCGACCAAGGTGAATCAGTTGCGCCGGAGGAATTTTGCGTCGCGGGCAGAAACAGGGCGAAGTGCGTAGCGGGGCCTACGGGCGAGCCCTGCGACGAACCCGCGACGCAAAAGGCCCTGGCCCTGCGGGTTGCGCCGCGGCGGGCGCCCGCTTCGTTGCGCCGCTCGACCGATGGCCCCGCATCGCTCGTCGCACGCCCTGCGTGCGCATTGGCGCACGACGCGTCGCGCCTGGCGGCTCGCCTCGCCACGACGCAACGCAACTGGTCCAGCTTGGTCGGAATATACTCTTTCGGTCGCTTGCGGCTTGCCCCGGATTCGTCGTAAGGGAAGCACCCCGGGCCCGTTGCCCGGGCTCTGTTTCCTTAAGGGAGGCGACCCAAGTCTATGAGCGGACCTTCCAAGGCGTCACAGGAGCCGGTCGAGAACAGGCGCGCGCTGGTCGCCCACCTCGAATCGGGCTGCAAGCCGCCATCGGCGTGGCGCATCGGTACGGAGCACGAGAAATTCGGCTTCCGTCTCGATGATCTGCGCCCGCTGCCCTATGACGGGCCGGCGGGCATCCGCGCCATGTTGGAGGGCCTCACGCGCTTTGGCTGGAAACCCATCTATGAGGGCGACAATGTCATCGCGCTGTCATTTGATGGTCAGGCGGTGTCGCTTGAGCCGGGCGGGCAGTTCGAGCTTTCCGGCGCGCCGGTCGAGAACCTCCATCAAACGTGCAATGAGCTCAACACCCACCTCGCGCAAGTGAGCGAAGTGGCGAAGGAGCTTGGCGTCGGCTTTCTCGGTCTTGGTATGCAGCCCAAATGGCGGCGCGATGAGATCCCCTGGATGCCGAAAGGGCGCTACAAAATAATGCGCCGGTACATGCCGCTCAAAGGCTCGCTCGGGCTCGATATGATGACGCGCACCTGCACGGTGCAGGTCAATCTCGACCACCAATCCGAAGCCGACATGGTGCGCAAGATGCAGGTCGGCATGGCCTTGCAGCCGATCGCGACCGCGCTGTTCGCCAATTCGCCGTTCGTCGAAGGCAAGCCATCCGGCTATTTGAGCTATCGCAGCCATATTTGGACCGATACCGACCCGGACCGCTGCGGCATTCCGGCGTTTGTGTTCGATGCGGGCATGAGTTTCGAGCGCTATGTCGACTATGCCCTCGACACACCGATGTATTTCGTCATGCGGGACGGCCAATATATTGACGTGGCGGGTCAATCTTTTCGCGATTTCCTGGCCGGTAAATTACCCGGTCTGCCTGGCGCGCGGCCAACGCTCGCTGATTGGGACGATCATTTGACCACGCTGTTTCCCGAAGTGCGGCTGAAGCGCTATATCGAGATGCGTGGCGCCGATGGTGGGCCGTGGCGGCGCCTGTGCGCATTGCCGGCGCTTTGGACCGGGCTCCTCTATGATTCGATCGCGCTCGACGAGGCGCAGCAGCTTTGCAAGGGCTGGTCGACGGAGGCGATCGTCAAACTACGCGCCGAAGTGCCGACGATCGGTTTCAAAGCGGGCATTGGCGGGCGCGGCGGGCTTGAGATCGCGCGCGACATGGTGGTGATCGCGCATGGCGGTCTCAAACGGCGCGCGCGCAAGGGCAAGAGCTCGGCCGATGAGACAGAATATCTGGCGCCGCTCGAAGAGATATTGGCGACCGGGCGCACGGCGGCCGAGGCGCTGCTCGATGCCTATGAGACGCGCTGGAACCGCTCGGTCGATCCGGTCTTCACCGAGCTGGCGTATTAGGCGCGCCTAAAGGCGAAAGCACGATCGTCGATAGGTTGCGGCCATAGTCGGTCTCGCCGGCATGGCAGGTACGCCGATAGCTGAAGAAGCGATCATGGGCGGCGAAAGTGTCGTGCCCACTCGCCTCGGCGGCACGTAGGCCAAGCGCGCGCAGGCGGCGCAGACAATAACCAGGTAAATCGAACAATAGATGGTCGGCGCGTGGCGCGGGCCGGAACAAATCCGCCCAATCGGGATTACGCGCGAGGAACGGCGCCGGAAATTCCGAACCGACTTCATAGGACGCCGCCGCGATCGACGGGCCGAGCACCGCAACGATGCGTGACGGCTTGGCGCCGAGGCTGGTCATGGCCTCGACCGCGGCTTCGAGCACGCCGCCGATCGCGCCTTTCCACCCCGCATGCGCGGCACCGATCACGCTCGCCTCTTCATCGGCGAGCAAAGCCGGCACGCAATCTGCCGCGAGCACACCGATCGCGAGATGAGGCACATCGGTCGCGAGGGCATCGGCATCGGGTGGCTTGCCCTCACCCCAGGGCGCACGCACCACCAGGGCGCGCGGCGAATGCACTTGATAGGGCGTCAACAATGGGACGCCCGGTACGCCAAGCGCCATGAGCGCGCGGGCGCGGTTCTCGCGCACCAATTCCGTATCGTCGCGCGAGCCGAGCCCGCAATTGAGCGAGCCGTAGACGCCCTTGCTGACGCCACCGGTGCGGCCGAAAAAACCGTGTCTGATGCATCCGCCCCTCAGACCGTCGAGTAGTTCATGGCGAATCGGCTCAACCATGGGCTAGGGCCGCCTCCGCGGCTTCGCTCGTGCCCTTAAGTCCTTCAAATCCGGCCGGCGCCGCTGCATTCCTGGGGGTCAGGGCGAGCACCTTGAACAGTCTGCCCATCATCTCGTGTGCGGTCAGGCGATGCCATGCCGCTTCGACCGCGCTTGCCTGATCGAGCGTCGCGCCGGCGGAAAGCCGCGCCGCACGGGCCTCGATCCCTAATGTCGTGAGAAAGCGGCCTTGCGTGATCGGGCCCCATGACTTCGCACCGTGTGTCCGCGCCACACCTGCGAGCGCCGCGAAATCGACGTGCGCGGTCAGGTCCGCGTCGCCCAGCGCCTCAAGCACCGGCACCATACGATGCGCGCGCACCGCCTGCAGCGTATCGCCAGGGGCGCTTGCCGCGTGGCCGTAATCAATGATCAGCGCGGCGCCGCCGAAAGACGCGAGCCGCGCGCCGACCATCGCGACGGTGGCCTCGCGCGCGGGTGAGTGCTCGGCGACCGAGCCCAACGGCAACCGCGCCGCCGGCGGCAGCCAGGCGGGCACGGCGGACGGCGCACGTGTGGCAGTCGCGAAGCGAAAGGTCGCGCCGTCGTCGTCGAGTGACACCGCCCGCTCGCGCCAGCCCTCGGGCGTGGTCACGAGTTGGCGCACCGGCAGCGCGTCGAAGAATTCGTTGGCGAGGATGATTGCCGCGCCGTCCGGAACATCGTCAAGCCGATCATGCCACGTCACGCGACGGTCGCCGAGCGTCGTGCGCTGCGTGCGACGCAGTACGGGGCTGGTCTCGACAAGGTGAATCTCAAGCGCGTCATGGAACCGCGCCATTCGGCTCGAAGCGCGGAGCGCGTCGGCCATCAGCGTGCCGCGCCCCGGCCCGAGCTCGATCAATCTGAACCGCGTCGGCGCGCCCATTTGCTCGAAGCTGGCGACGCACCAAAGGCCGATGAACTCGCCAAACATCTGGCTGATCTCGGGCGCGGTGACGAAGTCGCCGGCCGTGCCGAACGGATCACGGCCAACATAGTAGCCGTGCGCCGGATGGCCGAGCGCCTCCGCCATGACGCGTTCGAGCGGCTGCGGCCCTTCGGATCCGATGAGCGCGCGCAGATAGTCGGGAAACCCGCTCATCTTTTGGCGTGGAGATCGCGCACCGGTCGCGCGCGGTAGAGCAGAAACGCACCGAGCACCAGCATCGGCAGTGAGAGCACTTGGCCCATCGTGATGCCGGCGACGATGAAGCCGAAATCGGCGTCGGGCTCACGAAACAACTCGCCGATGATGCGCGCTACGGCGTAGCTGGCCAGGAATGCGCCGGTGAGCAGGCCTGGGCGCGCCGAAGCGCGAGTCAAATGCACCAGCGCGGTCAGCAGCGCGAATGCCAGCACGCCCTCCATCATGGCTTGGTAGAGCTGGCTCGGATGCCGTGGCTCCGGCCCGCCATTTGGAAAGACCATGGCCCATGGCACATCGCTGACCCGACCATAGAGCTCGCCATTGATGAAGTTCGCGATGCGCCCGAAAAAGAGCCCGATCGGTACCGCGCAGGCGACCACGTCGGCGATCTTGAGCACGCTGATCTTGCGCGCGCGGGCGAAGCCGATCAGCGCGACGACGGTGCCGAGCATGCCGCCATGAAACGACATGCCGCCCTGCCAAATCAGCGGGATCTCCTCGGGATGTGCGATGAAATGGCTCGGCTGGTAGAATAGCACATAGCCGAGCCGGCCACCGAGCACGACGCCAAGCGTGCACCAGATCAGGAGATCGTCGATCGCCCGCGGCGCGAGGCCCTCGAAGCGCGTGCGCCCGAGATAGCGCACATAGCGCCAACCGATGAGGAGACCCACGACATAGGCGAGCGCATACCAGCGGATCGAGACTGGTCCGATTTCGACCAGCACCGGATCGATCGCGGGAAATCCGATGGCAAGCATCAGCGATAGGGATCGTCGTTGAGGAGGTAGTTGGTCACGTAATCGCGCACGCCATCTTCGAGCGAGGTGAACGGAGCCGCGTAGCCGGCCGCACGCAAGCGCTCGGGACGTGCCTCGGTGAAGTATTGATAGCGTGGCCTGAGCGATTCCGGCATGTCGACATAGTCGATGAGCGGCGCGCGGCCGAGTGCGCCATAAAGCGCGGCGGCGAGGTCATAGAAACTACGCGCCCGCCCGGTGCCGATGTTGAACAGTCCGCTGATGCTCGGCGTGACCAGGAGCCAGAGCATCACCTCGACACAGTCGCCGACCCAAACGAAATCACGCTTCTGCCCGCCATCGGCAAACCCGGCACGGTAGGATTTGAACAGACGAATTGGCCGTGCCTCGCGCGCCGCGGGGAAATTGGTCGCCACCACGCTCCGCATCGAGCCTTTGTGGTACTCGTTCGGTCCGTAGACGTTGAAGAATTTGAGCCCAGCCCATTGCGACGGCGTCGCCTCGCGCTCCGCGACCAGGCGCGCGACCCGTCGGTCGAACAGGTGCTTGCTCCAGCCATAGGGATTGAGCGGGCGCAGCGGCCTGAGCCCGGCGACCGTGCCGTCGTCGTCGAACCCCGACGTGCCGTCGCCATAGGTCGCGGCCGACGACGCATAGATGAAGGGGACGCCGTTCGCCGCGCAATGGTTCCAGAGCGCGAGACTGCCCGTAAAGTTGGTGCGGATGATCAGGTCGGCGTCGGTCTCCGTCGTGGTCGAGATCGCGCCCAAATGGAAGATCGCTTCGATCCGACCGCGCCGTGCGTTCAGATAATCGATCAACCGGTCGGGCGGAACGATGTCGGCCAACTCGCGCTTCGCGATGTTGCGCCATTTGTCGCCGTGCCCAAGGGTGTCGCAAACGACGAACTCCTTGGCGCCACGCTCTTCGAGCCCCGCCACGAGGTTCGAGCCGATGAAGCCGGCGCCGCCCGTGATCACGATCATGGCGCGGTTATAGGCGTGGGACTCGAGCGCGGCAAGTTACGGTTGCCGGGCTGCCGGCCGCTTCCCATAGTGGGCTGACGGCAATGCACCCATAGGAGGCGGCCATATGCAAATCGACAGCCGTTTGCTCGACGACCTCGCCCGCCTGTTCGGCGGCGCGATGGGAACGGCCCAGGGCGCGCGCCACGAGGTCGAGGCCTTGTTCCGCCGGCAGGTCGAGCGCGCGCTTTCGGCCATGGAGGTGGTCGGCCGCGACGAATTCGAGGCGGTCAAGGCCATGGCCGTCAAGGCGCGGACCGAGCAGGAGGCGCTTCAGGAGCGACTGACGCGCCTCGAGGCGGCGCTTGGGCCCGAAAAAACACAAAGTTGACAACCCCGGCAGCGCAACATTTTGCGCTTTGTTTTGGCGTTCCCCCCAATTATGGTGTGCGGGATCAGGTCTAGGGGTAGCCAGTCACGCGGCTCCTAGATGTTGACCTCCCGATTCGGAGGCAGAGGGGAACGCCATGGCCCGCATGCAGGCGGCGATCGCCGATGTCGTCCACAATCCGGTCGACGTCGTCGAGCAGGTGATTGCCCTGAACGAGCTGCCGTTCGAACGCTGCGGCGAGGACGACCTCGCGGCGGAGTATGCCGGCCGCTGGTGCGCCTATCAGCTTTGGTTTGCCTACCGGCCCGATATCGAGGGGCTGCATTTTTCCTGCGCCTTCGACATGCGGGTGCCGCGCGAAATGCGCGAGCGCGTGTTCCCGCTGCTCGCGATGATCAATGAGCGGCTCTGGATCGGTCATTTCGACCTTTGGCTCGACGAAGGCCAGCCGACCTTCCGGCATGCCATGTTGTTTCGCGGGGGCTTGCCCCCGACCAACGACCAGATTGAAGACCTGATTCGGACCGCGATCGCCGAATGCGAGCGGTTCTATCCGGCGTTTCAGCACGTCATCTGGGCTGGCAAGACGGCGGCCGAGGCGATCGAGGCCGCGGTTTTCGAAACCGCGGGCCAAGCCTGAGCACATGACCGCGCGCCAAACGCTGCCGCCGGGCGTCGTCCTGGTCGGTGGCGGCAAAATGGGCGGCGCGCTGCTCTCCGGCTGGCTGCGCGGCACGCTCAAGCCGAATGATGCCGTCGTGGTCGAGCCCGATGCGGCGACCGCTTCGCGGCTCAGCGCACTCGGCGCCCGTATCGTGAGCGATGTCGGGGCGCTGCCAGCCGGGTTCATGCCCGGCGTGCTGGTGCTGGCGGTCAAACCGCAAATCATGGAAACCGTCCTCCCGGCCTATCGCGCTCTGGCCGGCGCTGGCGCGCTCGTGCTGTCGATCGCGGCGGGCCGCACGATCGGCTCGTTCACTAAGACACTCGGCGCGGTGCCGATCGTGCGGGCCATGCCGAACACCCCGGCGGCGATTGGGCGCGGTATCACGGTCGCTTGTCCAAGCGCGGGCGTCAGCCCAGCGATGCGCGAGCGCGCCACGGAATTGCTTGGCGCGGTCGGCGAGGTCGCCTGGGTCGAAGACGAAGCGCTGATAGATGCCGTGACCGCGGTTTCGGGCAGCGGGCCGGCCTATGTCTTCTTGCTCATCGAAGCGCTCGCTGCGGCGGGCGTCGAGTCGGGCCTGCCGGTGCCCTTGGCCGCGCGGCTCGCCCTCGTCACGGTCGCGGGCTCGGGCGCGCTCGCGCTCGAATCGGGCACCGCGCCGGCCGAGCTCCGCCGCAACGTGACCAGCCCCGGCGGCACGACCCAGGCCGCGCTCGAGGTTTTGCTGGCGTCCGACGGTCTCGGTCCGCTCATGGCCCGCGCCGTCGCCGCCGCGACGAGTCGCTCGCGCGAGCTTGCGCGCTGAGCGGTTTGACCGCGTCGGCGTCGCGGCCTAGCATTCAGCGATCATGCCGAAGCGAGCCAGGAAGACCCGCGAAACCAGTGATCCGATCGAGGCCGCGTTGGCGCTCGCGGCCGAGCGATCCTGGCGTGAGGTCACGCTCGAGATGGTGGCCGAACGAGCCGGCCTGACGCTCGCGGCTCTGTTCGAGGCCTACTCATCCAAGGCGGCGTTGCTCGCGGGCTTTAGCCGGCGCATCGATTCACAGGTCATGGCCGCGCGCGACCAGGCGCTCGCCGATCGTCCGGCCCATGAGCGCCTGTTCGATGTCCTGATGCGCCGCTTCGATGCGCTTGCGCCGCACAAAGAGGCTCTGCGCTCCATCCTGCGCGGCTCGCTCGGCGATGCGGAGGCGGGCCTGGTCGGCGCCTGTCTGTTGCGCCGCTCGATGGCGGCGATGCTCGAAGCCGCGGGGATTTCGTCGTCGGGCCCATGCGGCGCGCTCCGGCGCAAAGGGCTCGCGTTGGTCTATCTCGACGCCTGGCGGGTCTGGCTGAGCGACGACAGCCCGGATATGGCGCGCACGATGAAGGCGCTCGATGGTCACCTCCGGCGCATCGACCGGTTGATCCGTCTGGTGCGCGGCAGGGCGCGGCCCGAGCCGAGCGACGCGCCGAGGCCGGCCTGAGCTTGAGCGCGACGATCAGCTTCGACGAGTTCTTGAAGGTCGATGTTCGGGTCGGCACGGTGGTGCGCGCCGAGCCGTTCCCCGAGGCCCGCAAGCCGGCGTTCAAGCTCTGGATCGATTTCGGCGCCGAGCTTGGCATGAAGAAAAGCTCGGCTCAGATCACCGAACATTATGCGCCGGCGGCGTTGATCGGCTGCCAGGTCGCCGCCGTGGTCAATTTCGCGCCGCGCCAGATCGGCCCGTTTCTTTCCGAGGTTCTGGTCCTGGGCTTTCCCGATGCCAAGGGCCGCATCGTGCTCATCGCGCCCGACCGCCCGGTGCCCAATGGCGCGCGGTTGTTCTGATCAGACCGGCAATCTCAGCACCACGCGCACGCCGCCGCCTTCCGCTTCGCTCAAGGTCAGATCGCCGCCATGGCCACGCGCGATGTCGCGCGCGATGGTGAGGCCAAGGCCGGTGCCGCCGCGATTGGGGTCGCGCGAGGCGTCGAGCCGCACGAACGGGCGGAAGACCCGTTCGCGGTCGGCTTCCGGAATGCCCGGGCCATCGTCCTCGACGGCGATCTCGATCGCCGCGCCGCGCCGTAGCGTCGCGACCTTGACCGCGCCGCCATAGCGGATCGCGTTGTCGACCAGATTGGTGATGCAGCGCTTCATCGCGCCCGGGCGCAGCGTGACCGCGAGCGGCCGTTCGGTTTGAAGCGCGATCGAGGCGCCGCGCCGGCTCGCCCCCTCCACCACGTCGTCGAGCAGCGCGGCGAGATCGGTCTCGACCGGCGCCTCGCCCTCCTGGCCGCGCGCGAAGGCGATGTATTCGTCGATCATGTGCTCCATCTCGACGACATCGGCTTCGAGCGCCCGGATGTCGGCCTCGTGCCGACTTTTGCTCGAAGCCAGCAGTGCCAGCTCGAGCCGCATGCGGGTCAAGGGCGCGCGCAGGTCGTGCGAGACGCCGGCCAGCATCTCCGTGCGCTGGGTAATCTGGCGCGTGATGCGGTGCTGCATTTCGAGAAACGCCGCGGTCGCCTGGCGGACTTCGGCGGCGCCCGAGGGCTTGAGCCAGGTCACGGGCCGGCCTTTGCCGAAAGCCTCCGCGGCGCGCGCCAGACGCGAGATCGGCCGCAATTGATTGCGCAGGAAAATCACCGCGACGCCGGTGAACAAAACCGCCGCGCCGACCATCCAGGTAAAGAAGATGTGGGTCGTCGTGCTTTCCAGGCGCTTGCGCGCGACGGTCAAGGTCGCGGTGCCTTCCGGCAAGCCGACGCGCATGACGAAACGCTGGATGGCGCGCGCCTCGCGCACCTCGATCGGAACGCGCAGGTGCTCGAACAGCGCGCGATAAAGCGCCTCCGTGACGAAGCCGCTGTCGCGTCCGGCGACCAGCGGCTCGGCGGCGCTCGCTTCGGTCCGATCCAGCGTGATTTGGAGCGCTTCGTGGGCGCGCTGCACGGTCCATTGCCGCAGTGACGGATCGTCGATCACGCGCAGCGAATCGAGCAGGAACGCGACATCGCCCGCCACGCCCGCCGCCAGCCGGCGCGTCGTATTCTCGATGTGCCGGTCGATGAAGATCAGCGCGACCGCGCCCTGCAGCAGCACGACCGGGATCAGCACGATCAGGAAGGAGCGCCAGAACAGACTTTTCGGCAGGAGCTGTTTCAGCTGGCGCATGGCAGGGGTCGTGGCATGAGCCGGACGCTCAACCGTCGGGATCGGGACGAAGCGCATAGCCCTCGCCCCAGACCGTCACGAGGTAGCGCGGCTCTTTCGGATTGGCTTCGATCTTGCGCCTGAGGCGAATGATCTGCACGTCGAGGGCGCGCCCCGTCGGGTCCGCGCCGATCTCCTCGCAAAGCGCGTCGCGGCTCAGCGTTCGCCCCGGCGCCGCGGCGAAAATGCGAAGCAGCCCCGCCTCGGCCGTGGTCAGCCTGACCGGCGCATCGTCGTTGAGGAGAAGATCGCGATTGCGGTCGAAGCGGAATGAGCCGAGCTTGAGCGGTGATGCCACCGGCTCGATGGCCGGCGTGCGCGGCGCGGCACGGCGCAGGATGGTCGCGATGCGCAAGACCAGCTCGCGCGGCTCGAACGGCTTCGCGAGATAGTCGTCAACGCCGGCTTCGAGGCCGGCGATTCGATCTTCGGGCTCGCCCATGGCGGTCAGCATCAGGATCGGCAAATCGAGCGTATCGCGCAACGCGCGGGTCAACTCTATGCCGTTCTGGCCCGGCATCATGACGTCGACCACGATCAGGTCGAACGCCATGCCGGCCAGTTTCGCCTTGGCATCTTTTGCGTCCTTGGCACCCGTCACGCGATAGCCCTGATCGCCCAGATAACGCGCGATCAACGCGCGCAGGCGATCGTCATCGTCGACCACGAGGATGTGCCGGGCCTCGCCGTCCGCGCTCTCGGCGCCACCGCTTTCGCTTTTCATGCCGTGGGATTATAGGGTCGCGGCCCTGACGCGCCTAGGCGCCGCGCTCGAAGCGTCTACGGTCGTCGCCGTTCAAGATGCCGAGCAGCACCTTGCGAAAGCCGGCGACCGCCTCGCCGCCAGCCTCGCGATAGGCCCGCGCGATGCAGGCGCGCTGTATGGTCGAGAGCCGGCTTTCGAGCACGCGGCCCTTCTCGGTCAGCTCCAGGACGCGCCGGCGCCGGTCGGTCGGGCCTGGACGCGAGGAGACGAAGCCCTGTTCGACCAGCTCGCCCAAGACGCGCGACAGGCTTTGCTTGGTGATGCGAAGGATGCCCAAAAGCTCGCTGACCGAGAGCGCCGGATAACGCCCGACGAAATAGATCACGCGGTGGTGGGCGCGGCCAAAGCCGTAGGTCGCCAACATGGCGTCGCACTCGGCGGTGAAATCGCGGTAGGCATAGAACAGCAGCTCCATGGCCTGATGGAGCTGGTCCTCGCGCAAGAACAGCGGGTTTGGCCCGGTATTTATGTCAGCCATGTTGACTTAAATACCCGCCGATGCTAGGCAAGGCAATAGCGTTGGTGCTACCGCAGCGCCGACACGCCCAGCGTCAGCGTAAGGACAACGTGCGCCATGGCCGATTTGATCCCCTATGACGATCGCGACGGCGTTATCTGGCTCGATGGCCAGCTGGTCGACTGGCGCGCCGCGAAGATCCACGTGCTGAGCCATGCACTGCATTATGCCAGCGCCGTGTTCGAGGGCGAGCGCGCCTATGAGGGGCGCATCTTCAAGCTCAGGCCCCACACCGAGCGGCTCTTTTTCTCGGCCGGTCAGCTTGGCTTCGAGATCCCCTATAGCCGCGATCAGATCGACGCCGCGTGCAACGCTGTGATCAAGGCCAACAAGATCGTCGATGGCTATGTTCGCCCGATCGCCTGGCGCGGACCCGAGCAAATGGGCGTCGCCGCGCAGCAGACCAAAATCCATGTCGCCATCGCGGCCTGGCAGTGGCCGCGCTATTTCGGCGACGAGGCGCGCACCAAGGGCATCAAGCTGACGATCTCCGATTGGCGCCGCCCGGCGCCGGATACCGCGCCGGTCAAGGCCAAGGCCGCCGGGCTTTACATGATCTGCACGCTCTCCAAGCACAAGGCCGAGGCCAAGGGCTATCACGACGCCCTGATGTTGGATTATCGCGGCCAGCTCGCCGAGGCGACCGGGGCGAATGTCTTTCTCGCCAAGGACGGCGCGCTGCACACGCCGACGCCCGATTGTTTTCTCGATGGCATCACGCGGCGGACCGTGATGGATCTGGCGCGCAAGCGCGGTGTCACGGTCACCGAGCGCGCCATCATGCCGGCCGAGCTTGCCACGGCCGACGAGGTGTTCCTGACCGGCACCGCCGCCGAGGTGACGCCGGTTGGCGAGATCGACCAGCATAATTATCAGGTCGGCCCGATCACGCGGAACCTGATGGCCGATTACGACGCGCTGGTCAGACAGCCGAGCTGATCAGCACTCGGTCATGAACGCGCGCACCAGCGCGTTGAAGCGTGTCGGGTTCTCGAGAAACATGAAATGGCTGCCGCCTTCATCGGCGGCGAAGATTTCAGCCCGCGCGCCCGGAATCTGATCGGCGATCCAGGTTTGTGATTTCGGGTCGAACAGGCTCGCGGCACCGCCCACGACAAGCGTCGGCAGACGAATGGTCGGAATTACGTCGCGCCAATCCTGCATACAATGATTGAGGATCAACTTGGCGGCAGCCATGCGCGGCATTTTGAGATTTTCCGCGATCACCCAGGCGAGCCGCTCGGCCGGATAGGCCTTGGTGAAGAACGCGGTGCGCACGAAATTCTCGGTGGTCCGCACGCCCTCCGGCCCGGCCAGCGCGATCGCGGTATCGTGCAGCGATTGCGCCGTGAAGACCGCGCCGGCTTCGAGGCGCTCGGCCTCGCTCCAACTCGGGTGATAAACATTGCACGCGCCTTGATCGACGAAGATGACGCGCTTCAGCCGCTCGGGCCCGAACAAGTCGTGATAGCACCAGATCACCGAGGAGCCCATCGAATGCCCGGCCAAGGTCACGCTATCGAGATCGAGCCGGGCGAGCGTCTCGCGCACGTCGCGCGCCAAACGGTGCATGCGATAGCCGGTCGTCGGCTTATCCGAATCGCCATGGCCGCGCAGATCGAACGCGAAGACATGAAAGCGGTTCGATAGGTCGTCAAGTTGCGCGCGATATTGCTCGGCGGTCTGCGACCAACCGGGGATGAAGACCAAGGGCTCGCCGCGCCCGGCTTCGAGATAATTGAGCGCGCAACCGTCGAATAACTTCACGCGCGCCTGTTTGATCGCCATTGAGCCCCCCAGAAGATCAAGATTGTCGCGGCAGCGCTTACTCGGCCGCTTTGGGTGGGGTCTGCCAACGCGCGGTGGCTTGATCGTCGCTCGCGCGCGCCTCGACCCAATGCGCGCCTTCGGCCGTATCTTCGAGTTTCCAAAACGGCGCCTTGGTCTTGAGCCAGTCGATCAAGAACGCGCAACTCTCCAACGCGGCCTGACGGTGCGACGAAGCGGTCACCACGAGCACGATGCGCTCGCCCGGCTCAAGCCGGCCATAACGGTGAATGATCAGGCACGCATCAAGCGTCCAGCGCGCCCGCGCCTCGCCCTCGATTGCTTTCAGTTGCCGCTCGGTCATGCCCGGATAATGTTCGAGCGTGATCGCGCCGATATGGCTCGCCGCGCCATCATGGCTCGCGCCCTCGCGCACCGTGCCGATGAAACTCGCTATGCCGCCGATCGCATGATTGCCGGCGCCCAGTTTCGCGATCTCGGCGCCGACATCGAAATCCTTGCGCTGCACGCGGATCATGGTCTCTCAACCCCCCGTGACCGGCGGGAAGAAGGCGACCTCATCGGCATTCCTCACCGGATGATCAAGCGGCACATAGTCCTGGTTCACCGCCGCACGCACCACGCTCAGATCATCGAGCGCGGCGGCGTAGCCGGGGCCGCGCGCCTTGAGCCAAACGATCAATTCGCGCACGGTCTTGATCTCGGGCGGCACGGCGATTTCTTCGGCCGTGTGGCCGATGCGCTGACGCAACCAGGCGAAATAAAGCAGTTTCATCGGCGCTCTCGAATGGGGGGTCAGCTTAACACGGAGCGGCGGCGATGGAGCGTGCCTTCGGGCTGACGCCGCACAGGCCCGCGACAAACCGTGCAATCGAAACGATGTCGTCGATTTCGAAGATCGGGATCGCGCGCGCCGCTGGCAAGCCGGCGGGCCGGCCGCAATCCGTCACCAAGGCGATGACACGGCCATCGGTCGCGGCAAGCAAGGGCGCGCCCTTGTCGTGGCGAAATACCTCGATCTTGTCGTGCTCGGCGAATTTATAGCCCTCGATCAGGAGGAGATCGATCGGTGAAAGGAGGGGCAGAACCGCCTCGAAGGCTGGCTCCGGTTCGCCTCGCAATTCATGCAGGAGCAAATATCGCTCAGGCGCGGCAAGCACGATTTCTCGCGCGCCGGCGATACGCCAATCTTGGCTCGCGTGGTTGACGGGCAAAGGATCGAAGCCGTGGTGGGCGTGTTTCAGCGTCGCAACCTCGAGCCCGCGTGCGGTCAACAATGGCAGGATCCCAGTCAACAGCGTCGTCTTGCCGCTGCCACTAAACCCTGCGATGCCAAGGATACGCATGTCTCACGCTTTGGGCTTGGCGCCCGCGCTCGCGCGCCAAACATGCCGAACATAGTCGATGGCGGTGACCCAGCTCAGCCCGACCGCCAGCCACAGCAGCCCTTCGCCGGCCGAGGCCAGCGCGTCGATACCGAGACCCGGCGCGATCAAGAGAAGCGCCACCGCGCCCATCTGGCTCGCGGTTTTCCATTTGGCGAGCCAGGTCACCGGCAGCGTGATGCGGCCGGCCAGGGCTTCGCGCAGGCCCGAGATGAACAACTCCCGTCCGATGATGGCGACAACCGCGATCAAGGGGGCTTGGTCGAACGCCGCCAGCATGATCAGGGCGACCGCGACCAGAAGCTTGTCGGCGATCGGGTCAAGGACGCGGCCGAACTCCGACATCTGGTCGAGCCGGCGCGCGAGATAGCCGTCGAAGAAATCGGTCACACTGGCCGCGACGAAGACGCCGAAGCAGGCAAAGGCGGCCGCGGGCTGGTCGAGATAAAGCAGGCCGACCATTCCAGGCACCGCCGCGATGCGCGCCAAGGTCAGCCCGTTTGGCAGCGTGACCAGGCCCGATGATCCGCTTCTCCGCATTGCTTCAGCGCGCCGGCGTCGGGTGGAAATGGTCATAAATCAGCCTCGCGGTCGCCGCCGAAATTCCAGTAACGCGTATCAGATCATCGATCCCGGCCTGCGACACGGCGCGCGCCGAACCGAAATGATGGAGAAGCGCGCGTTTGCGTGTCGGGCCGATGCCCGCGATCTCATCCAGCGCCGAGCCCTTTGCGGCCTTGGCGCGTCGCGCGCGATGTGTGCCGATGGCAAAGCGGTGCGCCTCGTCGCGCAAGCGCTGCACGAAGTAGAGCACCGGGTCCCTCGGATCGAACTCGATCGGCGCGCGACCCGTCATGAAGATACGCTCTTTGCCTGCGTCGCGCTCGGGCCCTTTGGCGACTGCGGCGAGCGTGACGCCGCCTATGCCGAGTTGGCCGAGCACCTCAACCGCCTGGGCAAGCTGCCCGGCGCCGCCATCGATCAGCACGAGATCGGGCCATGCCCCGTGATTTCGCTCGGGATCCTCTCTGAGCAGCCGGCCGAAGCGCCGGCCGAACACTTCACGCATCATACCATAATCGTCGCCCGGCGTGATCTTCGCCGCGCCCGCCTCGGCACTCGCGAGCTTGATGTTGAAGGTGCGATAGGCGCTCTTGATGAAACCTTCCGGTCCCGCGACGACCATGGCGCCGACCGCGTTGGCGCCTTGGACATGGCTGTTATCATAGATTTCGATACGCGTCGGCGCCTCGTCGAGGTCCAATGCCTGAGCAAGCCCCTCAAGCAGGCTCCGCTGGGTCGCGCTCTCCGCCAACCGCCGGCCAAGCGCCTCGCGCGCATTGCGCAGCGCGCTTTCGACCAGCTTCAACTTATCGCCACGCTCCGGCGCGACGAGCTTGACACGGGCCTCGGCGCACTGAGAAAGCGCGCTCTCAATCAAGGCGGCCTCGGGTAGCGCCTGGTTGACCAGCACCAAAGGCGGCGGCGTGTGACTCTGGTAGAATTGACCGAGGAAGGCGGCCAGCACGTCGGCGGTCGAGGCGTCGTCGGTGTGTTTCGGAAAATAGGCGCGGTTGCCGAAATTCTGGCCGTTGCGGAAGAAAAACGCTTGGACGCATGCCTCGCCGGCCTCGGTATAGGCCGCGATGACATCGGCATCGCCAAGGCCCACCACGTTGATGCCTTGGCGCGCTTGGATCAACGTCATGGCGCGAATGCGATCGCGGTAAGCCGCCGCGGTTTCGAACGCGAGTGTTTCGCTCGCCGCGACCATTTGGTGGGTGAGTTTCTCCTGAATCTCCTGGCTTCGCCCCGAAAGGAACTGTCGCGCTTCGTCGACCATCGTTGCATAGGCGTTCTTGGTGATGCGGCCGACACATGGCGCGCTGCAGCGCTTGATTTGATACTGCAGGCAGGGGCGCGTACGGCTCTCGAAGATAGAATCGCTGCACGAGCGCAGATGGAAGGCGCGATGCAGCGCGTTGATCGTCTGATTGACCGCGCCAGCCGACGCGAAAGGACCAAAATATTCGCCCTGGCGCGATCGAGCGCCGCGATATTTGACGACTTGGGGCCAGTCGTGATCGCCGGTGATCAGGATATAGGGGAACGACTTGTCGTCCCTCAGCGTGATGTTGTAGCGCGGCTTGAGCTTCTTGATCAGGTTGCTCTCGAGCAACAGCGCCTCGACCTCGCTTCGGGTCGAAACGATTTCCAAGCTCGTGGTCGCCGCAACCATGCGTTGTAGACGAACCGGAAGCCGGTCGACCTTGACATAGGCCGCGACGCGCTTGCGAAGGCTCTTGGCTTTGCCGACATAGAGCGGCTCGCCGTGCCGGTCGAGCATGCGGTAAACGCCAGGCGAAAGCGGCAGGTTGCGCAACGCGGCGCGCACGACCTCGGCGCCGCGCGCGAGAGAAGAAGCGCCCGAAGTGACCGCCGAACGCGATCCTGTTGCTGCTTCGACAGGCGCTCCAGAGGGACCATGGGGCCGTTCGGTCAGAGCGCTCATGGTTGAGATATTGGCAGAACCCCCCGCTTGGTCAACGCACGAGGCTTAGCTGATTCAGAGGCTTGGCGCGGCGCCACGGGCAATCCACGATGGCTGTGGATAAGTCTGTTGGCAAAGCTGCCCATACATTCATTCAAGATAGGCTGAGCGTGGTATTTCCGGCCTCTGCTCAGAAAACGTGCAAGCGGTCTAAGTGGTTGATCTGGTGTAGATTAACCATTGCACTGGCATGACACGTGATTCAACGAACGTGGTTAAGAAAAATCGCCGCTCCTCCGCGTGGCCAGGTGATTGCCTGTTGACAAGTCCAGATTTTCGCGCGTGTCCGCTCTCAAGCCTCGAACGGCCGTCAATGAGAGAGCAAGACCGGGACGGTCATGGTGCCGAGCACGTCCCGCGTGGCGCCGCCGAGTGCCCACTCTCGCAGCCTCGAGTGCCCATAGGCACCCATGACGATGAAATCCGCCCCAATATCGGAGGCGTCGGACAGCATGACATCGGCGACCGAGATATCGCTCGACACCGTGCGCGCGGCCTCGGCTTTGCAGCCATGCCGCGCAAGATGGGCCGCGATATCGGCCCCCGGCAGATGCTTGCCGTCCTTGGGATTGATACTCAGGACGGAAACTTTTGCCGCTCGCTTGAGGATCGGCAGCGCGTCATGGACGGCGCGGGTCGCCTCGCGCGTGCCGCTCCAGGCGATCAGTACGTGCTGTGGCGGTTTATCGAACCGACCCGCATAGGGCACCACGATCACCGGCCGACCGGCACCCATCACGACATTGGCCGGCAATTCGGGAGAATGGTTCGGCTCTATCTTGCTGCGCTCGGGTTGGCCAACAATTGCAACGTCGGCGTAGCGCGCATGGATCGGTACGATGTCGTCCGCGAAGTCCTCTTCCTCGCGCCACTCAAGCTTGACGTCGGCGGACCCGCACAGCCGCTCCGCGGTCTGACGGGTCTTGGCCGCGCCGGCTCGCTCGCTGGCCCGATAACGCTCCTGCAGCTCGGCGATGACGCCCACGGCCGCGTCACCGAATGCGCCGATGGTCGGGTAAAACGGCGCGATCGTGCGCAGCGCGACGAGATGGGCACGGTGCTGCGTCGCCAGCATGACCGCATAGTCAAGATTGGCGCCATCGCGCTCGCCGCCATTCAGATGGAGCAAGATCGTGCCGAAGCTCATGGAGGTCTCCCCTGCAGGGCTCGTATTAAAAACAAATATGCGCTCGCTTCTCGTAAGCGGCCTTGACGTGGATCAACAGCCTTTGCCGCGTGACATCGCCTGTCTCATTTGTCTCGCAAGCGCGCGGCTCCATTGATCGCCTTGGGTGTCAAGGGCAGCGGCTGCGCCTGCGACGTCAGCAGCCGTCTTGTTCTGGCTCAGCTTGGCCTTGCCTTCCAATCTGGTCACGGTGATCTCGAAAGCAACAATGGCGCGCCGCAATTTAGCGAAATAGTCGGGGTCAAGTTTCGACGCAGTCCATGGTGGCTTAGGTAGCAGCGCGCCTTCGTGACGCGCGCTCAATTCGTCGAGCAGACAAACCGTACCAGCGTCGTCGAGTTCTCGCGGCACACCATAGGCATGAACCGCGACATAATTCCACGTCGGCACTTGGTGTTTGCTCTCATACCAGTCCGGCGATATATAGCCTTCGACCCCCAAGAAGATCGCGAGTGCCTCAGTCGTGCCGTCGAACGCGCGCCACGCCGGATTGGCGCGGGCCATATGCGCGCGCAACATACCATGCGGGCCCCCGCCGCGATCGAGCAGAAACGGAAGATGGGTTGCTTCGAGTCGGCCATCAAGGGTAACGATCAGCGTGCCGAATGAATGCGCCTCGATCAGCGCGTGTTTGGCGGCCAGGTCGTCGACTTCGAAATGAGCCGGTATGTACACGCCGCCACCGTCACTGGTTGAAAGCGGAGCATAGCACGATGCGCCGCCTTCTCTAACGCCGCGCTCGCGTTCAGAACAGACCGACGATATTGCCGCTGCCGTCGAGCTCGATCGAGTTTGCCGCGGGCACTTTGGGTAGGCCCGGCATGGTCATGACTTCGCCGCAGATGACCACCACGAATTCGGCGCCGGCCGAGAGACGGACCTCGCGAATCGGCACGACGTGACCGCTCGGTGCGCCCTTCAAATTAGGGTCCGTCGAGAAGCTGTACTGGGTCTTGGCGATGCACACCGGATAATGGCCGAAACCGCCATCCTGCAATTCGGCGAACTGCTTGCGGATCGCGCTGTCGGCGACGATCTCCGATGCGCCATAGAGCTCGCGCGCGATGGTCGCGACCTTGTCCCATAGCTTCATCTCGTCGGGGTAGAGCGGCTTGAAATTGGACGGCTTGGTCTCAATCGTGCGCACCACAGTGCGGGCAAGCTCCTCCGTGCCGGCGCTGCCGAGCGCCCAGTGGTCGCAGAGCACCGCCTCGACGCCGAGCGTCGCGCAAGCCTCGCGAACCAGCTTGATCTCCGCCTCGGTGTCGGCCGAAAAGCGGTTGATGCCAACCACCACGGGAACGCCGAACTTGCCGACGTTCTTGACGTGGCGCTCAAGGTTGGAAACGCCTTTCTTGAGGGCCGCGAGATTCTCGGTCTTCAGATCATCCTTTGCGACGCCGCCGTGCATCTTGAGCGCGCGCACGGTGGCGACCACGACGGCGCAAGCGGGTTTGAGTTCGGCCTTTCGGCACTTGATATCGAAAAACTTCTCGGCGCCGAGATCGGCGCCAAAGCCGGCCTCGGTGACCACATAGTCGGCCAGCTTGAGCGCGGCGCGGGTGGCGATCACCGAGTTGCAACCGTGCGCGATGTTGGCGAATGGCCCGCCATGGATCAGCGCCGGGTTGTTCTCGACCGTTTGCACCAGATTGGGCGCGAGCGCCTCGTTCAGGAGCACGGCCATGGCGCCATCCGCCTTCAGTTCGCGCGCCCGCGCCGGCTTCTTGTCGCGCGTATAGCCGACGATGATATTGCCGAGCCGCTGGCGCAAATCCGCCGCGTCGCGCGACAGGCAGAAGATCGCCATCACTTCGGAGGCGACCGTGATGTCGAAACCATCCTCGCGCGGGAAACCGTTGGCGACCCCGCCAAGCGAGGAGACGATCGAACGCAAGGCGCGATCGTTCATGTCGAGCACACGGCGCCAGGTCACCCGACGCGGGTCGATGCCGAGCGCGTTGCCCCAATAAATGTGATTGTCGGTCAACGCCGCGAGCAGATTGTTGGCCGTGCCGATGGCATGGAAATCGCCGGTGAAGTGGAGGTTGATGTCCTCCATCGGTACGACCTGGGCGTAGCCGCCGCCGGCCGCGCCGCCCTTCACGCCAAAGCAGGGGCCGAGGCTCGGCTCGCGCAGGCAGATGATCGCCTTTTTGCCGATCCGGTTGAGCCCGTCGCCAAGGCCGACCGTCGTCGTGGTCTTGCCTTCGCCGGCCGGCGTCGGCGTGATCGCGCTGACCAGGATCAATTTGCCGTCGGGCTTGCTCTCCAGACTCTTGATATAGGGCAGGCCGATCTTGGCCTTGTAGTGGCCATAAGGCTCAAGATTTTCCGCGGCAATGCCGAGTCTGTCCTTGGCCAGTTCCAGCACCGGACGCTTCTTCGCGTCGCGCGCGATTTCGATGTCGGTCTTGTAGCGCTCGTGGAGAGAAACCGGGGCAGTCGCCATCGCTTCAAACCTCTTCTTTGCGCCGCGTTCGTCCGCGGAAAATCGCGGCAACGATAGTCGTGCGTTTCATGTCAGGCAAACGCTATTCCTGGCATGACCAATCGCGGCGCAGGGGTCGCGCTTGCGGCGATGCCAGAAAAAGAAAGGGGCGGGCCCAATCGAGCCCGCCCCGCAACATCTCAAACAGTCGATCAGCCTGACGCGCGCTTTGGCGTGCGCGGGGCTATTGCATCGTGTCGCGATGAATATCGGCTTTCATCACCTTGTCGAGGCCGACCTTGCGAAAATGCTCGGCCTGACGCTTCAGCTCCTTGCCTTCGCTGCGGAACTGATAGATTTGCCAGCCCAACCAGGCGACAAAGATGATGATCACCAACAACCATTCGACGCCGACGCCCGGATACATTGGTCCGATCGTAGTCGGGTTACTGAACGACGACAGGCCGGTCGATAGCACGCTCGATATCAGCATCGTGACCTCCTAGTGCTTGTCCTTGGCGTGTTCGCGTTCGATCTGATCGAACTCGGTCTCGACATGCGGGAAGTAGGGATAGGGATCGCCGTACTTTGCGGTGTCGAACCCAGCGAGCTCGACCTCGCGCGGCACTCTCAGCATGTTGAACCTCTTGAGCACACGGGCAAGCGCATAGCAGGGTATGAAGCCGAGCACCCAGAACATGATGATCGCACCGATGATATTCCCGAGCGGGTTGATCATCGGCTGGCCCTCGGCGGTGGCGAACCATGCCACCCCTTCACTGGTCGGATTGGCCGCCGGGTAGCCCCACAATATGAAACCGGCGACCACGGTGCCGAAAAAGCCGCCATAGCCGTGCACCGCCACCGCGCCGACCGGGTCGTCGATCTTGAACCTGCGCTCGACGAAGCCGTGCAGCACATAGGCGAACGCGGCGCCGGCGCCGCCGACGCCGAAGGCGATGACCGGGTGGTAGAGATCATTGCCGGCCGAAGCCGAGATGATGCCGCACAGGCCGCCCGAATAGGTCCAGAACGGATCGCCTTTGCTAACGATGTAGGCGGCCATCAGGCCGCCGGACAATGACAGGATGAAGTTGAAGGTGATGCCCGATAGCGTCGTCGGCATCAGATAGATGTTGGTCGCCGAATAGAATACCCCGTCGGTCGAATCGATATCGAAGATCGGGATATTACAGGCGGCGTAGAAGCCCCAAAATCCGGTGAAGATCAGAAACAGGCCGATCGTCACCAGCCAAGGATTGTGCGGCAAAATGGTGCGGACCTCGCCCTTGGGCCCGAACTTGCCGATGCGCGGGCCGAGCACGAGGAGAATCCCAAGCGCCGAGCCGCCGGCGATGGCGTGCACGACACCCGAGGCGTAGGCGTCGTGATAGCCCATCAGTTGAACCATCCAACCCGCCGGGTTCCAGCCCCAGGAGGCATCGAGAATCCAAGTGAACGAGCCGACCAAGACCGCGAACATGAAGAACGCACCGGTCCTGATGCGCTCCATCACCGCGCCCGAGATGATCGAGGCGGTGGTCCACGAGAAGAGCAGGAACGCCGCCCAGAACACGCCGTTCAGGCGCGCCCAGATCGGAGCGTTGGCGTCCGCGCCGCCGCCCATATGCGGCCCGCCCATCAGCTCGCCCCACGGCAGCGCGAAGGGCGCGTCGATGAAGCCGCCGTTGAATGGCACGTTCGAGAACGCGAAATAGACCCACCAACCGAAGAAGAAGAACGTCACGGTCACCAGTGGGATGAGCATGGTGTTCTTCATCACCACGGTCATCGCGTTCTTGCGGCGGGCGACGCCGACTTCATAAGTGCAGAAGCCGACGTGAATCAGGAACATCATCACCACCGTGATCCAATAGTAGGCCTCGGTGAAGATGACGTTCAAAGCATCGGGCAAACTGGACATACCAAGCTCCCCTCTATGTCGCCTTCGCATTATTTGCGATTCGGCGACCCCCATGGCCGGCAGCGCAGCGTTCAGCGACTCGAAGTCTCCCAGTGGCGGAATTGTCCACGGGCCCGAGTCATGTGTCCACATCTTATCGCCATCGGTGAGCCCGCCCGCGCAGCCGACCCCGGTGCCAATCGGCTGCTTCGAACCTGTGCATGGAGCTGTTGATAAGGGCGCTTTCACGGCTTGATTCGGTGTCCAACAGCCGCGCAACGGCGCTCCCGCAAAAGCAGTGAACGGATGTTATATAATTGAAAGGTCGATTCGCCGAGCGCGAAGGCGCCAGTGCTGGCCGCGCCGAGCAAACGGTCCTGCTCGATCAACCGGCCATAGCTGACGCCCAGTGTGACGCCTTCGCTCACGCCATAATTGGTCTGAAAGCCGAACATGTCGGCCTCGGGCTGGC
>CAMDDO010000029.1 GCA_945892755.1 Rhizobium sp. Q54 | reverse complement strand
ATCGTGGTGCCGAACGCCTTGAGATGGACCTCGAGCCCGGGCGAGACCTGGAGCGCGGGGGTTTCGACCTCGGCGAAGCCTTCGGCGGCGAAATAGGCGCGCACCGCGTGGGCGATCGCTTGACGCGCGGCCAAATAGGGCCGGCGACGCGCGAAGTGGTCAGGTCGCCACCAAGGAACCGCACTCGGCTTTGCCATGGCTGATCACGATTGCCTTATCGAATCCACATCGGTGCATGGGCATGATGCCCGACGCGACCCCAATTGGTCATTATGAGCCAGCACACAAAACGCACGTTAAGGACGATCGATGATCTGGTCGCCGCCGGTCTGGTGCCGCCGCGCCAGGCGGCCGCGCTCGAGCCGGTGGCGGCGCGCTATCAGGTGGCGCTGACGCCTCAGGTCGCCGGCCTGATCGACGCGAGCGACCCGAACGACCCAATCGCGCGTCAATATATCCCGTCTCTCGCCGAGCTGCGCCGCACGCCGGACGAGCGCGAAGACCCGATCGGCGATGATGTTCATACGCCGCTCAAGGGCATCGTGCACCGCTATCCCGATCGCGTCCTGCTCAAGCCGCTTTTGGTTTGCCCGGTCTATTGCCGCTTCTGCTTCCGACGCGAAATGCTCGGCAGCGACGGCGCGCTGAGCGACGCCGAACTCGATGCCGCGCTCGACTATATCCGCGTGCACGAGGCGATTTGGGAGGTGATCCTGACTGGCGGCGACCCGCTGATCCTGTCGCCGCGCCGCCTCCGCATGATCGTCGCGGCGCTCGATGCCATCCCGCACGTGCAAGTGATCCGGCTCCACAGCCGCGTGCCGGTGGCCGATCCCGAGCGCATCACGGCCGCCCTCCTCCGTGCCCTCGAAACCGATAAGGCGCTCTATGTCGCGGTTCATTGCAACCACCCGCGCGAATTGAACGACGCGGCGCGGGCGGCCTGTCTCGGATTGACTCGTGCCGGCATTCCGCTCCTCGGTCAGAGTGTCTTGCTCAAAGGCGTCAATGATGACGCGGCGACGCTCGAAGCCTTGTTCCGCGCCATGGTGGCCGCCCGCATCAAGCCCTATTATCTGCACCATGGCGATTTGGCGCCCGGCACCAAGCATTTCCGCACCTCGATCGAAACCGGGCGGGGCTTGATGCGCAAGCTGCGCGGCCGACTTTCGGGCCTCGCCCAACCGACGTTTGTGGTCGATATTCCCGGCGGCCACGGCAAAGTGCCGGTCGGGCCGGAGTTCCTCTCCTTCGGACCAGGCGACGCGATCGTGCTGACCGACCCGAAGGGCAAACGTCACCGCTACGAAGCGGCGTCAAAACGGCGCGTTGCCCCACGCGGGCCCACCTGATAGGTTCCGCGCCGCCAAACCAGCCAGTTCCAGCGATACGGTGAGCTTCATGAAGGTCGGCGCCAATTCCATCCGCCCGGGCAATTTGATCGAGCACAATGGCAAGCAATGGGCCGTGCTCAAGTCCCAGATCATCACCCCCGGCAAGGGCGGCGCATTCGTCCAGGTCGAAATGCGCGACATCAAGTCGGGCAACAAGAGCAATGAGCGCTTCCGCACCGCCGACACCGTTGAACGGCTCAGCGTCGACGAGCGCACCTGCACCTTCTTGTTCGGCGACGACGACAACCTCACCATGATGGATACCGAGACCTTCGAGCAATTCATGGTCTCGCGCGAGCTGGCGGGCGACCCCGCGCGCTTCTTGCAGGATGGCATGGAAGTCACGGTTGATCTGGTCGAAGGCAAGCCTGTCAGCATCGAGTTGCCCGACACGGCGATCTTCACGATCAAGGAAACCGAGCCGGTGGTGAAGGGCCAGACCGCGTCGAGCTCTTACAAGCCCGCGATCCTCGACAATGGCTTGCGCACCGCCGTGCCGCCGCACATCAGCGTCGGCGAGCGCGTGGTAATCTCGACGCTCGACGGTAGCTATCTCGAGCGGGCCAAGAGCTGAGGCGGGGCCCGGGCGGGGCGCCGGCCGATGGCGGTACGTTCGCCCCTGATCACGGTCATGGCCAATGCCGCGATCAAGGCGGCGCGCGGCTTGCAGCGCGATTTCGGCGAAGTCGAGCAGCTCCAGGTTTCGCAGAAAGGCCCGGCCGATTTCGTCAGCACGGCCGACCACCGCGCTGAAGCTGTCCTCGTCGCCGAGCTCCAAAAGGCCCGCCCAAAATTCGGCTTCCTGCTTGAGGAGGGAGGCGAAATAGCGGGGGCGGATACCTCCAATCGTTGGGTGATCGACCCACTTGATGGCACGACGAATTTCCTCCATGGCCTGCCCCATTTCGCGATCTCGATCGGGCTCGAGCGCGATGGCGAGCCTCATGCCGGGGTCATCTATGATCCGCTGCGCGACGAGATGTTTTGGGCCGAGGCTGGTGGCGGGGCGTTCGTCAACAACCGCCGGCTGCGTGTCTCGTCGCGCCGCTCCCTGGCCGATTCGCTGATCGCGACCGGCATGCCGTTCAAAGGCCGTGCCAGCCACCCGGCCTATATGTACATGCTCGATGCCGTGTGGGGCGCGACCGCCGGCGTGCGCCGCTTCGGTTGCGCCTCGCTCGACCTTGCCTATGTCGCGGCCGGGCGCTTTGACGGGTTCTTCGAATTCGCGCTTTCGCCCTGGGACATCGCCGCCGGCATTGTCTTGGTGCGCGAGGCGGGCGGCACCGTGACCGACCCCGACGGAAACCCGAGAGGTCTGAAGCGAGGGGATGTCCTCGCATCCAATCTCCAGCTCCACGAGGCCCTGCGTCAGATATTGGTCGAAGGCGCCCGGCGCCTGCCTTTGCCCGACGCGCCCCCGCCGGCCTGAGCGGGCGGCGTTGTCGTGCCCTCGCCGCCATATTATGGTGCGGCCTCGGATTCCCGGGCGGGCGAGTCGCCCGCCACGTCGGTTCCGGCGAGGTCCTCGATGATCGTCATGGGCGGCGCAAAAGATCGACGCCGCGGTTTTGCCCTTGGACTATTCGGTTGTTTGATGGCCGGGGCTCTCGCGCTTGGCGCTGGTAGCGTTTTCGCCGAGGCGGCCGAGACCGTCAGCAAGCCGGCCGCGACTTCGAGCACGGGAGAAGCAGCGCCCGCGAACAAACCGGCCCAAGCGACCAGTACCAAGAAAAAAGCCAGCGCGGCCAAGACAACGGCCAAGGCGAAAGCGAAAAAGAAGATCTCGCGGAAAAAGACATCGACGAAAGTCGCCAAGACCAAGCATCCGCTGCCCCCACCACCCAAACCGACCGCGCTTGCCAGCGCCACGACGCCTAGGGCCACGACGCCGGGCGCGAAGATCGAGCCTCCCCGGCGGGTCGACGTTTCCGCCGACCTCGACGAGGGATTGGCCGAGGTGCTGCCGACCGGTTCGGTATCGACAGGGCTTGAACCTAAGCCCGCGCCCACCCCACCAGCCGACATCCCTGTCGTCGTGGAGACTAAGCCAGCGGCAATTTCGGCGCCGAGCACATCCGATGCGAACGCCGCGCCGGCGGCACCCGCAGAGCCCCAAATCGCCGCAACGCCGCCTGCGCCGGCAGTCACCCTCAGCGAGGAATCGATACGGATTCATTTCGCGCCCGGTGCGGCCGATCTGCCTGAGTCGGCGGAAACGGCGGTGGGCGAGATCACCGCACTGATGTCACGCGAGCCGAGCCTTCGCCTCCAGCTGCTCGCTTACGCGGCAGGGACCAAGGAGACCGCGAGCCAGTCGCGCCGGCTCTCGCTGAACCGGGCGCTTGCCGTGCGCGGCGCGCTGATCGATGCTGGCGTGCGCTCGACCCGCATCGATGTGCGCGCGCTCGGCAGCCAAACAGAGGAGACTCCGCCTGATCGCGTCGACGTTCTTGTCATGCAGCGAAGCGGAGGCTGAGGCGCATGATGTCGGCGGGGGCTCCGCTATTGGCCAAATCGAGGGCGGCCCCTACCACAATCGGGTCACAATCACCCGATAAGACCCGCCGGACTACCTAGGTCGTCGAGGAAGGCAGCGCATGCAAAAGCAACGTGTCTTCATTTTGCGGATGATCGCGTTCATCCTGATCGTGGTCGCGGTATGCGCCGCGCTCGGCGGAACCATCGCTCGCATTTTCATGGCGAACCCGGTGCTGAACGGCGTGATCATCGGCGCGCTGGTCGTTGGCATCGTTTATATCTTTCGCCAGGTGCTGGTCATCGTGCCGGATCTCGCCTGGCTTGACCGACACCGCGACGAGCGGCCCGGTCACGAACCGCTAGAGGCGCGCGAGGAACGCAGCCCGAATTTCCTCGCGCCACTTGCCACGATGATGGCCGAGCGGCGTGGCCGCCTCGCCTTCACGGCGGTCTCGCTCCGCAGCGTGCTCGACGGCATTGGAGCGCGGCTCGATGAATCGCGCGAGCTTGCTCGCTACATGATCGGGCTGATGATCTTCCTCGGTCTGCTCGGCACCTTCTGGGGCCTCCTCGGCACGGTCAACTCGGTCAGCGACGTGATCGGCGGCCTGAGCACCACGGGCCAGGACATCAACGCGATGTTCGGCGAGCTCAAGAGCGGTCTTGAAAAGCCCTTGGAGGGTATGGGCACGGCGTTCTCGTCATCTCTGTTCGGCCTTGCCGGCTCGCTAATTTTGGGTTTCCTCGAACTGACCGCGAGCCAGGCGCAGAACCGCTTCTACAACGAACTTGAGGATTGGCTTTCCTCCTATACGCGCCTGGGCGGCGGCACGTCGGCGGTCGGCGAAGGCGAGCAATCGGTGCCGGCCTATGTCGGCGCGCTCCTTGAAAAGACCGCCGACAGCCTCGACGATCTGCAGCGCACGTTGGTACGCGGCGAAGAAGCCAAGCAGAGCTCGGGCGTCGGCATGCTCGCGCTTTCCGAACGGCTGGCGACGCTGACCGATCAAATGCGGACGCAGCAGGATCTCATGGTCAAGCTGGTCGAGAGCCAAATGCAGATGCGCCCGGTGCTCGAGCGACTGGCCGCGACCTCCGGCCAAGGCGGCATGGACGACGCGAGCCGTGCGCATTTGCGCAATCTCGATGTCTATGGCGCCCGCCTGTTGGAAGAGGTCAGCCAGGGCCGCGCCCAATCGGTGCAAGAGATCCGCAACGAAATACGCCTGCTCGCGCGCACCATCGCCGCGATCGCCGAGGAGGAGCAGCGGCGCTAGCCGAAAGGCTGGGCCGCGGGACCGACCATGCCGATGTCGCGCTACGGCCGCTCTCGCCGCCAGGTCGACATCTGGCCGGGCTTCGTCGATGTTCTGGCGAACCTCCTGCTGGTGATGATTTTCACGCTGGTGGTTTACATGCTGGCGCAGCACTTCTTGCAGCGCCAACTGAGCGGCCAGACCAAGGCGATCGAAGAGCTCAACCGGCAGGTCAGCGAACTCGCGGAGCTGCTCTCGCTTGAGCGGACGGCAAACACCGATCTGCGCGCCAACGTCGCCGACGTCTCGGCGCAGCTCGAAGCCTCGCTCGGCGAACGCGACCGGCTATCGAGCGAGCTCTCCAACGCCGCCGAGGAGCGCGACGCGCTGAATATTCAATTGCGCGACTACAAGGCCGACACCTCGGCCAGGCTCGCGGAGGCGCAGGAGAACGAGGCCAAATTGACCGAGGCGCTGCTGCGCGCCGAGGCGGGCGAGGATAAGGTGCGCCTCGTGCTGGGCGACATCGAGCGACTGAAGCGCGATATCGAGGCGCTTCGCATCGTTCGGACCGAACTCGAGGCCAAGGTGAGCCAGATGGCCGCCAGCCTCGAGGCGAATGAGCAGGCGCTCGCCACCGTCAATCAGGAATTCACGGTCGCGCGCGACCGCACGAAGGAACTCGAGGCGCGCCTGATGACCGAGCAAGAGCGTACCGCTTTGGCTCAGAAGGAGCTAGAGGAACGCGAGCTGCGTCTCGCCGAAATGCTCGATCTCTATCGCTCGTCGGAAACCGAGCTCGCGACCGAGCGCAACGCCACGCAGCGCCAGCGCGAGCAAATCGCGCTGCTCAATCAGCAGATCAGCGCGCTTCGGGATCAACTCCAGCGCCTCGAAGCGGCGCTCGGCATCTCGGAACAGAAATCGACCGAGCAAGAGGTCGTGATCGCCGATCTTGGTCGCCGGCTCAATCTCGCGCTCGCCAGCAAGGTCGAAGAGTTGTCGCGCTATCGCTCGGAGTTTTTCGGGCGGTTGCGCGAGGTGCTCGGCGACCGCAAGGACTTCACCATCGTCGGCGACCGCTTCGTGTTCCAGTCCGAGGTGCTGTTCGAGACCGCCTCGGCCGAGCTTGGCGAGATCGGCAAGACGCGCCTCGTGCTCTTCGCTCAGGTTCTGCAGGAGGTCGCCCAGAAAATCCCCGCCGAGATCCCCTGGCTGCTCCAGGTCGAAGGCCACACCGACAGGAGACCGATCCTGAATAGCCCGCGTTTCCCATCGAATTGGGAGCTGTCGACCGCACGTGCGATTTCGGTGGTCAATTTCTTGATCGCGCAAGGCATGTCGGCAAATCGCCTATCCGCGACCGGCTATGGCGAGTTCCAGCCGATCGAGCGGGGTGAGGACGATGCCTCGCTCCGGCGCAATCGGCGGATCGAGCTCAGGCTGACGCAGCGCTAATTCTTCGAACGTGCGATGGTCTCGATCAGTGCTTCGGCGGCGAGCGGCGAGAGCTTGTGGCGGCCGTGACTCTCGTCGATCACGACGTGAAAGCCGCCGGGCAGACCAAGCGATTTGATGCGCGCCTGCAAGGTCGGCTCGTAGAGCTTTCCCTTGGTGTTCGAGTAGCAGCATCGGTCATAGCGGTTGAAGACCTGCATGGCGTGGCGTCGCTCGCCGAGTGCCGCGAGCAACATCAGGTCAAGTTCGCTCGCCGCGGCGAGCAGCGCACGATGCGTCGCCACGCCGACCGGCGCGTCCAATTTGCGATCGCGCAAATAGCTCGGATAGATGCCTGAATTGGCCGAGACGACGGTCGGGCGCGGATCGATCGCCGCCGCCAGCGTCACCAAATGGGCGCCCATCGAAAAACCCACCAGATGCACCGGCCAGCCCGGATCGAGCGCTTGCGCCAGCGATATCGCCCAGGTGATTTGCGCGACGTGGGGAAAGAGGCCCCCCGGGATATCGTTGACCTGGTGATGCAAATTGGTTCGGACGCCCGAACTGTTGCGGTAGATCGAATTGCCGCCATAGGCGAGCAGATTGAGACCGATGACCGAAATGCCCTCCGCCAACAAACGCTCGATGTAGTCGCGCCCGTCGTGGAATTCGCCGGCGAAACCGTATTGCAGTACCACGGTCTCGCCGGTCGTACTGGGCGGGCGCAGATGCACCGCGTAGGACAACGTGCCGCCGCCGAAATCGAAGCGAAAGGCGCGCAACGAGGCGACCGGCGAAAGCGCGCGCAGCTCCGCCAGCCTCTTGGTCGGCAGCTCGTCGGAATGGATCTCGATCGTTCCGGTGATGTCGGCGAATTCGGTCGGGCCAGGCCAACCGCCTCGGACGATTTCGCGCAGCCTGGCACGCAAGGGTTCCACCGCGCCCGGTGCCTCGATCGAGAGGAATTGGGCAGGATCGATCGCGGCATATTCAGGCTTGATTTCGTCATAGGTGTAGCGTGACGGCGCCTTGATACGCTTATAGAGCACAAAGGCCGGTTCCCAGGTTTGCACCAGGATGACCGCGATCGCGACGGCGGCCAAGAGTGCCGAGAGACCGGCCAGAGCACGAACGAGCCAGCGGCGCCGCGGCCTCCTGCCGGGCGACCCCATCAGCTCGCCGCGACCGCGCCGATGCCGGCCGGCGGCGCCGGCTCCGCCGACAAATTGAACTGAAGCGCGGCGAGGCGCGCATAGAGGCCGCCTTGGCCCATCAATTCGTCGTGCCGGCCGATCGCGACGACGCGGCCCTCGTCCATCACGACGATGCGGTCGGCCTTCAGCACGGTAGCGAGGCGGTGCGCGATGACGATCGTGGTGCGGCCCTGCATCAGCCGGTCGAGCGCGTCTTGAACCGCGCGTTCACTCTCGGCGTCGAGCGCGCTGGTCGCCTCGTCGAGCAGCAGCACCGGCGGGTTGCGCAGGATGGCGCGCGCCACCGCGATGCGCTGCTTCTGCCCGCCCGAGAGCCGCATGCCTTTTTCGCCAAGGAACGTGTTGAAGCCCTCCGGCAGCGCATCGAGAAAACTCGCCGCGTCGGCCGCCTCGGCGGCGGCACGCACCTCGACATCGGTCGCGCCGGGGCGGCCATAGCGAATATTGTCGAAGGCATCGGCCGCGAAGATCACCGGATCCTGCGGCACGAGCCCGAAACGCATGCGCACCTCGGCCGGTGACGCCGCGGCCACGTCGACGCCGTCGAGTCTGATCGTGCCCGACCGTGGATCATGGAAGCGGAGCAGCAGGCCAAACACGGTGGTCTTGCCCGCGCCCGAGGGACCGACCAGCGCGATCCGTTCGCCCGCGCCGATCGTCAGCGAAAAATTGGCGAGCGCCGGTCGATCGGGGCGCGATGGATAGGCGAACCCTACGTGATCAAACTCGACCGCGCCGCGTGGCGGAGCGGGCAGCGGCGTCGGGTGCTCGGGCTCAGCTATGTCAGGCGATTTGCGAAGGAGCTCGGCAAGGCGCTCGGCGGCGCCCGCGGCGTGCTGCAAATCGCCATAGACCTCGGAGAGCGAGCCGACCGAGCCCGCCACGACGATCGCATAGAACAGAAACGCGGTGAGCTCGCCCCCGCTCATCCGCCCCGCGACCACGTCATGGCCGCCGACCCAAAGCACCAGCCCGATCCCGCCAAACACGAAGAAGATCACGAAGGCGGTGAGAAAGGCCCGCGCCCGCACGCGACGAACGGCCGTGCCGAAGGCCGCCTCGACGCGCTCGCCGAAGCGCTCGGTCTCGAGCCGTTCGTGGCCGAAGGCCTGGACCGTGCCGATCGCGTTCAAGGTCTCCTCGGCACGACTTGCAACGTCGGCGATGCGGTCCTGGCTCGCCCGGCTCAGACGCCGCACGCGGCGGCCGAACACGAGGATAGGAACCACCACGACCGGCACCAGCAGCACGACCAACCCGGTCAATTTCGGACTGGTCACCAGCAGCAGCGCGACGCCGCCAACAAAAAGCAGAAGATTGCGCAGCGCGGACGAGGCCTGGCTGCCGATCATGGCCTGCAAAAGAGTGGTGTCGGTGGTCAAGCGCGACAGGATTTCACCGGTCTTGGTGACCTCGAAGAAGGCCGGGCTCAGTCTGACGATACGGCCATAGACCTCTCGCCTGATATCCGCGACAACGCGTTCGCTGAGCCATGCGACCAGGTAGAAACGGCTGAAAGTGCCGATTGCGAGCAGCACCACCATGCCAAGCAAATAGAGCAGCGCGTTATCGAGCAGGCCGGCGTCGTTGGTCGAGAGGCCGCGGTCGATCAAGAGGCGGAGCCCGACACCCATCGCGAGCACGGCGGCGGCCGACAGCGTGAGGGCGATCAAGGCACCGACCACGGCCGGCCGATAGGGGCGCAAATAGGCCGCGAGCGCGCGCAACGCGCCAATATTTCGGCTTTTTGGCCGCTCGTTGCTCGACGTCTCGCGCCGGCCGCGCGCTCGTCCGGGCCCAAAAATACTCATCGCGCCTCGTCACTTAGGGGGCGCCAATGCTCCGGCGCGGCAGGCGGCCCGTATAGCAAGAGCCGCCCCCGGTCACAAGCGGCCCCATCCCCGGTTTGCACGGCCTCGCAGCGAAGCCCTTGAATCCTCGGGGCACCGGCTATATAAAGCGCGCCTTCCTGAAGGAGCCGATCATGAAGAAGGGCATACACCCCGATTACCACGAGATCACGGTCGTTCGTACCGACGGCTCGAGCTACAAGACCCGGTCGACCTACGGCAAGGCGGGCGATACGCTGACTCTCGATATCGATCCGCTTTCGCATCCGGTTTGGACCGGCGGCCAGCGGCGGCTTATGGACACGGGCGGTCAGCTGTCTCGTTTCAATAAGAGATTCAAAGACTTCGGGATCAAATCTTAAGTTTCGAATTAGCGCCTTAGCCGGCGTTCCTTAAGCGAAACCGACATCGCCGCTCATGGCGAGGCCGCCCATGGGCGCCTCGGCCCACAAGCGCGCGGATTTGCCATCGGCGCTCGGCGCCCCCGCCACGGCAAACGGCGCGGTGTCGAACAGGGGCGAAACAGCGCGAAAATCATATGAGGCGATGCGCGCGTCGGGCCGCTCGCGGCGAACCAGGTCGACCAAGAGCGTCGCGGTCAACGGCCCGTGTACGATCAAGCCGGGGTACCCTTCAACGTCCTTACAATAGCTCCGGTCGTAGTGAATCCGGTGGCTGTTGAAAGTGAGTGCGGAATAGCGGAACAGCAGCACCGGATCGGGCCGGATGGTGCGCCGCCAAACCGCGCCTGACGGCGCCGGCGGGGGCGCCGGTGTCTCCGCGCCCTTGGGCGGCATGTCGCGATAAACGATGTCCTGCTCCTCGCTGATGGCGAGGCCGCGAGCGGTCGATATCTCGTGGACCAAGCCAAGAAAGATCAGCGAACCGGTCTTGCCGGCCTTCTCGGTCACGCTCGCGATCCGCGTGGCACGCTTTATGGCGTCGCCCACGCGCGGCGGGTCGGGGAAACGAAGTCGGCTGCCGGCCCACATGCGGCGCGGCTTGTCGATCGGCGGCAAAAAGCTGCCGCGCTTGGGGTGGCCATCCGGCCCAACCTCGGCCATGGGCGCGGTCTCTTGAAAGAACATCCAATGCCAACAGGGCGGCAGAGGATCGCCCGGCTTGGGCGGCAGGTCATCGCGGTCAAGCGTTGCGCTGAACTGAACCAGACGTTCGGCGGTCAAGACATCGTTCGCCACCCGCTCGCGCCCCACCCATGACGACAAATCGACGCGTCCGCTCATCGCGAGGCTCCCTTTAGGCTGTGCCAAATTCAGCGCGGAGCGCCGCCGCGTGCTCGGCCAAAGCTGGGATCGGCTTCGGCGCGGGGCGCATTTCGCTCCAGCGAACGGGCGGCGCGATCAAGTCGATCGGGCCCTTCTCGCTCCCCACCGTCAAGCGCCGGAGCTGCGGATGGCTCGCCAAGCCATCGACGCCGTTCAAGCGGCCAAAGGCGATGCCGGCGGCACTGAGCTTGGCCGATAGGCTGGCCACGTCATGTTTGGCGAAGGCCGCGAGGATCAGCGCATCGAGCGCCGGCCGGTTGGCGACGCGCGCCGGATGATTGGCGAAGCGCGCATCGCGCGCGAGCGCTTCATCAGCCAAAATCTCGGCGCAGAAGCGCGCGAACTCGCGCTCGTTTTGAATCGCGATGACGATTTCCTTGCCATCGCCGACTTTGTACGCGCCATAGGGTCCGATGGTCGGGTGGCTCAAGCCGGCACGTGCCGGCGGTTTACCGGCATAGACCTGATGCAAATAGGGATGGTTCATCAGATCGGCGACGGAATCGAACAATGAGACCGCAACCCCTGAGCCCATTCCTGTACGGCCTCGTTGCAGCAAGGCTTCGAGGATGCCGGCATAGGCGTTGAGCCCGGCGCCAAGATCGGCGATCGAAACGCCGACGCGCGCGCGCTCCGTAGGCGTGCCGGTGACCGAGGTGAGCCCGGCCTCGCACTGCACCAAAAAATCATAGGCCTTCATTTCGGCATAGGGACCATCCTCGCCGTAGCCCGAGATGTCGCAGGTGACGAGCCGCGAATAACACGCGCGCAACTCGGCCGAACCGAAGCCGGCGCGCGCCGCCGCGCCCGGCGCGAGGTTTTGAATATAGACGTCCGCCCGCGCGAGCATGCGATGCAGCAGCGCGGCATCGCCCGCGTTCTTGACATCGAGCGTGATCGATTCCTTGCCGCGATTGAGCGAGACGAAATAACTGCAAAGGCACTTGACCACATGGTCATAGCCGCGGGCGAAATCGCCCTCGGGCCGCTCGACCTTGATGACGCGCGCGCCAGCGTCGGCCAGGCGCATCGAGGCCAAGGGTGCGGCGACCGCCTGCTCGACGGAAACCACCAACATGCCTTCGAGCGGCAAGGTCATCGCGCGTGTTCGATCAATAGGAACGCGGCAGGCCGAGCACGTGCTGCCCGATATAGCCGAGAATGAGGTTGGTCGAGATCGGCGCGATCTGATAAAGCCGCGTCTCGCGGAATTTGCGCTCGATGTCATATTCCTCGGCGAAGCCGAAGCCGCCATGGGTTTGCAGGCACATATCGGCGGCGTGCCAGGAGGCCTCGGACGCCAGCATTTTCGCCATATTGGCTTCGGGCCCGCACGGGCGGCCGGCCTCCAACAGCGCCGCCGCCTTTTTCACCATGAGAGCCGCGGCTTGACTTTCGGCATAGGCCCGCGCGATCGGAAATTGCACGCCTTGATTGGCGCCGATCGGTCTGCCGAACACGACGCGCTCCTTGGCATAGCTGCTGGCCTTCTCGATGAAAAACCGCGCATCGCCGATGCATTCGGCGGCGATCAGAATACGCTCGGCGTTCATGCCATCGAGAATGTAGGAGAAGCCCTTGCCCTCCTCGCCGACCAGCGTCGAGGCGGGGATCTGGAGATTGTCGAAAAAGAGCTCGGTGGTCGCGTGGTTGATCATGGTGCGAATGGGGCGAATGGTGAGCCCATGACCGATCGCGTCTTTCATCTCAACCAGAAATACCGAAAGCCCGTCGGTGCGTTTCGCGACCTTCTCCTTCGGTGTGGTGCGCGCGAGCAGCAGCAGAAGATCGGAATGCTCGGCGCGACTGATCCACACCTTCTGACCGTTCACAACATAGCCATTGCCCATGCGCTCGGCCGTGGTGCGAAGCTGCGTTGTGTCCGAGCCCGTGCTTGGTTCAGTCACGCCAAAGGCCTGAAGCCGAAGCTCACCGGTCGCGATCTTGGGCAAATAGCTTTGCTTTTGTGCGGCCGAGCCGTGCTTCAACACGGTGCCCATGGTGTACATCTGGGCGTGGCAGGCGCCGCCATTGCCACCGGTCGAATGGATTTCCTCCAGAATTGCCGCGGCCGCGCCGATGCCGAGGCCCGAGCCGCCGAATTCTTCGGGGATCAAACAGGCGAGAAACCCGGCCTTGGTCAACTCAGTGACGAACTCGGTGGGATAGGCGCGCTCGCGATCCTTCGCCCGCCAGTATTCGCCGGGATATTTGGTGCACAGCGCACGCACGGCGCCGCGCAGGTCATCGTGATCGGCATCGAGGTCGATGCTCGCATTTTCGCTGATGGGGCTCATTCGACGGTCACGGACTTGGCGAGGTTGCGGGGCTGGTCGACGTCGGTGCCCTTCAAGACCGCGACATGATAGGCGAGCAATTGCACCGGGATGGTGTAAAGGATCGGCGCGACGAAGGGATCGACGCGCGGCATTTCGATGGAGGCATGCGCGAGGCTGCCGAGCCGCTTGATGCCCGACGCATCGCTGATGAACACCACCTTCGCGCCGCGCGCAATGACCTCCTGCATGTTCGAGACCGTCTTGTCGAACAGCGCATCGGGCGGCGCCACCACGATGACCGGCACCTTGGCGTCGATCAGCGCGATCGGACCGTGCTTGAGCTCGCCGGCGGCAAAGCCTTCGGCATGGATATACGAGATCTCCTTTAGTTTGAGCGCGCCTTCAAGCGCGACCGGATAGCCCGTGCCGCGCCCGATATAGATGACGTCGGTGGCGTGGCGGATCGAGTGCGCGAGGCCTTCGATCTGCTCATCATGGCGCAACACCTCAAGCGCACGCGCCGGTACTTCGGCCAGAGCATGGGTCAGTCGCGCCTCTTCGGTCGCGTCGATCGTGCCTTTGGCGCGCGCCAGCGCGATCGCGAAGCAGGCGAGCGCGGTCAATTGACAAGTGAACGCCTTGGTCGAGGCGACGCCGATCTCGGTCCCGGCAAGGGTGCGCAACATCGCCTCGGCCTCGCGCGCGATGGTGCTTTCATTGACATTGACCAGGCAGATGGTGCGTTGCTTGACGCCCTTGGCGAAACGCAGCGCTGCAAGCGTGTCGGCGGTTTCGCCCGATTGCGAAATAAAGAGCGCCGCCCCGCCCGGCTGCACGGGCGGCGCGCGATAGCGGTATTCGGACGCGATATCGATATCGACCGGCACGCGCGCGAGGCTCTCGATCCAATAGCGCGCGATGAGGCCGGCATAATAGGACGTGCCGCAGGCGACGATCTGGAGCCGCTCGATGTTTTCAAGAGCGAACGGTATTTCGGGCAAGCGGATCGCGCCGGCCGCCGGGTCGTAATAGGCGGTCAACGTGTCGCCAATCACGGCGGGCTGCTCGTGAATTTCCTTCTGCATGAAGTGGCGATAATTGCCCTTCGCCACCACCATTCCGTCATGCGCGGTTTCGCGCACCGCGCGCTTGACCGTCCGCCCTGTTTCATCATGGAACGCGACGCCATCACGCCGTAGCACCGCCCAATCACCCTCTTCAAGATAAGCGACCTTGCGGGTGAAGGGCGCCAGCGCCAGCGCATCGGAAGCCAGGATGGTTTCGCCCTCGCCGAAACCGATCGCGAGCGGCGAGCCGCGCCGCGCCGCGATCAACAAGTCATGCCGGCCGGCGAACAAAATCCCGAGTGCGAAGGCGCCTTCGAGCTTCTGCAGCGCTTCGGCGACCGCGCTCTCGGGGTCCATGCCGAGAGCAAGATAGTGGTCGACCAAATGCGGCACGACTTCGGTGTCCGTCTCGGTCTCGAATTCATGGCCGGCAGCGGCGAGTTCGGTTTTCAAATCCTGATAGTTCTCGATGATGCCGTTGTGCACCACGGCAACCCTCGTGGTCGCGTGCGGGTGCGCGTTCGATTCCGAGGGGCGGCCATGGGTCGCCCAGCGCGTATGGCCGATGCCGACCGTGCCTTTGGGCGGGTTGGCCCGCACGAGCGCGTCAAGCCGATCGAGCTTGCCCTCGGCGCGGCGGATCGCGAACCCGCCATTGACCAGCGTCGCGATGCCGGCCGAATCATAGCCGCGATATTCAAGCCGCCTGAGGCCCTCGATCAAAAACGGCGCCGCGTCGCGCCGGCCGATCACGCCGACAATGCCGCACATGGGCCTCAGCCCTCCTTCGGCTTGCGCCGGGCGCGCCGTTTGGCGGCGGCACCCGGCTTGGTGAGCTGCGCACCGCGCGCGACCGCGATGGCATCCTCAGGCACGTCTTCGGTAATGGTGGAGCCCGCGCCGATCACCGCGCCGGCGCCGATCTTGATTGGGGCGACCAAAGCACTATTCGAGCCGATGAAGGCGCCCGCGCCGATCTCCGTCTTCGATTTGCTGAAGCCGTCATAATTGCAGGTAATGGTGCCGGCCCCGATATTGGCATTCGCTCCCACCTCGGCATCGCCGATATAGCTCAAATGATTGGCTTTGGCGCCCTTGCCCAGCGTCGCGGCCTTGAGCTCGACGAAATTGCCGACATGCGCGCCCTCGCCGATCCGGCTTCCGGGCCTCAGGCGCGCGAACGGCCCGATCACGGCGCCGGCTTCGACGCGCACGCCTTCCAAATGCGAGAATGCCTTGATCTCGACGCCAGCGCCGATGCTCACGCCGGGGCCAAAGAAAACCGACGGACCGATGACCACATCGCTACCGAGTGTCGTATCAGCGGCGAACCACACGGTCGAGGGATCGAGCAGAGTCACGCCGGCCTCGAGCGCACGCGCGCGCAGCCGCGTTTGCATCAATGCCTCGGCACGCGCGAGCTCGACTTTGTCGTTCACGCCGACCACCTCGCTCGCGTCCGCCTCGACCGCAACAACGCCGAGCCCCTCGGCGCGCGCTAGAGCCACGATGTCGGTGGCGTAGTATTCGCGCTTGGCGTTGGCATTTTTCACCTGGGCCAGAAGGCGCCACAGACTCCCTGCGTCGGCGGCGAGCAGCCCGGCATTGCAATAACCGATCGCGAGTTCATCGGGCGTCGCGTCCTTCGCCTCGACGACGCGGGCGAGCTCGCCCGTCGCGTCGGTCACCAGACGGCCATAGGCTCCTGGAGTCTCGAGCCGCATGCCGAGCACCGCGAGCACGACGCCCGGCTTGGCGCGCCTTGCCGCTATCAGGCGTTCGAGCGTAGCTGGCTCAACCAGCGGTACATCGCCATAGAGCATCACGACATCGCCGTTGAAATCCTTGAGCGCCGGCTCGGCGCAGCGCATGGCGTGGCCGGTGCCGAGCCGCTCAATCTGTTCGACGACTTTGGCATCGGGGTCAAAAGCGAGCACGGCGTGGCGCACCGCTTCAGCGCCGCCTCCGACCACCACGACGCGCGGCGACGCACCGAGCGCATGGGCGGCGGCGAGCGCATGGCACACCATGGGGCGACCGGCAATCGGATGAAGCACCTTGGCGAGGCGCGATTTCATCCGCGTGCCCTGCCCGGCGGCGAGAATGACTGCGGCGAGACGGTTCATCGGCAGGGCGCCATGATCAATTGATTCGAAGGGTTTTTCCAGCGCCACGACGGGCTATCCTACGATCGAACAAGGCCGATTCGAGGCGATTGATGGCACAACACGCAATTCTCCTGGATTTCGACGGCACGCTGGTCGACACCGCACCGGACTTCATCGGGGCGCTCAACCGGCTTCTCCGGGAGATGGACCATCCGTCTGTACCGATAGAGCAATTTCGGAATCTGGCGGGCGACGGCGCCAAGCGCCTGCTGCAGCGGGCGCTCGGTCATGTTGGCGCTCCGGTGCCGCCGGACGACGAGATCATGCCTCGGGTCAAGCAGCTTATCGCCTACTACTACGAAGTCATGACGGTCGAGAGCCGGCCCTTCCCCGGCGTGGTCGAGACGTTGACAGGCCTCCGTGGCGGTGGCGCCAGCCTCGCCATATGCACCAACAAGCCGCAGGCCGCGACCGACGCACTGATCGGCCATTTCGGTCTGGCGCCGCTCTTCGGCGCGGTGCTTGGCGGCGACACGGTGGCGGCCAAGAAGCCGGACGCCGGCCACCTTCATGAGGCCCTCGCGCTTCTTGGACGGCGCGTGGACGAGGCCGTGATGGTCGGCGATTCAGCGACCGACGTCGCCGCTGCCCGCGCGGCCGGCATTCCGGTCGTGGTGGTCTCCTATGGCTATAGCCCGGTGCCGGCGCATGAGCTCGGCGGCGATTTGGTGATCGGGCATTTCAGCGAGCTGCCGGCAGCGTTGTTGAGCCTCTTAAGCCCGAATGGCCGATAGGCTTGACCGCGTCTTGACCGGCTGGGCGCGTTTCCCTATACCCGGACCGTCCGCCGGCGGCGTGGGCGCTTAGCTCAGCGGGAGAGCGTTCCGTTCACACCGGAGAGGTCACTGGTTCAATCCCAGTAGCGCCCACCATCGCCGCCCCACACTCCCGCCGCGCGAAAACTCGTCGATGAAATTGCCGCGCCTGCTGCCGCCGAACACGAGCGCGGTCGTCGCACCCCTTCTCGCGGCGCGCGGTTTGCGCGCCTTCGCCGACGGCTTCATCGCCGTGCTGTTGCCGATCTACTTGCTTGAGCGCGGCTTCTCGGTTTTCGAGGTCGGTCTGATCAGCACGGTGACGCTTTCGGGCTCGGCGGCGCTCACCTTGCTGGTGGGCGTCATGGGACATCGCCTCGGCGGACGCGCGCTTCTGATCGCGGCCTGCTTTCTGATGGTCGCGACCGGCCTCGGCTTCGCCTTCCTCGATGGTCTGTGGCCGATCCTGGTCGTGGCATTCCTCGGCACGCTCAATCCGTCGTCGGGCGATGTCAGCGTCTTCCTGCCGCTCGAACAACGCGCGCTGGCGCAGGCGACGGCGGCCGAGCATCGCACCGCCTTGTTCGCGCGCTACAGCCTGGTCGGATCGCTGGCCGCGGCGCTCGGCGCGCTTGCCGCCGGCCTGCCCGAGCTGATCACGGGCGCCGAGGCACCGGGCGTCGCGGCGCTAAGGCCGATGTTCCTGCTCTATGTCTTGATCGGCCTGCTCTGCCTGCCGCTCTATTTTCGCGTGCGCGATGTCCCGACGATGACGGCGCGGAAACGGGCGCCGCTCGGACCCTCGCGCGGCCTCGTGTTCAAGCTTGCCGCCTTGTTCAGCGTCGATGCCTTCGCCGGCGGCTTCGTCTTGCAGTCAATCCTAGTGCTTTGGCTGCATCAGGAGTTCAACCTTAGCGCGGCGGCGGCCGGCCAGTTTTTCTTCCTGTCGGGCCTGGTGAGCGCCGGCTCTTATTTGATCGCGGTGCCGATCGCGCGCCGCATCGGCCTGATCAACACGATGGTCTTCACCCATGTGCCGGCGAGTCTATTCCTGATCGGCGCCGCGTTCGCGCCCACGCTCTGGCTCGTGCTGCTGTTTCTGCTGTTGCGAAGCGCACTTTCGCAAATGGATGTGCCGGCGCGCACCTCCTATGTCATGGGCATCGTGACGCCCGACGAGCGAGCGGCGGCGGCGGCCGTGACCGCGGTGCCACGCAGCCTCGCGGCGGCACTCAGCCCGATCATTGCCGGCGGCCTGCTCGCCGCCGCGCCGTTCCTGCCGTTCGTATTGTGCGGCGGCCTCAAGATCGCCTACGACCTCGCGCTCTGGCGCGGCTTTCGAAAGCTCAAGGCGCCGGAGGAACGACGGCCGAACTGATTTGGTCCGCCGCGCGCGGTGTCACTTTGGCATCACGTCTTCGATCGCCTTTTTGAGGAATGCGACGTCTTTCGGGTTGAGCGCGGATGAGGCGAAGTGGCCGTAGATCGATTTGAACGGTCTAAGCTCGGCGTTCGGCATGCGCTTGACCTCGTATTCGTTGTCCTCCGGCGGGAAATAGAGATCCGTCGAGCCCGGCATGACGATCGCCTTGGCCGTGATCGCCTTCAACGCCTTGTCGAAATCGCCCTTGAACACCGGGTTGTCGCTGATATCGGCATACTGCCAGGTCCATAACAGGGCCAGCAGGTTGTTCGGGTCCTTGTGGATGAAGAAACCCTCCCAGAACTGCACCAGGAAATCTTCCATCGAGGAGAAGCCGAGTTTGAGGTATTCCTTCTCGCGATAGAAGGTTTGGCTGAAGCCCCAACCGGCATAGACCCTGGCCAGGGCGCGGAGGCCCTTGGTGGGCGGGCGCGTATACCAGCCGTTCTTGAACGCATCGTCCGCGGTCAGCGCGGCTTTCACCCCTTCGAGCATCACGAAATTGTGGCGCGCGCAGCGCGCGGCGCCGCAGGTCGGCACGATGCGCTCGACCATCTCGGGATAGAGACAACCCCATTGATAGGTCTGTGCCGCGCCCATCGACCAACCGGTCACCAGCGCGATCTTCTTGATGCCGAATACCTCGGTGACCAGGCGATGCTGCTGGGTCACGTTGTCGTAGAACGTGACGTTCGGAAACCGCGCGCGGTCATAGGGCTCGGGCGTGTTCGAGGGCGAGGACGACAGCCCATTGCCGATCAGGTTCGGAATGATGATGAAAAAGCGCGACGGGTCGAGCGGCTTGTCCTTGCCGATCATCCATTCGGTGTCCTGATGCTGGCCTGAATACCAGGTCGGCATCACCACGACGTTCGACTTCGCCTTGTTGAGCGTGCCGAAGGTCTTATAGGCGATGAATGCGTTCCGGAGCGTGGCGCCGCGCTGCAGCACGACGTCGCCGCATTTGAAGACCTTGTAGTCCGCCATGGCCGCCTCCCGTGTTTGGCCGATCCTCGCGCGTCTCTTGATCTTCTGTAAAGTCCGGTGCCTTGCCGGCGCGCCGGTGGCGCCCTAGTTTGGGTTCAATAGAGGAGCGTGCGATGGCGAAAGCGATGTGGAACGGGGCGGTGGTCGCGGAATCACCGACCTACGAAATCGTCGAGGGCAATGTCTATTTCCCGCGCGAGGCGATCAAGGCGGCCCATTTCAAGCCGAGCGAAACTCACACGGTGTGCGGCTGGAAAGGCACGGCGAGCTATTTCACGCTCGTGGTCGACGGTCAGGAGAACCCCGACGCGGCGTGGTTCTACCCCGACCCCAAGCCGGAAGCCGCCAACATCAAGGGCTATGTCGCGTTTTGGAAGGGCGTCACCGTCAGCAAATAAGCGGGCCACGTCATTTGACGGTCAGCACCGGACAATCCGTGTGGCCGGTCAGGTGGGCCGAGACACTGCCGAGCAACAAGCCCTCGACTCGCCCGCGACCGCGCCGCCCCATGACGATCAGATCGCAGCCGCTCTGCTTGGCGTAGCTGGCGATCTCGTGCGCCGGCTCGCCATGAAGCAAATCGCCGCTGACGTCCTTGACGCCGCGCGAGCGCGCTTCGCTCCAAAGCGGCGCGAGCGCGAGGGCCGCGCATCTGGCCATCTCGCCGACCGGGCTCCGGCCGACCTCGACCACCCAGTTCGAGGCGACCGGGTGCGCCTCGACCTGGACGATCTCGAGCTTCGAGCCAAACTTCAACGCCAGATCGACCGCGGTGTCATAAGCGTGCTTCGCATGGACCGAGCCGTCATAGGCCAGCAGGATGTGCCTGAACATTTCTACCTCCGCGACCGGCTATTTGACGGTCAAGACCGCGCAGTCGGCCTGCCCGGCGATCTTGGCCGAGACGCTGCCGAGCATGAGGCCGCCGACCCGGCTCAAGCCGCGCCGGCCGAGCACGATGAGATCGGCGCCATTGGCTCTGGCATAATTCAGCGTCTCGCCGGCCGCTTCACCGCGCAGAACTTCAACATTGACGGACTTGACCCCCTTCTTCCTGGCTTGAGTCGCGGCCGGCGCAAGATTGCTGGCCGCGCATTTGGCCAGCTCGATCTGATCGGGGTTCTCGACCTGCTCGGCCCGCGCGAACGCCGCCACGGCCTCGGGGGCGTGGGCGTGGGTGACGACTTGCACGACATCGAGGGCGGCGCCGAATTTGGTCGCGATCTCGATCGCAGCGTCTAACGCCCGCTTGGCATGGGTCGAGCCGTCATAGGCGAGCACGATTCGCTTGAACATGGGGCGACCTCCATTCCGTATATGTCGCCGTAATCTCGCCCTGTCGGGCGCGCTATGCCTTGATCCAAATCATGGAGCCGAGGACAATGGCCGAGACGCTTGGTGCGCCAAGCTCTTTCGGGGGACCCCGGGGCCATGCCCAACGCCGCGCCGACGCTTGGCTACAGCGCCTGCCCGCACGACTGCCCGTCGACCTGCGCACTCGAGGTTGAGCTGCTCGGGCCCGATCGGATCGGGCGGGTGCGCGGCGCGGCGGACAATTCCTATACCGCCGGCGTGATCTGCGCCAAGGTCGCGCGCTACGCGGAACGACTTCACCACCCTGATCGCTTGCTCCACCCGCTCCGCCGCAGCGGACCGAAGGGCTCGCGCCAATTCACGCGCATCGGCTGGGACGAAGCGCTCGATCGCACCGCCGAGGCGTTTCTGGCACGCGAGAAACAATATGGCGCGGAAACCATCTGGCCCTATTTTTTCGCCGGCACGATGGGCCAGCTGATGTTCTACGGCATCGAGCGGCTGCGGAACGTAAAACGCTATTCGAATTGGTGGTCGACGATCTGCGTCAATCCGGCCTGGCTCGGCTTCGAGGCCGGCACCGGCAAACTGATGGGCTCGGACCCGCGCGAAATGGCGCGCGCCGACGTGGTGGTGATCTGGGGCACCAACGCGGTCAACACTCAAGTGAATGTCATGACGCACGCGATGCGCGCGCGGAAAGAGCGTGGTGCCAAGCTTGTCGTTGTCGATGTCTATCGCAACGCGACCGCCGTACAGGCCGATATGCACCTGTGCGTCCGGCCCGGCACCGATGGCGCGCTCGCCTGCGCCGTCATGCATGTGCTCTTCCGCGACGGCCTTGCGGATCGCGCCTATCTTGAGCGTTACACCGATGCCCCGCGCGAGCTCGAGGCACATCTGAAGACACGCACACCCGAATGGGCGGCCGCGCTGACCGGCCTCGGCGTCGGCGAGATCGAAGCCTTCGCCCACCTCGTCGGCACGACAAAGAGGACCTTCTTCCGACTCGGCTTCGGCTTCACCCGGAGCCGCAACGGCCCGGTCAATATGCACGCCGCGCTTTCGATCGCGGCGGTGACCGGCGCCTGGCAATATGAAGGCGGCGGCGCGTTCAAGAACAATGAGGCGATTTATACCTGGGATCGCACACTGATCGAGGGCTTGGATGCGCGCGATTCAAGCGTGCGCTGGCTCGATCAATCGCGCGTCGGTGCGATCTTGCTCGGCGAGCGCGAGGCCTTGCGCGGCGGCCCGCCGGTGACCGGACTCCTGATTCAGAACACCAACCCGATGTGCGTCGCGCCCGACCTGAACGCGGTGCACAAGGGGTTCGCGCGCGAGGATTTGTTCACCTGCGTGCATGAGCAATTCATGACCGATACGGCGGCGATGGCCGATATCGTGTTGCCGGCCACCATGTTCCTCGAACATGACGACATCTATTCGGGCGGCGGCCATCAGCATGTGATGTTCGGGCCGAAGCTGATCGAGCCGCCGGGCGAATGCTGGTCCAATCACGATGTCGTTTGCGCGCTCGCCAAGCGCCTCGGCGCCAAGCATCCCGGCTTCGAGATGAGCGCGTGGGACTTGATCGACCACACGTTGAAGGCCTCGGGCTATCCCGATGCGGTGACCTTGAAGGCGAAGCGCTGGATCGACGTGCAACCGCCCTTCGAGACCGCGCATTATGTAAAGGGCTTTGGCCACGCGGACGGCAAGTTCCATTTCAAGGCGAATTGGAAGCAATATGTGCCGCGCGCCTACGGCTTGGCCGACGCGCCACCCGATATGCCGAACCTGCCCGATCATTGGGACGTGATCGAAAAGCCGACCGACGACATGCCGTTTCGGCTGATCACCGCGCCGGCGCGCAACACGCTCAATTCGAGCTTCACCGAGACGCCGACCTCGCAGGACCGCGAGGGCCGGCCGCGCGCCAAGATTCATCCAGAGGATGCGAAGCGGTTGGGTATTGATGATGGCGCACGCATCAGGCTGGGCAACAAGCGTGGCACGGTGGTCGTGTACGCGGAGTTATTCGACGGTCTGCGACCGGGCGTCGTGGTGGTCGAAGGTGTGATGCCGAACGGCGCCTTCGAGGAAGGCATGAACACGAACGCGCTGACCGGGGCCGACACAGTCGCGCCGATCGGCGGCGCGGCGTTTCACGACAACGCGATCTGGGTGCGTCGCGCCGAAGCACCCGTGAAAATCAACAGGGAGACGAACGCACATGACCCCGATCGATCCGAACCGAGTGGTCTTCACCGGCGAAAACTCGTTCCTGCGTCTTAAGGTCGACGCCAAGAGCGAGGAAACCACGAACTGCTCGCATTGGCGCGCGCTGCTCTCGCCGCATGGGCCGGGCCATGTGCTGTTCTTGCGCTCGGACGCGACCGATGGCCGCATCAAGGTCTATTCCGACAATGTCGAATTCGCACGCTGGGTGCAGGTGCTCGAAGGCGTGGTCAATCGGAAGCCATTTTCCGATCAGAGTCTGCCGATCGTGACCGCACGCTTTTCGCGCGCCGGCGACACGCGAAGCGGTTATAGCGAAATCGCCGAATCGGCCGAGGGCCGGGTTGTCTTGAACTGGCATGAGATCGGCCAGCCCTACATTATGCGGGTCGAGCCCAATAACCCGATGACCGGGGCGTGGGGCGTCTATAGCTGCCTGATACCGGCCGCGAGCGCGAGCCTCTCGGTCAACGGCCGCGCGGCGACGGGTGCCACATTCCCCGAGGCCATGGCCGGCCACCCCTCCAGCATGTCGTGCATCGCCTGGTCGGAGACCTGGCTACAATAAGCGGGCGCGACGTTTCCAGATTCAACACGTGAGGACAAAGTCGAGGCGGGCGATCGAGGCGCGCCCGTCTCAAATTGGGGGGATGTGATGACCGAAATGTCGCGGCGCTTATTCGCTGAGCTGATCGGTACGTTCTGGCTGGTGTTCGGCGGTTGCGGCAGCGCGGTCCTCGCTGCCGCGTTTCCCGAGGTTGGGATCGGTCTGCTCGGCGTTTCGCTTGCCTTCGGTCTCACGGTTCTGACCATGGCCTATGCTATTGGCCATATTTCGGGATGCCATTTGAATCCGGCTGTCACGATCGGGCTTTGCGCTGGTGGGCGATTTCCGGCAAAGGACGTGATCCCTTATGTCATTGCGCAAGTGGTCGGCGCCATCATCGCCGCTGGCCTGCTTTACGCCATCGCTTCTGGCAAAGCTGGCTTTGACATCGCGAGCGGCCTTGCCTCGAACGGATTCGGCGATCACTCACCCGGCGGCTACAGTCTGGTCTCTGCGCTGATCATCGAGATCGTGCTAACAGCCGGCTTCCTCGTGGTGATCATGGGTGCGACCGACAAGCGTGCGCCGGCGGGCTTCGCGCCAATCGCGATCGGCCTCGCGTTGACCCTGATCCACCTGATCAGCATTCCGGTCACCAACACCTCGGTCAACCCGGCGCGCAGCACGGGGCCAGCCCTATTCGTCGGTGACTGGGCGATCGGCCAGCTTTGGTTGTTCTGGCTCGCGCCGATCGCGGGCGGCGTGCTCGGCGGCGTCGCCTACAGGTTGCTTGGCGGCTGGAAGGCAGCACAAAGCTAAGGCGGCGAGGCCTTTACGCTCGGCGTACACACGAAACGTGGGATTGAGCGCATTCGCCTGCGCGATGATCTGACCGGCCTCGAATCCGTTGGCGATCGCGAGGAAGATGAAGCGCGCGTCGGCCACGTTCGCCGCGGCGAGAAGGTCGGCGTTGACGGGTGCCGCATTCTCCGGGGCCATGGCCGGCCACCCGTCCAGCATGTCGTGCATCGCCTGGTCGGAGACCTGCTGAAATAGCGTCGGCGCGGGACGGTTGAGCCCTGTCAGGTCGGTTAAGGTGGCTCCGGCGCCGCCGTAATTCGGGTCATTCGGCGGGCCTTTGGCACTTGGATCCGCGCTCCGAGGGCGCTCGGGTAACGGCACATTAACCTCGGCCCGCTAATTTCTGCGTATTCGCCCACAGCGGCACTTTTTCGGTTATCGGCCATGCCCTCGGAACATCGCCAGATCACATTCACGATCGAAGAGATCACGTACGCCGTGACCGACGTGATGAGCCATCACGGCGTGCTGCCGGCTCATAGCAAGGTCCTTATCACTTCGGATTACCGAGGTCGGCGATAAGATCGCCGGCATGCTGAGCGTCATGATCAAAGACGCTGCCAAACCACGGGAATTGCCTTTGACCTCCGAAGTTCTGAGCGCCGCGCTCATCAGGCTATGTCGAGAGGCGCGCATCCCGCTGCCGCGGAGTGCCAAGAAGCGTTTGGTGCGAGCTGGCGATGGCATCGCGATGCACGTCAATATCCCGCCCACGGACGTCTCGAACTTGCCCAGAGCGTCGGCCGAGCGCGGCTCTGATCGGGCTACCCTGGCCGCTCCAATCGCCCCTCCCGCCACGGCCGCTCCGGCCGCGCCGCCGGCACCGACACCGCTTGGGAGCCTGGCCGCCGACCCGGCCATGCCAGATTGGTGGTCGAACATGTCGCGGCGGCGTTAGACTCGCGCGACCGCCTCCACAAACGGCGCGCCCCACCCCTTCATAGCGGCGGCGAAATATCGGTCTCGGCAAGAGCCACGTCGAGCATGCCGGTGGCGATTTCGGTTTCGCCGAGCACGATGAGCTTTGCGCCGAGCTGACGCAGATGGGCGACCTCGTCGTCCGAATGCGCGCGTACCACGGTTCGCAATAACGGATTCTTCGCGCTGGCTTGCGCGACGATCTGCCCCGCTTCGAAGCCATTTGGGATGGCAACGAAAAGCAGGCGAGCGCCCGCCACATTGGCCGCCTTGAGCGCGATGGCCTCGGCGGCATTGGCGCATAACACTTCGACGCCCTGCGCGCGCAGCGCGTCGGCTTTTTCCTGTCGTTCCTCGATCACGAGATATTGCGTGCCTTGCCGGCGCAGGCCCTCGCAGATGACACCGCCAACCCGGCCGCCGCCGACCACTACGGCATGGTCGCTCAGCATTGTCGGCCGCAGTTCGCTCCTCGCCTGGGCGCTGAGCGACGAGCCATACCGCGCCTGGAGACGTTGCTCGAGGCGCGGCCCAAAGCGTTCGACCAAGAGGAACCAGAGCGGATTGAACAGGATCGTGATGATCGCGCCAGCGAGCATATAGTCGCGCCCTTCGACTGGCATAATGCCGAGCGCCACTGCAAGGCCGGCGACAATAAAGGAGAACTCACCGATCTGGGCGAGGCTCGCCGCCATGGTCAATGCCGTCATCGGCCCATGACGGAAGGCGCGCATGATAAAAAATGCCAGGACCGGCTTGCCAAGCAAGATAATCGCGACGGTCGCGATCACCGGCCCGGGATCGCGCACGATGATCGCGGGGTCGATCAGCATGCCGACCGAGACGAAGAACAGAACCGCGAACGCATCTCTGAGCGGCAGGGTCTCGTCCGCCGCGCGCTGGCTCAATTGCGATTCGCTTAGGATCATGCCGGCCAGAAATGCGCCTAGCGCGAACGACACGTCGAATAGCAAGGCCGCTCCGAAGGCGACGCCAAGCGCAGCGGTGAGCACCGCGAGACGGAACAGCTCGCGCGAGCCGGTGTGCGCGATATAGTGCAGGATCCACGGAATGACACGCCGGCCGATCACCAGCGTGGCCACGATAAAGCCGGCAACCTTGCCTAGCGTGATGCCCAGGGTAAGGAGAACGCCGCCGAGATCGGGCCCCGGCGCCACGCGCCCGCCGGAAGTCGCTTCGCCGGCTCCGTTGAGCGCGGCGAGCGCCGGCATGAGCACCAGCGCCAGCACCATGGCAAGGTCTTCGACCACCAGCCAGCCGACCGCCGCGCGCGCCCATTCGGTCTTGAGCAAGCGGCGTTCCTGCAACGCGCGTGTCAGGACGACCGTGCTGGCGACGGAAATCGAGACGCCGAACATAACGCCGGCGCTGAAATTCCACCCGATCGCCTGCGAAACCGCGACACCGAGCATGGTGGCGAGGGCAATCCCGGCCAAGGCACCGGGAATCGCGAGTCGCCGCACCGAGAGCAGGTCCTTCAACGAGAAATGCAGCCCGACGCCGAACATGAGAAGGATGACGCCGATCTCGGCAAGCTCCCTCGCCATCGCCTGGTCCGCGACGAAGCCTGGCGTATGCGGACCGACCACGACGCCGGCCAGCACATAGCCGACCAATGGCGAGATGCGCAGCCGATTGGCGATCGCCCCCAGCACGAAGGCGAGTCCGATGCCGATGACGATGGTCGCGATGAGCGGTGAGTGTTGGGGCATGGCGCACGACACTGGGTTCGCCCCGTCCTCCAGAGCGATGACGGGACCCCGAGCTTACGCGCAACCGCGCCGCGACTGTGAAGTCGATTTACGGCACGGGCGTCAGGGATCCTTGGTTCGAGCCGGCGCTCAGAGCCACTCGATGTAAATGTCGCGCTCCTGGTCGGTGACGGTGCGCCGCCAATTGTCATATTCGTAGCGCTTCACGGCGAGGTAATTCTTGATAAAGGCTTCGCCGAGCGCGGCTTTCGCCCAGCTCGACGCCTCCAAGGCGTCGAGCGCACGACCCCAATCGTCCGGCAGTCGCTCCGCCTTGCGGTCAACATCAAGGTCACCCGTGGCCACCGGCCCCGGCTCAATGCGATTCCTAATCCCATCAAGCCCGGCCGCGAGGTAGGCGGCAAACACCAGATGGACATGGGCGTCGCCGCCGCAGACCCGAAGCTCGACCCGCGTACCCGACGCGGTCTCGTTGATGACGCGAACCGAGGCGGTCCGGTTGTCCACCCCCCAGGCGAGCGAGATCGGCGCGAACAGGCCGGGCACCAAGCGCCGGTAGGAGTTCGCGTTCGGAAAATAGATCGCAGTCAACTCCTTCATGTGCGCGAGCGTTCCGCCAATGAAATGCCGGCAGGTCTCGCTGATCTTCATCGGCGCGCCCCGATCGGCGAACAGGTTGACCCCATCGCGCCACAGCGACAGATGGACATGGCAGGAATTGCCGGTTTTCTTGTCGAACGGTTTGGCCATGAAGGTGACGCGCCGGTCAATCGCCAGCGCGGCCTCCTTCATGGTGGCACGGAACAAATGGCTGTCGTCCGCGGCGCCAAGAATATCGCGATAGAGGATGTTGATCTCGTATTGACCCGGCCCGTATTCGTAATGGCCGGCCTCGATCTCGGCATGCGCCTGGGCGGCATCGAGCAGGGCGTATTCCTCGGCCAGCCATTGCGCGCGCTTTTGGCTCGAATAGGCCTGTGTGCCGCTATCGACGAGGCGATGGTCCTTGTCGAGCAAGTAAAACTCGAACTCGGCCGCCGCCATCGCCTCGAAGCCAAGCGCCTTGGTCTCGCCCACCACTCGTTTCAGCACCCGGCGCGGCTCGGCCTCGATCGGTCGATGGTCCGGCCAGACCAAATCGCCCATTACGAGCGCGGCCGCACTCTCATGCTTGAGCAGGCGCATGGATGAAAAATCAGGCACCGCGACGAAATCGCCATAGCCGATCGTCTCGGCGAAGTCGGTGCCAGGCACGACATTAGCCTGCGTGTCGAAGGCGAGCGCCGTCGCGCAATAGGCGAAGCTGCCCCCGAGCCCGCGCTCGAACTGGGCGAGCGTGAACGCCTTGCCGCGCGCGATGCCATTGTAGTCCACCCATTCGAGGCGCACGCGCTCCACGCCGTGGTCCTTGAGCCAGGGCACGGCATTCGACGGGTCGCCCGTGAACCTGACCGGCCATTGCTTCTCGGTCGTCATCGCCAAGCCCTTCTGCTACGGTCCGCCACTGCGGACGGCTCGCCTGTCGGCCCTGCAAGATACCGTCGGCTGAGGTCCTGACAAGCTGCCTTGTGAAAAGGATCGACCCGTGAGCCAAACCATGCCCGAGCCGGGTGCCGCGGCCATGCCCGCCCGACGGGCGTCGATGGCCCTGCCGGCGTTCCTTGTCGTCGCCACCGGGGTGATCTACCCGCTGGTGTTCTCTTTCACCAAGATCGCGACCGATGCTGGCACGCCGCCGCTCGGCTTCGTGTTCTGGCAGCTCACCTTCGCGGGGATCGCGCTCGGCGTGGTGGCGGCGTTACGCCGCGAGCTGCCGCGCTTCAGCGGTGCGCATCTACGCTCCTATGTCGTGATCGGAATCGTCGGCATTGCGGGGCCGATTTCGCTCCTCGCCTTCCTCTCGAACAAGCTGCCGGCTGGCTTGGTGACGCTCGTGGTCGTGCTTTCCCCGCTCTTCACCTACTTGTTTGCCATCGCATTCAAGCTCGACCGGCCGCGCGCTCTGTCCATTGCCGGCATCGCGGTTGGCTTTGGCGGCGTGCTGCTGATGACCGTGCCGGAGGTCAGCCTGCCGACGCCGGAAACGGTCGGCTGGCTGCTACTTGCCTTCCTCGCACCGGTCTCCTTCGCGATGACCAACGTGACCGCGAGTCTGTTGCGCCCGCCCGCCGCTAGCTCGGTCGCCATGGCGACAGGCATGGTGATGGTGACCGCCGTAATCATGGCCGTGGTCTCGCTCGTTGCCGGCCAGGCCTATGCGCTCCCCGGTCCCGGCCCGGCGCTCTGGGCCGCGCTCGCCACCGCCGCGGTGAATGCCGCGTTCTACGTCAGCTTCTTCGAGATCGTGCGCATGGTCGGCCCGGTGTTCTTCGCGCAATTCAATTATCTGGTGGTGCTCGCCGGCTTCGGCTGGGGCGCGGTATTCTTTGGCGAGAGCCACAGCGCCTATGTTTGGGGCGCCGCCGCGCTCACGCTGATCGGCCTCGCCCTGCACACGCTGAGCCTGAGCCGCGCGGCGCGGTCTGGCGAAATGAACGCTTTGTCTTGATGAGCCGTGCCGACCGCCAGGCTTTGGTATGAGCGGCGCGGTCGCGGCGTACTGCGACGTTGTGCCGCGCACCGTCCAGGGCCGCCATCGGCGATTATGGCCGGGGGCAGGAGATCGACGCGCGGAGCACCACCATGGCCGCGACCGATCGTTTTGCGTTCACGCCTTCCAAAGAAGCCGGCGCAGACCCCTTCGCCTATGTTCTGCTGGTCGGCTGCGGCGTGATCTACCCGCTGCTCTTCTCGGTCACCAAGATCGCCGCCGAAGCCGGTGTGCCACCGATCGGCTTCGTGTTCTGGCACTCATTGCTGGCCGCGCTCGGATTGTTGGCGATCTGCCTGGTCAGGCGTGACCTTCCGGGCTCGAGTTGGGCTCATCTGCGCGGCTATATCGCGCTCGGCTTCCTCGGTACCGCGGCGCCGGTCTCGCTGCTTGCCTATGTCTCGGCTAAACTCCCGGCCGGGCTGGTGACGCTCGTCGTCGTGCTGTCGCCGCTTCTGACCTACGTCTTCGCGCTCCTGCTTCGCATGGAGCGGCGCAATCTATTCAGCATCGCCGGCATCGCGCTCGGGCTCGGCGGCGTTCTCCTCGTCGTGGTGCTGAGCGTGAGCCTGCCCTCGCCCGACATGCTGGGCTGGCTGCTGCTCGCATTCCTGGCCCCCGTGTTCTTCGCCGCGACCAACATAGCGGGCAGTTTGCTCAGGCCGCCGGCGGTCAACTCGTTCCCGATGGCGGCCGGCGTGATGGTGGCCTCGACCGTGATGATGGCGCCGATCGCGCTCGGCACCGGCCAGATGTATCTCTATCCCGGCCTCGCGCCCGAAGGAGCCTGGACGGCGCTCGCCGCCGCCGCGGTCAATGGCGGCTTCTACGTCGCCTTCTTCGCCATCGTGCGCCGCGCCGGATCGGTCTTCGTTTCGCAGTTCAATTATCTGGTAATTCTATGCGGCTTTGGCTGGGGCGCGCTCCTGTTCGGCGAGGAGCATTCACTCTATGTGCTTGGCGCCGCCGCGCTGATGGTGCTCGGGCTGGCGCTGCACAGTCTTGGCATGCGACGCAATCTCGCCGCCACGCGCGCCATCACCTAGCGGGGCTCACGCTCCGAAAGCAGCAAATAGGCCGCGCGCCAAAGCGTCAGTGCGTCGAGCCAGCTCGATGGCCCGAGATCGACATGGGCGAGGCTGTCGACCCTGAACAGCACCGCATCGGGCACCGCCTTCGCCAATGCCTCGCTCTCGGTATAGGGAATGACCGAATCATCCTTGCCGTGGACGAGATAGAGGCGCGGCCGAAGCTTCGATAGATCGCGCTTTGCCGGGTCGAGCGCGGCCATGTCAGCCCGCACGCCGGGCGGCAGGCCGGCGATTAGGCCGGGCGCCGCCTCGGGCTCTCGGTTTGAAAGAAAAGCATCGATGGCGCGGCCCTCGGGCCCTAAGCGCGCGACCAACGCACTGACATCCGCCACCGGGTCATCGAACTTGGTTTCGCCGATCTCACGCAGCAAAGCGCGATCCTCGGCATTCTCGACCCGCTCGACATTGGAGAGCAGGAAGAGCCATTTGCCGCGTGGGTTGGGCTCGGCACGCTGCCAAGGCGCTCGTTCATCGCTGCGATAATTCCCGGTCGTCACGAAGGTGGCGAGTGCTTCGACATCCCGATAGCCCCCGACCAGAAACTCGAAACTCAGGCTTGCGCCGATATCGGGCTCGAGCGCGGCGAGCAGTGCTGGGCCCGCCGCGTAGGAAAACGCGACGAGGCCAAGCGGCGTGTCGGTCTCACCCTTCAAATGGCGCAGCGCGTCGGCGATCGCGACAATATCGTCGGGCCCTACACGCAGCCGACGCAAATTGAGCAATTCGGGGACGAGAATGAGAAAGCGGGCGCGCGCCAGCGTGGTGGCGAAGGCGACCAACCGCGAATCATCACGCCCCGAGGGCGACACGCCCGGTACCAAAACAAGCGCGCCCTCGGGCTTTGCCTCGCCCGGCGTGTATAGATCGGCCTCATAGACGCGATCCTCAACCCGATAGCCGATTGAGCGACGAGTAGGCGCCGGAGTGCCCTCCTTGAGGGTGCTCGCCGCCTCGCCGGCCGCGACGTCCTGCATCACGCGCGCGGCCTCGATCACGCGCGCTGGCGAGCAACTCGCCGCGCCGGCCCCAAGCAGCGCGGCGACTAGCAACGCGACCGCCATCAGCCCTGTCCGGCGCCGCCGCGCGCGGCGCATCAGCGTGCCCCGAGCCAGCTACGCCTTGCCGTCATAGTGATAGGTCTTGGCCACCATTTGCTCGGTATGCGCGCCGGCCGTGATCGGCTTGTAGCGCCACGGATTGTCGGGCGAGCAGCAGGTCGGCAGGCCATGCACCTCGACGTCATAATCAACGCCGAAAAACTGCGCGAGCGAATAGCGCGGCTTACCGGAGAGATTGATCACGCGGTGCATGGTCGAGACGAATTGATCATTCGTCCATTGGTGCATCAGATCGCCGAGATTGACCACAAAGGCGCCATCGATCGGTGGGCACTCGATCCACTCGCCGGCCGCGTTCAGCACCTGGAGGCCCGGCTCGTCCTGCCAAACCGTCGTGAAGCACTCGTAATCTGTATGGGCGCCGATGCCCAGGAACGCCGGGTCGATCTTACCTTCATGCGGCGGGTAATAGCAGACTCTGAGGCGCGACATCGGCTTGGTATAGAGCTTGAGGAAATGGTCCTCCGGCATGTCGAGCGCGAGCGCCATGGCGCGGCAGATGTGCGCGCCGAGCTCGAGCTGGCAATCGAAATAGGTACCGAGCGCCCAGCGGAAATCGGGCGGGTTGGCAGGCCAATTGTTCGGCCCGTAGAAACGTATGCCGCGCCTGTAATGCGGATCGTCGGTCGAGAGATCATGCGCCATCTCGATCGCCTCGTGCAGATCGCCACCCTTCAGCGAGTGATCGGCCTGAATGCCCTTCAACGGCACATAGCCGCGATGGTTGGGCGAGGCGAGATAATGGATGCGCATTTTCTCATCGACCGGGAGCGCGAAGAAGCGCTGCATCGCCTCATGCGCGCGCTTGATCACGCTGGTCGGAAAGGCGTGGTTCTTGATGTAGAAGAAGCCGATATGCCGGCACGCCTCGCGGATCGCCGCCGCCACCTTCTGGCGTTCGGCCAGGCTCGGCGAATAGATGCCGCCGAAGTCGATCACCGGCACTTCATTGACCGCGAGCCGCTTGAAACTCGTCGCGTGCAGCCCTTCGCGAACCTGAAACGGCGTATCGAGTGTGGTCATGGCGAAACCCTCGAACAGCGAAGTGATGAGCGCCTATTACCTTATCGTCATGCCCGGGCAACGACCCGGGCATCCAGTGAGCCGTACCCTGGATGGCCGGGTCAAGCCCGGCCATGACGGTATTGGGTCATCGCCGCCCGTAATGTGCCCTATGGCAGCACCTTGCGCCGGCGGAACTCGCCGAACAGGCGCAGGAACACCGCCTCGGTATCGACCATCTCGGTGAAGCCGCGGTCGATGCGCTTGGCATCGCACATCAGCACGTCCCACGACGTATCCATGTTGAAGTCGAAATAGGGCCAGCCGGCGGTCTGCTCATAGGGCAGCGGCAAGAGGCCGTGCTTCTTGACGATGCGGTCCCAGACCGGGCCCTTGTCGGGCATCACTTGCGCCGAAATGATGCGCTGCGGCTGGCCGACCTCCATGCCGAAATGGCGCGCCCAATCGCTCCAGACATTGACGTAGCGGAAATTATCGCCGTTCGTGATGTTGAAGATCTCGTTGCCGGCCTTGGGCGAGGTCGCCGCCCACACCGTCATGCGCGCCAAGAGACCTGAATCCGTCACCTGGTTGATCGCGTTGAAGCCACCGACTTCGCCCGGATATTTGAGCGGCATGCCGAGCTCTTTCGAAATCGCGGCATAGGTGCCGAAGCACAGAATCAAATTCATCGGATTGCCCATGGCGAAGCCGCAAACCGCTTCGGGGCGCAGCACCGCCCAGGTCCAGCTCTTGCCCTTCTGGAACTCGATCAGGAAATCTTCCTGGTCGTAATAGAAATTGGGCGGCATGTGGCGCGAATCGCTCTCCTTCGCCGGCGTCTTGAACGGCCCGAGCTGGCGGCCATAGGCCTTGGAGCCCTCTTGCAGTACGACGCGCTCGAGCTTCTTCGATACGTTCGAGATTACCTCGACCGGATAGGCCACCAGACGACGGTTCTGCTCGGTCGTCGTGGCATCAATGCCGCCATAAAGCGCGCAACAGAAAACGTGGGTGACATCCGTCAGGGCCGCGAGTTTTCGCTCGGTATCGGCCTTGTCCAACATATCGCACGAGATGAACTTGGCCTTGGCCGCCATCTCGGCGTCGGGCCCGCGCCGCGACACCGCGATGATGGTCCAGTCATCGAGTGTCGAGAGGTGGTTGATCAGATTGCGGCCGATCACGCCAAGCCCGCCAAGCACCAACGCCGTCTTCTTCACCATGATCGCTCTCCAAACCCCGCACATACAGAAGGCGGCATCTTGTTGACCGCCCCGCCGCGGCGCAACCGGTAAAAGGCTTTGCGGGTGGCCTCAGACCGCCTAGTCTGGCGCCCGCATTGGAGCCGGGAGCCCGTCGATGTCAGCCGATCATTCCCTGAGCTGCGAGAAGGCGGCACAGCCGGCCCGGCCGAGCACCGCGCGACGCATGCTTCCCTATATTCTGCTCGCCATCGCGATCGTCAATTTCAGCCTGTTCTTCCCGGTCAATCGAGTGGCCGCCGAGCACGGCCCGCCCTTCTTCGCTTTTGTGTTCTGGTACTCCTTTGGCGCTGGCGTCATTCTGCTCGTCGTCGCGGCGATCCGGCGTGAATTGCCGCGGCTGACCAAGCGCCGCCTCGTCGCCTATGCCGTCTCGAGCTTCCTCGGCTACGCGGCGCCGTTTTCGCTGCTTGCCTTTGTCGCGGCCAAGCTGCCCTCGGGCATCGCTGTCCTGCTCGTGATCCTGACGCCGGTCTTCACCTATCTCTTTTCGCTGATGGCGCGCACCGAACGGCTGCATTGGACGAGCATTGGTGGGCTCGTGCTCGGCGTTGCCGGCATTCTCTTCGTTGTGGTGCCGAGCGGCAGCTTGCCCAGCGCCGACATGGTGGGTTGGGCGCTGATCTCACTATTTGTCCCGGCCTGTTTTGCCGGGCTCAACGTCTTCACCGAGCTCTATCACCCGCCCGCGACGCCGCCCTTCGCGCTCTCGGCCGGCGTGCTGCTGACCGGTGCGCTGATGCTGCTGCCGCTCATGCTGGCGACAGGGCAGGCCTACATCTTCCCCGGCCCCGATCTCGATGGCGATTTGGCGCTCCTCGCGGGCGTCGTGATCAACCTGATCATGTGGCCGCTGTTCTATTTCCTGATCAAGCTGACCGGGGCGTTCCAATTCTCGATCATGAACATCGCCGCGGTGGTGCTCGGCTTCGTCTGGAGCATGGTGTTCTTCGCCGAGGCGCACAGCCACTATGTCTGGATCGCGATGGCGTTGATGCTTGCGGGCGTGTTGATGATCGTGCTGCGCCCGAGGCCGGCCAAAAACGCTTAGATTTAAGGCGGCTCTTGGGCTGGTGCGACACTCCGGCGCTTGACAGTCGGCATTGCCGGGACTAAGCACCGATCAACGTGCGAAACGGCTGGAGAATTGGCGATGGAATGGGATCTGGGCGTACCGCTGCTCGTGATATTGGCCACCGGCCTTTTGAGTGTCGGCATCTACATCGCGGCCAAAGGCTTGATCGTGAAGGCGCGCCAGGACGACGGCCTCGACCCGAAAGATGGCGGCGGTGGCGGGCATCACCACTGAGGGCCGCCTATAGTGACGTGTGCGAGGGGCCCTTCTGGGCCCCT
>CAMDDO010000028.1 GCA_945892755.1 Rhizobium sp. Q54 | reverse complement strand
CACGCTTGGTAGAGCGCTGAACATGAGAGCGCCGGAAAATGCCGGCGGTCGAAAGGTGATTACTGAACCTCTGTTCTCACTAATTCTGACCTTTCTTGGAGCGCGTCACGGCGTCGTGAACTGCTTCGTCAAGGCCATGCATGCTCTCTTCGTCCAAGGGCCGAATGCAATATTCAGCGAACTTGCGGAACGGTGTTGACCCGCGATGGACACCGTTATCGGTCAGCACGGTCGATGTTGTCGATCTCTTTCCGGTCACGGCCTCAAATATCTCGGCGAGGCGGTCGAGAAATCGCTTGCGCGCATCGAGCCTAGGCGCGCCGCGTCGGCTGTGTATCTGTTTCGCGCCGTTCAGGATTGCTGCCACCGTCTCATGCGTTTTCGGCCACGTGTTTAGAACCGCTCTCATTTCGGGATATTCCTCGGGCACCGCCATGAGGAAACGGCTGTCCGAAAAAAGAGGGTCGAGTGTTCGGAGCGCCTTGAGGTATCGCCCAACAATGGAGCCGGCTTTCTTGGCCGGCATTCTCCGCATGGCTATCTCGATCGCGCGGCCGGCGTGAAAACGGGCCGCGGCCTCGACGATTTTCCAATGAGCGTCTCTATGCCGCGCCTCAAGCCCGAGCTCGGCTGCGCGTTGCGAGACTGTCGGCGGCTCGATGCGTGGGTTGCGATCGAACGCCATCCTATCCAGGTCAGGCCAAAGGCAATTGAAGATCGCCGTCCATTGTTCCTTTGTGTAGATCGTGTCCAGCTTGAAACGGGCTGCGACAGGCCAGGCGGCTCGGGGTAGCGCTTTTTTGGTCATCTCAGCCCCTCAGCGCCACCACGTTGCCGACCGCGGCCCGTCCGGTGACGAGCGCGCGGACATGCTCCGCCCAAGCCTCGAGCGCCGCGGCCTTCTCCTTCGCGTAGGTGTGCAGGTTGTAGTGCCGGCGGGTCACGCTGCTATCGACATGCCCAAGCACGGCCGCGACAACATGCGGTGCGATGTCGGCGCTTCCCATCCATGTCGCCATCGTCCGGCGCAAGTCGTGCAGGCGCCAGCCGTCGAGGATGTCGGGCTTCGGGCCGCCTTCGGCGTGCGCCTTCGCAAGCGATGCCCGGGCAAGCGCATCGGCGCGCGCCTTCGGCTTCGAATAGCCCGAGATCGCCTTCAAGCCGTCGGTTGTGCTGAACAGGTGATCGCCCTTCTTGAACTCGGGCAACTCGGCGATGATCTCGCGCGCGAAGGTCGGCAGGGGAACAAGATGCTCGCCGCCAGCCTTCCGGGTCGCGCGCGGAATCACCCATGCCGCGCCTTGGTCGCGGAGATCGGCGCGACGCATGATCGCGGTCTCGTGCCGGCGCTGACCGAGCAGAGCGAGCAGCTTGAAGTACGGGCCGAACGGGTAGGGGGTTTCGCCGAACGCGGTCCACAGTGCCATCAGCTCTGCGTCAGATAGCACGCGATCGCGCGGCGTCTCGCTAGTCGTCTTGAGCCCGAGGCACGGATTGGCGGCGGTGAGATCGCTATTGACGCACCATCCAAAAAACGTTTTTGCCATCGTCAAAAGGCGGTTTGCTGCCACCGGGCCGCTCTTCGCCTTGGCCGTCTTGATCAGCGTGATGACGTCTGCCTTGGCGATGCCTGTGAGCGGCCGCGCGCCCCATGCCGGTACAATCACCTTGTTGATCGCGCGACGCTGCTCGACCTGGGTGCGCGGCTTTTTGGCCGCGATATGCTCGGCGTCGAAGAGCGCCGCAGCCCACGCGACCGTACCGGGCGTCGCGAGACCGGCCTCTTGCGCCATTCGTTTTTCAACGCGCGCACGCGCCTTGTCGCCGGCGGGGTCGGCGCCGCGCTCAATAGCCTCAAGCGTGGCGCGCGCGCTCTTGCGGGCGGCCTTAAGATCGAGCGCTGGAAAGTCGCCCACGCGAAAACGCCGAAGTTGGCCGTCGAGCTTGCGTCGGTACAACAGAGACCACGACTTTGCGCCGTTGCCTGCGACACGAAGAAATAGCCCAGGCACGGTTCCATCCGCCACGTCGCGACGCTTGCCCGGCTCGGTGGGCCGCAGGCGTTCGGCGGCAGTAGCGGTCAAGATGTGGCTCAGTTTCTTTGGCATGTGATCCTCGGGGTAACTGCCGGGGTAACATGGAAACGCGGCAACAGTGTTCAACCACGTTTCGCCATGTAACGCGGGAAACCCTCAAAAACAAGGGGTATCATGCGGTGTGCGGAAATCATGTTCCATCACGTTCAATCATGAGGCACACTGAAACCAGACTACGAATCTGGGGGTCGGGCGTTCGAATCGCTCCGGGCGCGCCAATTTCTTCGCATGTGGTCATCTCAAACCTTGTCATTCTCGCTTCAGCGGGGTGCCATGCCGTGCCGCATATGCGAGCGGGCAAACGTCGCCATGAATACGAGATGAATGGGGAGCTCTCATGGATTGTCGGATGGATGGCCGCGTCGCGCTGATCACGGGCGCGAGCAAGGGCTTGGGCCGTGCGATGGCGTCGACCTTCGCCTCATCGGGCGCAACGGTCGCCATGCTGGCGCGCCGCGCCGATGTGCTGGATGAGGCGGTCGTCGAGATCAAGGCGGCGGGCGGCAAGGCCCATGGCTATGTTTGCGATGTCTCGAACGCGGCTTCGATCGCGGCGACCTGGGTGAAGATCGGCGCCGCGCTCGGCACGGTCGACATCCTCGTCAACAATGCAGGCGTCGCGGCGGCGAAGCCCTTCGAAGCGGTCAGCGATGACGAGTGGCAGGCCGATCTCGATCTGAAGCTGTTCGCCGCGATCCGGCTTTGTCGGCTCGCGCTGCCGGGCATGAAGGCGCGCCGCTGGGGCCGCATCATCAACGTGCTCAACACGCACGCCAAGGCGCAAGCGCCCAACACCTCGCCGACCAGCGTGTCGCGCGCCGCCGGCATGGCGCTGACCAAGTTGCTCGCGACCGAATGCGCGCCGCACAACGTGCTGGTCAATGCGCTGCTGGTCGGGCTGATCGAGAGCGATCAATGGGCGCGGCGCCACGCGAAACAAGGCGAAAACCAATCCTATGAGGATTTTCTGGCCGGGCTCGCCAAGGGCAAGATCCCGCTCGGCCGCTTCGGCACCGCCGCCGAGTTCGCCAACATCGCGTGCTTTCTGTGTTCCGACGCCGGCTCCTACATCACCGGCACGGCGATCAACGTCGATGGCGGCATGGCACCGGTGGTGTGAGCGGATTAGCTCTGCGTCTGCGCCGGCACGCGCGTCTGCCAACGGCCTTCGGCGGCGCGGCAGGCGACCGCGTGAAGGGTTTCCTTCCCGACCTCGGCCGCGATCTCGTAGGAATATTCGCGGCACCACTCGCCGCTCGCGCTCGGCGCTCCGTCTGGCGTGCCGAACCGTTGATGGCCGCTGGCGTTCGGCACAGCGCGCCGACCCAATTTAGGTCAATCGGTTCTATCGGTTGCCTGATGGCTTAACCTCCCTTTAAGCTTTCGCCTGTCTATTCGCCGGACGGATGGCAGGACTCAGGTGATGTTCTGGAAGATATTGGTGGTCGGCGGGGCGTCGGTCGGCGTCGCGAGCGTCCACGTCGACGCGCCGGGGTCGGCGGCAGCGCGATGAAGCTAGCGGAAACCGCTCGTCCCCTCGATCCGGCGACCGCCGCTCGGGTCGACGTCGACATGGTCGACAACCTGTACCGGTTTCCGCTCAGGGTGTTCGCCAACGTCATCAATTCCGGCATCACGGTCGGCGTGCTATGGGGCGCGCTGTCGACGACGTTGCTCCTGACCTGGTTCGGGCTTGCTTGCCTTGTCACGCTCGGCCGCTATGGCCTTTCGCTGGCCTATCGGCGCGCGAAACCCGGGGTTGGGGCCAGCAAACGCTGGGCCGGTTTCTACATGATCGGCTCGTGCCTGGCGGCGGCGCTGTGGGGCGCGGCGTCGTGCACCATCTGGATTACGCCGGATATCGTCTACCCGGTCTTCGTCGCCTTCGCGGTCGCCGGCACCTGCGCGGCGGCCACGGCGATGAGTAACGCCCATTTGCCAACGGCCCATAGCTTCGTCGTCCTCGCCGCGGGCACGCTCTCGGTCAACCTGATCATCGCGGCGCAAGCCCTCTATGTTTCGATGGGGGTGATGGGCCTGCTCTTCACGGCTCTCTTGATGGCGCAGGCGCGCGTTTCCAACCGGATCCTACGCGACACGGTACTGCTCAAGGAAGAAAACAGGGCGCTGGTCGCCGATTTCTCGGCGGCGCGCGATGGCCTGGAGGAAAAGGTGCGCGAGCGCACCGCCGAGCTCGCGGCGACCAACGCAGCCCTCGAGGCGGAAATGGGCGCGCGCCAAGAGGCCGAGGGACAATTGCGCCAAGCGCAGAAGATGGAGGCGGTCGGCCAGCTCACCGGCGGCATCGCGCACGACTTCAACAACATACTGGGCGTCGTGCTGGGCAATCTCGATCTGGTCGCGCTCAGCCTCAAGACCGACGATCGTCAAATGGCCTTGCTGCGCCGCGCCATCGAGGCGGCCGAGCGCGGCGCGAACTTGACCCATCGGCTGCTCGCATTCTCCCGGCGCCAGACCTTGGTCACTGAAGTGACCGACATCAACGCGCTGACGACGGGCTTGACCGCCCTGCTCCAGCAAGCGCTGGGCGATTCGATTCGCCTTCACCTGCGGCAATCCGCCGATCTGTGGCGCTCGACGGTCGATCCCAATCAGCTCGAGAACGCCATCCTCAATCTCGCGATAAACGCGCGCGACGCCATGCCGAATGGCGGCGAGCTCACGATCGAGACCAAGAACGTCGTGCTCGATGCTGTCGCCCTCAAGGATACCGACATTCGCTCGGGCGATTATGTGCTGCTCGCGGTCGGCGATACCGGCACCGGCATGACGCAGGACGTGCTCGAGCGCGCGCTCGAGCCCTTCTTCACCACCAAGGGGGTTGGCAAGGGCACCGGCCTCGGCCTCTCCATGGTCTACGGCTTCGTCAAGCAATCTGGCGGCCATGTCGAGATCGAAAGTGCGCTGGGGCGCGGCACAACGGTAAAGCTCTATCTGCCGCGGGCCGCGGCAGTTCAAACTGCCGAGGTCACCGTGGCGGTCGCTTAAGGCGCCGCCAACCTAAAGCGCGATCTCGACGAAGCCGATCGCCGCGAGTACGGCGATGACGAGGATCGCGAGCACGATCGCCAGCACCCTGACGAGCCGGTGCACCGAGTTCTGCGTGGTCGCGAACGGCATCAGATTGAAGACCAGCCCGCCGACGATGACCATCAAGCATCCCGCGCTATAGAGGGGCAACCAGAACGGCTGAAATACCAGCGCGAGCGAGACCAGGCAGAAGGCGATGATGCTCCAGGTGACCAGCCGCGCGGTGCGCGGCGTCATCGGGCGGCGGCTCAAGCGTGCATTCACGGCGCCAACCGCCTGCCGTCGGCGGCGAAGACCAGCACCTGACCGTCGAGCGGGCGGACATGGAGCCGGTCGCCGGGCCTGAGACCTGCACCGCGCGGCAGCACGACACGGAGATCATGGTCGCCGAGGCTAATATGCAGAAGCGTCTCGGCGCCCAAGGGTTCGATCACGTCGATGTTGCCCGAGAACCGGTCAGGGCCCGTCTCGTTCACCGGCTCGAAGGCGCGGGGACGTATCCCGATGGTGAGCGGCTCGCCGACCGGCGGTAGGGTCCGCGCCGTACCGTCGATCGGCAAGATGACGCGTTGCCCCAGCGCACTCAGCGCCAGGCGGTCGTCGGTGTTTTCGGCACGCGTGCCCTCGACTAAATTCATTTGGGGCGTGCCGATGAAGCCGGCGACGAAGAGGTTCGCCGGCGTCGCGAAAATGTCATGCGGCGTCGCGACCTGCTCGATCAGGCCGTCGCGCATCACGGCGATCCGATTGCCGATGGTGAGCGCCTCGATCTGATCGTGCGTGACGATCACGGTCGCGCGCTTCAAGCCCGAGAGCAGCGTCTTGATCTGGCCGCGCATTTCCTGGCGAAGCGCGATGTCGAGCCGGCTCAAGGGCTCGTCAAACAAGAAACAGGTCGGATCGCGGATTACCGCGCGACCGACCGCGACGCGCTGCTTCTCGCCCTCGGCCAGCCGGCCAGGCAGGCGGTCGAGCACGTGCTCGAGCTCCAGGAGCTTGGCGATGCGCCGCACGCGTGCCGCGATCTGCTCGCGCGTCTGCTTTTCGACGTGGAGCGGAAACGCGAGGTTCTCGGCGACGGTCAGGCTTGGGTAAAGCGCATAGAATTGGAACACCATCGCGATGTCGCGCTGCGCCGGCCTCAGATCGTTGACGCGCTTGCCGGCGATCGTGATATCGCCGGCGCTCGCCCATTCGAGCCCGGCGATCATGCGGAGCGTCGTCGTCTTGCCGCAGCCGGACGGGCCCAAGAGGCACATTACCTCGCCGGCCTCGACATCGAGGTCGACCGCGTTGACCGCGATCATCTTGCCGAAGCGCTTGGTCAGGCCCCTGAGCTCGATCTCGGCCATGGCGTCTATCGCTTGATCGTGCCGAAGGTGACGCCGCGCAGGAACTGGTTCTGCAACAGGAACGTCACCAGCACGACGGGGATCAGGAACAAGGTCTCGATCGCGGCGAGCAAGCCCCAGCGCACGCCGATATCGCCGCCAATGGTCTGCGCCATGGCGACCGGCACGGTGCGTGTGTTGACGCCCGAGAGCAAAAGCGAGAACAGAAATTCGTTCCAGGTCAGGATCAAGCCGAACACCGCGGTCGCCGCGATGCCGGCTTTGACCTGCGGCAGACAGATGCGGAAAAAGACGTGCCATTCGGACGAGCCGTCCATGCGCGCGGCGTCCTCGACCTCGCGCGGCAATTCGTCGAAGAAGCTCTTCATCATCCAGATCGTGAACGGCAGATTGAACGCGGCATAGAGCAGGATCAGGCCGTGATAGGTGCCGGAGAAGCCGGTGACGCGGAACATCAGGAAAATCGGGATGATCACGATGATGGGCGGCAGCATCCTGGTGGTCAGGATGATGAACATGTAGGTCTCGTTGCCCTTCAACGGATAGCGCGAGAAGCCATAGGCCGCGACCGTGCCGATGATTAGCGCGAGCAGGACCGAGGTGCCGGCGGTGAAGATCGAGTTGAAGAAAAACAACGCGAAGCCGGTATCGATCGCCTCCGCGCCCTTGCTATAGGCGCGCGAAAACACGCTGACGAAGTTCTCGAGCGTCGGCTCGAACAGGAAAATCGGCGGCACCGCCAGCGCGTCATTATGGGTCTTGAACGCGGTCAGAATGATCCAGAGCACCGGGAAGAAGTAGATCAGGCTGATGATCGTCGCGACCAGGCTACGTCTCAGCCCCGCTCTGCCGATTTCGCGTTTGCGACGGAAGCGCATGGCTAGGCGCCCCTCCGCGCGGTCGGTGTTCTTTCTGTCCTCATGCCCGGGCGAAGACCCGGGCATCCAGACTTTCCTGGTGTCACCCGCGCGCGAGAGGCCTGGACTGCCGGGTCGAGCCCGGCAATGACGATGAATGGGGTGCCGAACAGCATCGCTACGTCTCCCGCGCGCGGCGTTGCACGAAGAAGAGGTAAAGGTTGGTCAGCACCACGACGACGAACAACAAGATATAACCGAGCGCGGCTGATTCACTCGTTCGGAAATATTGAAACGCGACGCGGTAGACATAGACCGCGATGGTCTCGGTCGAGGTGCCGGGGCCGCCCTCGGTGATCAGGAACACCGCGTCGAACAGTTTGAAGGTCTCGATGGTGCGGAACAGCACGGCGAGCAACAGGAGCCCGCGGATATAGGGGAAGGTGATGGTGCGAAAGCGCCGCCACCACGAGACGCGGTCGATCTCGGCCGCCTCGTAAAGATGCTTCGGCACGCTGACCAGGCCGGCCAGCACCAGCAGCATGACGAACGGCGACCACATCCAAACATCGGCGAAGATGATCGCCCCGATCGCACCGGCCGGCGACTGCAAGATGATGAACGGCTCGCCGGTGATCGCCTTGATCGCCTGCGAGAGCAGGCCGAAGGTCGGCTCATAATAGTAGCGAAAGAAGGCACCGACCGCGACGAAGGACAGCATCATCGGGGTCAACACAAGCATGAGCAGAACGCGCCGTCCGGGGAATTGCTTTTCGAACAGGACCGCCAGCAAGAAGCCGACGATCAATTGGAACAACACGCTGATCGCGACGAAGATGGCGGTGGTCTGAAAGCGCGACCACACCACGGGGTCGGAAAGAATCTTGATGTAGTTGTCAAACCAGACGAAGACCGGCTCGGCCTGACGGTTGGCTCGGTATTTGTAAAAGCTCAGGCCGAACGACCAGAACAGCGGAAAAATATTCATCGCCACGAGCACGAGGATCGCGGGCGAAACCAACAACGGCCCGCGATGGCGCGCGAAGAAGCGTTCGAAGAAGCCCGGCTTCGTCGTGGCAACCGTGGTCATGGCATCTCGAAATCGGCTATCCGAATGACGGGACCACGAGGGCGGCCCAAAGGCGGCCGCCCTCGCTCATCCGCGAAATCGCCGATCGACTACTCGATGTGGCCGGCTTCGCGCAGCGTCTTGTCCTGGAACGCCGCGATATTGTCGAGCGCCTGCTTGGCGCCTTGCTGGCCGGTAATCGCCTTGTCGAACTCTTCCTGCTGCTGCACCAGGAGCTCGAAGAACTCCGGGATGTGCCAGACGTCTTTCTGCCAATCGAGGCTCGGCCCGAAGGCGTGGTTCCACGGCCGGTACGAATTGTAATCCGCGCTCGCGAACACGCTCTTGAGGCCACTCTGGCCGCCGGCTTGGGCGAACTTGGTTTGCACCGGGGTCGAGAGCCACCACTTGACGAATTCGATCGCCTCGCTCTGCGTCGCGCCCTCGGTCCAGGTGGTCAGGACGAAGGGCTGACCGCCGATATTGGACCAGCGGATCATCTTGCCGTCGGCGCCCTTGGTTGCGGGCATCTTGGCGAAGCCGGTCTTGTCGGCGACCTTCGACATCTCCTTGTTGATCGTCGTCTCGGCGAAACCGATCCACTCGATGTGGGCGGCAAGCTTGCCCTCGCGGAAAAGCTCGTCGGTCTTGAAGATGTCCATGGTGCCGGTCTTGGCCACGGGCGGCGCGTATTGCAGCAACGAGAGATAGTGCTCGAGCGCCTTGACCGCCGTGTCGGAGTTCACCACGCCGAGCGCCTGGCCGTTTGGTGCCTTGGTCTCGTCCCAGATGTCCGCGCCATATTGCCAGATGAAGCCGTTGATCTGCATCGAGTTGAAGTCGTAGCCCTTACCGGCCTGATACGCGATGCCGTAGAAATCGTCATCGAGCGTCTGGCCGGCGAGCTTGTCGCCCTTGGCGCGGCGGAAGAACTTGCCGAAGTCCTCCCACATTTTCCAGTCGACCTCGTTCATCTCCTCGGGCGTGCAGGGCAGCTTGTAGCCCATCTTGTCCTGGAACGCTTTCTGCTCGTCCTCGTTGCAGAACAGGTCCTTGCGATAGTAGTTGACCAGCACGTCTGGCATTTGCGGGAAGCCGTAATAGTTCGCCGATTTGTGCGGATAGGTCGAATAGGCCGCGACCAGATTGGGATGTAGGTCCTTGAAGATCGCCTGGAGCTCGGGATCCTTGTCGATGATGTCGTTGATCTTGAGGTAATAGCCGCCCTCGACGAAGGCGCCGAGCCACTGCGAATCTGACACCGCCATGTTGTATTTTTTCTCGCCCGAGGTGAGCGAAGCGGCGAGCCGCGTGTAATAGTCGGGCCATGGAATGAAATCGAGCACGACCTTCACGCTGTTGCCGCTCTTGGCCTTGTATTCCTTGTTCGCGAGATCTTGCATGATGCGGGTCGGCGGCCAGTCGGGCGCCGCCATATTGATCGTAATGTCCTCCGCCGCGGCCATGCCGCCGAAGGCACTTCCCAGTGCCGCCGCCAGCGCGCCGCCCAGTACGGATGCTCTCAGCTTCTTCAGATAAGACATGTTCCTCTCCCTTTCGTGTTGCCCAGTCTCAAGCCAAGTCGCCTTGTCGTTCCCGCCTCGGGCCGGTTTTACCCTCTCAGCCGAGCGCGAGGCCCGAGTCCTTCATGAACAATCGCGTGCGCGCCGGCTCGAAGGCGAGGCTGATGGTCTCGCCCGGCGTGCGCCTCGCGCCCTCGATTTCGGCCACGACCAGACGCAAGTCGGCGCCGCCGGCATGAAGATCGAGAATGGTGATGTCGCCTTGCGGCTCGGCGAGCCGAATCTCGGCTTCGAAGGCGATGCCGCGCCGGTCATCGCCGACGAGCCGCAAATCGTGAGGACGAATGCCGAGCAGGAACTCGGTGCCCGGCTGAAAGGCTTCGACCGAGCTCGGCAGGCGCGCGGTGTCGATCGCCGCGAACGGCAGCTCAAGGCGCGCACCGTTCCGGTCGCGCCGCAGTGTCGCGGGGATCAGGTTCATCGGCGGATCGCCAACCAGCTGCGCGACGAAATTGTCGCGAGGGCCGAGATAAAGCTCGTCCGCCGTGCCGATCTGCACGATTCGCCCGTCGCGCAAGATACCGACGCGCTGTCCCATCGAGAGCGCCTCGAGCTGATCGGGCGTCGCGAAGATCATGGTGGCCTTGAGCTCGCGGTGCAGCCGCTTGAACTCGGCGCGCATGGCATGACGCAGCTTCGCGTCGAGATTGGTCAGCGGTTCGTCGAGCAAAAAGAGGCGCGGTTGGCGGATGATCGCGCGGCCGATCGCAAGCCGCTGCTGCTCGCCGCCCGACAGCGAGGCGGGCTTGCGCTTCAACGTGTGGGTAATGCGCAAGAGCTCGGCGGTCTCCTGCACGCGCTTGGCGATCTCGCGGCGTGGCAGGCCGGCCTCGCGCAAGGGGTAGGCCAGGTTGTTGGCGGTCGAGAGATGCGGGTAAAGCGCGAAGCTCTGGAACACCATCGCCATGTTGCGGCGGCGGACCGGTACCTCGGTAAGATCTTCGCCATCGAGCAGCACGCGCCCGCCATCGAGCGTCTCGAGGCCGGCTATGGCCCGCAGCGTGGTCGTCTTGCCGGCGGCCGAGGGCCCGAGCAGCGCGAAAAACTCGCCGTCATGAACCTCGAGGTCGACACCGTTCAGGGCGCTGACCCGTCCGTAGCTCTTGCGAAGGCATTCGAGGCGAAGCGTCGCCATGCCCGTGCCGTCCCTCCCGCGCGCCGGACCGAAGCCCCGCGCGTCAACCCTCTCTTGCCCCCAGTTGCCGAAGGGTTGCTCTTACCGGTATTGGTACCCAAAGCCCTCGGGCGAGTCAAGGCAAGCGGTTGACGACCTAACGCGCCATGGCTTGACCGGGCCGCGATCCGGCGCGAGGCTGGTGCCGAAGCGGTCCAGGATGGGCGCGGGCACGAGGGGAGAACGCACCATGAAGCTCGGCATGTTCATGCATCCGATCCATGACTTCAAACGCGGCTATCACACGCTGCTCAATGAAGACATGGAGGTGATCAAATGCGCCGATGAGGTCGGCTTCGACGAAGTTTGGCTGGGGGAGCATTTCGCGCTGCCGTCGGAGCCGATCCAATCGCCTTTGATGCTGATGGCGGCGCTGATCCCGCAAACAAAACGCATTCAACTATGCGCGGGCGTGCTTTGCCTGCCCTATCAGCATCCGGCGATCGTCGCGGGCCAAGTCGCGCAATTCGATCACATGGCGAAGGGCCGCTTCATGATGGGCATCGGCCCGGGCGCCACGCCACCCGATTTCGAAATGTTCAAGCTCCTGGACAAGAACCGCATGGAGATGGTCGAGGAATCGATCGACTGCATCCATTACATCTGGACGCACGACCCGCCCTACAAATGGCAGGGCAAGCATTGGCAGTTCGAGATCAAGGACAACGTGATGCCCGATATCGGCGTCGGCACCATGGGCAAGCCCTATCAGACGCCCTATCCGCCGGTGATGATTCCGGCGATGAGCCCCAATTCATCGAGCGTGCGCCTCGCCGCGCGCCGCGATTGGACCTTCATCTCGGCCAATTTCGTGCCCGATGGTGTGGCGATGGGGCACTGGAAGGATTATTGCGACGAGCGCAAGAAGATCGGCAAGACGCCCGATGGATCGAAATGGCGCTGCGGTCGCACGCTCCTGATCACCGAGACCGACGCCGAGGCCGAGGCCTATTTGAAAACGCCCAAGAATGCGCTCTGGTGGTATTTCCACTACATCGTCACGCTGATGAAATATGGCGGCTTCCACCATCTGCTGAAGACCGATCCCTCGATGCCGGATGACGAGGTCACGGAGGAATACTGCATCCGGACCATGGTCCATGCCGGCAGCCCGAAAACGGTGGCGAAAAAGATCGCGGCGTTCCGCGACCAATCGGGCCCGTTCGAGACCCTCATCGTCTCGCATCACGATTGGGTGCCGAAGCCGCTCTGGCGCCGCCATATGGAACTGATCCCGAGCGAGCTGATGCCACGACTGCGCGCCGAAATCGGCTGGAAGGACGCGGCGGAATAGGGCTGACCGAGCACCATCATGCGCATCAAATCTGTCAAGGCCGTCTGGCTGCATGTGCCGATTCCGAAGGAGCGGCAGCATCGCAGCGATTTCGGCGTGATCGCGTCCTTCGACACGACGTTGATCACGGTCGAGACCGATGATGGCCTGATCGGCCATGGCGAGGGCCGCGCCTCGGTCGCGAGCGCAGGCAACAATGCCGGCGTCGCCGCGATCGTCAACGATGAATTCGGACCGCAACTGATCGGCGAGGACGCGCGCGACATCGTGCGCCTGTGGGAACAACTCTATAACGGCCCGCGCGCGCATTATGCGCTGGCGCGTGGGCGCAGCTTCCCGATCCTCGGCCGGCGCGGCATTCATATCGCGGCGATCGGCGCGATCGATATGGCGCTCTGGGACTTGAACGGCAAGGCGCTCGGCGTGCCGGTCTGGCGGCTTCTGGGCGGGCGCACGCACGCCACGCTGCCGGCCTATGCCTCGGGCGGTTGGGCGCCCGCCGAATCCATCGGAGAGCAGTTCCAAGGCTACATCGATCGCGGCGGCTTCAAGGCGGTCAAGATGCGGGTCGGCACCGGCGATGGCGAGGTCGCGGATTCGGTCAAGCGGGTCAAGGCGGCGCGCAAGGCGCTGGGTGATCAGGTCGATATCATGGCCGACGCACATGGCACCTATAGTGTGCCCGAGGCCAAGCGCTTTGCGCGCGAGGTCGCCGATTGTCGGCTCGCCTGGTTCGAGGAGCCGGTGACCGGCGACAACAAGCTCGGCATGGCCGAGGTGCGCGCCTCGACCGACATTCCGATCTCGGCCGGGGAATGCGAGTTTACCCGCTTCGATTTCCAGGAGCTCGCGGCCTTGCGCGCGGTCGATATCTTCCAGCCCGATCCCGCGATCTGTGGCGGCATCACCGAGACCATGCGGATCGCGGCGCTCGCGCAAACGCACCAAATCAGGCTGGCGCCCCATTTGTGGGGTGGGCCGCTGCATTTCGCGGCCGGCTTGCATGTCTGCGCGGTCTCGCCGGCCGCGACCATTCTCGAATATTCGCTCGGCGCCAATCCGCTGCTGTTCGAATTGCCCAAGGAACAATTCACCGTCACGAATGGCGAAATGACGATCCCCGACCGCCCGGGCCTCGGCGTCACGATCAATGAGGATTTCGTGCGGCGCTATGCGGTCACGCCGGGCAGGCGATAGAGACTCGTGCGCCAAAAATCGGCATAGTCGATCAACACCAAAAACGGCCGGTCAACGGCCCGACCATCAACCAAGGGAGCAGGCACATGTCGGCATCGGACAAACTCGGTGGTTATGCGACGGCGTTTGGCGCGCTCGATGCCGCGGGGATCGCGGCTAACGTGACCGCCGATTACAAATTGCTCGATCAGAACGGCAAGGTCATCACCAAGAAGGACTTGCCGGGCTATATCGACGGCCTGAAGAAGGTCGGCAAGAAGATGGACATCACCAATGTCATGGTCGATGGCAACATGGCCTGGTGCAAATGGCAGGTCGGCAAGGTCGTGGGCGCCGGGTTGATCACCTTCGGCGACAAGGGTGTGTCGCAGGAGCAGCTATTTTATTTCTAAGCGGCGTGGTCGGGGCGGCCGAATTTACGGCCGCCCGTCGACTCTTGCTCTTGATTGAGCCATGAACCTCCATCGTCTACTGGCCGAACGCGAGACCCCGCTGAAGGTCGGCCTGATCGGCGCCGGCAAGTTCGCCACCATGTTTCTGGCGCAGGCGCGGCGCACCAAGGGGCTGCAGGTCGCGGGCATCGCGGATTTGAATCTCAATCGCGCGGGCGAGGCGTTGCGCCGCGCGGGCTTTCCGCCCGAGGCGACGCAGCCGAACATCGAACGCGCGATGAAGACGGGCGGCGTCGCGCTGTTCGACGACGCCTTCTCGCTGATCGAGGCGGAAGGCATCGAGATCGTGATCGACGCGACGGGCTCGCCGACTGCCGGTGTCGCGCACGCGCTCGCCACGATCGAGGCCGGGCGGCACATCATTATGGTCAATGTCGAGGCCGATGCGCTGTGCGGCCCGCTCTTGGCAAAAAAGGCGCAGGCGGCGGGCGTGGTTTATTCGCTTGCCTATGGCGATCAACCGGCGCTGATCGCCGAGCAGGTCGATTGGGCGCGCGCCAGCGGCTTCGACGTGGTCGCGGCGGGCAAGGGCACCAAATATTTGCCGGGTTATCATCACGTGACGCCGGACGACGTCTGGCGGCACTACGGCTTGACGCCGGAGATCGCGGCCAAAGGCGGCATGAACCCGCAAATGTTCAACTCGTTCCTCGATGGCACCAAATCCGCGATCGAGATGACCGCGGTCGCAAATGCGACCGGTTTGACGCCGGCGCCCGATGGTCTCGCCTTCCCGCCCTGCGGCACGCACGAGCTGGCGCAGCTTTTGAAGCCCAAGGCCGATGGCGGCCTTTTGCACCACAAGGGCCAGGTCGAGGTGATCTCGAGTGAGGCGCGCGACGGTTCGCATCTGCCCGACGATCTGCGCTGGGGCGTCTATGTCGTGTTCGAGGCGCCGAGCGATTATGTGAAGGCCTGCTTCAAGGAATATGGCCTGAGCACCGATGACACGGGGCGTTATGCCTCGCTTTACAAGCCTTATCATTTGATCGGGCTCGAGCTCGGCATCTCGGTCGCGAGCGTGGGCCTGCGTCATGAACCGACCGGCGCGCCGACCGGCTTTCGCGCCGATGCCTGCGCCACCGCGAAGCGCGATCTCAAAGCCGGCGAAATGCTCGATGGCGAGGGCGGCTATACGGTCTATGGCCGATTGATGCCCGCCGAAGCCAGTCTCAGGTACGGCGCACTGCCGATCGGCCTCGCCCATGGCGTCAAACTCACGCGACCGGTCGCGCGCGATGCCGTGGTGCGTTTCGAAGACGTGGCGATCGATGGCGCATCGCTCGCGGTCAAAATGCGCCGCGAGATGGAAGCGGACCACAAGACTCGCGCGACTTAGCCCAACCCCACCATCGTCTGATCGATCGCGCCGAAGAGCGAGCGACCCGAAGCATCGAGCAATTCGATGCGGATGCGGTCGCCGGGTTTCATCAACTCGGTCGTCACCTTGCCGCTCTCGATCTTCTCGATCATGCGGCGTTCCAACAAGCAGGACGAGCCGGTGGCGCGGTCTTTGTTGGAGACCGTGCCCGAGCCGATGATGGTGCCCGCGCCCAAAGGGCGCGTCTTCGCCGCGTGCGCGATCAGATCGCCGAACGAAAAATGCATCTCGACGCCGGCGTCGGGCGCGCCGAAGCGCGCGCCGTTGAAGGTGGAGACAAGCTTGCCATGGAGCCGCGCGCCATCCCACGCCTTGCCTAAGGAGTCGGGTGTCAGGGCAACGGGCGAGAACGCGCTCGGCGGCTTGCCATGCACGAAGCCAAAGCCCTTGGCGAGCTCGGGCACCACGAGGCGCCGCGCCGACACATCGTTCATCAGCATGACGAGCTTGATGTGGGCGAGCGCGTCTTTGGGCGTGACGCCCATCGGTACGTCATCGACGATCACCGCGCTCTCGGCCTCGAAATCGAGGCCCCAGCTTTCGGCACCCGGGATCGGATCGCACGGGCCCAATAATTGATCGCTGCAACCCTGATACATCAAGGGATCGGTTTCGAGCGTGTCGGGGAGAGCATCGCCGCGCGCGCGGCGCGCGAGCTCGATATGGTTGAGATAGGCGCTGCCGTCGAGAAAGCCGAAGGCGCGCGGCAAGGGCGCTGCGCAGGCCTTGGGGTCGAACGCAAACGAGCCAGAGACATGGCCGGCCTCGAGCCGCTCGGCCAAAGTCGCGAGGCGCGGCGCGGCCACCGCCCAATTCTCGATCGCCTCGCGCATTGTCGTGGCGATGCCGTCGGCCTTGATCGCGCGCGCCATGGCGCGGTCGACCACGATCAGCGTGCCATCGCGCCCGCCGGTCTTGAGCGAGGCCAGCCTCACGGCTTGTCCTCGCGCCAGGACATCGCATAGTCCTCCCACTCGGCGCCCTTGGGCAGAGTGGCAAGGTCGATCGGCGCGCGCGAATCGATCATCACCGCGACTTCATCGGTGCTCGTGCGCGCGCGCGTCGCGGCGGAAGCGAACGCTTTGGGGTGCGGCCCGTGCGTGATGCCAGAGGGGTGCACGGTGATCCAGCCCGGCGCGATATTGTCGCGCGAGAAGAACGAGCCACGGTGATAGAAGATCATCTCATCATAATCGACATTGTCGTGGAAGAACGGCACGTTGAGCGCGTTCGGATCGCCTTCAAGCGGGCGCGGCGCGAAGGTGCACACGACAAAGCCCGGGCAACCGAACGTCGCGTGCACCGAAGGCGGCAGATGCATGCGGTCGGACAGCACCGGGCGAAGATCGCGCCAATTGAGCCGCGCGGCCATCAACGTGCCGTGCCAGCCGATCGCATCGAGCGGGTTATAGGGATAATCGATCGTGGTGATCGCGTAGCGCCGCTTGACCTCGATGCGCCAGGGTTTGTCGGGCGATTGCGCGCGGAAGGCGTCGTCGAGCTTCGGCGTTTCGAGTGCGGCGGGGTCGAAGATCGCGTGTTGACCGAGGAGCCCGCGCTCGGGCACGGAGAGCATCGCCTCGGTCGCCTCGATGACGAGAAGCGCGCTGGGTGCGCGCGGCTCCAGCCGCCACGCCGTACCGCGCGGCAGCAAGAGATAATCGCCATCGCGATAGTCGAGATGACCGAAATCGCAAAACAGCGCGCCCGCGCCCTCATGGACAAAAAGCAGCATATCGCCATCGGCGTTGCGCGCGAGCACCGGCATGGCGCGGCTCGTGCGCCAGAACCGGACATCGAGAGCGGCATTGCCAAGGAGACGCGGCGCGCCGAACGGCGAGGCGCTCTCGGTCGTGCCGAGCCCGGCATCAAAGGCGCGCGGGCGCAGAGGCCCTTCGATGCGCGTCCAGCCGGTCGGCTTATGGCGATGATGAAGCTGGCTCACCGGCCCGAAAAAGCCGTCTCGCCCGATCTCGCGCTCATAGGTGCCGGCGGGCAAATCGGCATGGGCCTGGCGCGACGCGGTGCCTTCGCTTTTCGAGAGCGGCAATCCCTTGCTCATGCCTTGAGTGTCCCCCGCGCGATTTGATCCTGCTCCATGGTCTCGAACAAGGCCTTGAAATTGCCTTCGCCGAAGCCCTCATTGCCGCGCCGCTCGATCAGCTCAAAAAAAATCGGGCCGATCACGGTCTCGGTGAATATTTGCAAAAGCAGCCCTTGGCCCGGCGCGCCATCGATCAGGATTTGCAGTTCTTTGAGCTTCGTCAAATCCTGACCATGGTTCGGCACGCGCGCATCCGTGCCGGCGTAATAGCCATCCGGCACGCTCAAGAAACGCACGCCCTTTTGTCGCAAGGCCGCCACAGATGTGGTGATATCGGTCGCCTGCAACGCGATGTGCTGAATGCCCTCGCCGCGATAGGCCCGCAGATATTCCTCGATCTGCGATTTGTCGTCGGACGATTCATTGATCGGAATGCGAATCTTGCCGCACGGGCTGGTCAACGCGCGACTCTTCAGGCCGGTCAATTTGCCCTCGATGTCGAAATAGCGGATCTCGCGAAAATTGAACAGCCGCTCATAGAACGAGGCCCAAACATCGAGCCGGCCGCGATGCACATTGTGGGTGAGGTGATCGACGCTGAGCAGCCCGACGCCCGTTGGCGCGGGCGAAGCGCCGGGGATGGCGACGAAATCGACGTCATAGATCGAGCGATCGCCATAACGGTCGACCAGATAGATGACGCTCCCGCCAATTCCCTGGATCGCCGGAATGTGGAGCTCCATCGGGCCGACCTGGCCGAGATGGGGCTTGGCGCCACGGTCGAGCGCAAGCTTATAGGCGGAGGCGGCATCCTTGACGCGAAACGCCATGGCGCAGGCCGAAGGCCCATGGACGCGCGCGAAGGATTGACCGAAGCTATCAGGCTCGGCATTGACGATGAAATTGATATCGCCTTGGCGATAGAGCGTGACCTGCTTCGAGCGGTGACGCGCGATGACAACGAAGCCAAGCCGCTCGAACAACGCGGCGAGCTGGCTTGGATCGGGCGCGGTATACTCGACGAACTCGAAGCCGTCGGTGCCCATCGGATTATCCCACAGATCGGCCATGATGAGCCTCCCGCCATGCGCGCGACTCGGGCGCCGCGCCTCATAGCGTAGTGGCTTCGGCGTTCAGGTTCGAGCCCTTCGGGGAAGGGAGCGACCACGTAGCGCTTCTTCAACCGTCATGGCCGGCCTTGAGCCGGCCATCCAGACTTATCTAAGCAATCGGCTGTTCGCCGCCTCCTGGATTGCCGGGTCATGCCCGGCAATGACGAAAAATTAGGAGACGAGCACCGCTCTACTCCGCCCGCCCTTTATTGAGCAATGGTCCGGGACCATAGGAGTCGAGCAGCGCGCTGGTATAGGCCTCGATCTCGGGCCACGGCGCCTCGCGCAGATTGTGCGCGCGCACGATATAGGCCGGGCCCATGTAGAACCGCTCATATTGCCAATGGCGCGCGGCAAACTCGCTCGCCAGCACGTCCCAGGCGAGCTTCTGCAGCTTGAAGCGATCGATCGCGCTCGCCGTCTGGCCTTGCCAGAGCTGCTCGAAGGTCGCGCGCGTCTCCTCATTGTCGAGCACCGAGACGTCGGCCGGCATCTGCAGCACGCTGCCGCCGGCCAGCTCGCGCACCTTGGCGACGAAATGATCATATTGCTGATAGGCGAAATAGATCGAGGCGTACATGAGGTGGCGGTTGTAGTTGAGATAGCCATTGCCCAGCGTCTCAAAGGCCTGGATCTGACCCTCGACCATGCCCGACATCTGGCCATAGAGCGCGGCGAGATGCCCGAGATCGTCCATCACCGCCGGCACCTTGTCGATCCCGTTCGCCTGCGTGATGCGCCGCGCGAGGCCGAGAAACAATTTGAGCTTGGTTCGATAGCGCACCGCCGCCTGATGGTTCGAGAGCGTGTGGGTCGGCGTCTCGAAATAGATCGCGCGGCTGAGCGGAATGTCATTGTGCGTAAAGACGCGCTCCCACGGCACCTTCACGTTCTTGCACACGACGATGCAGTCGCTTTCATCGAAGCGATAGGAGACCGGGTTGTCGAACTCGCTCACCGCATAGCGCTCGAACGCCTTGCGCGACCAGAGCTCGAGCCCGGGCGCGTTGTTCGGCAGCATGCAAGTGATCGATTCCTTTTCGTGGCCGGGTGCGAGCGGCTGGATATTGCCGATCCAAATGTCATGGCTGAAGGCGGCGCCGGTCGCCAGGAGTTTTATTCCACTGATCGTGACGCCGGCATCATCCTCCTTCACCACGGCGAGCTGCGGGGTTTGGGTCGCGTCACGGCCCGAAAACTTGGTGTCTTTCGAACCCTGGAGCGGCGTCACCGCATGAGACAAAAAGAGGTCTTCCTTGCGGCATTTCTCGAAATAGTCCAACACGTGTTTGGAAAATTTGTGCGCGCCCCGGTCATAGACCTCGGGCTGCATCACAGCACCGGTCAAATAGCCGCCGATGAAATCGGGCGAGCGGCCCATCATGCCGCAGGTCAGGTCGGCGATCGCCGCGCTGCACCGGCTGCGATGCTCGAGATCGGCCTTGGTGCGCGGTTTCAAATAATAGGCGGCGAAGCGCTCGCCATTCTCCTCATAGGTTAGATCGGCGCGGTATTTCGGGTCATTCCGCGCGTCATAGAGCCGGGCGTAGGAGCGCGCGCCATTGCGGAACGCCGGGTGGGCGGTGACATCGCTGACGCGCTCGCCACCGAGATAGATCACCCGGCCGTCGCGCAAGGAGTCGAGATAATCGGCGCCGGACTTTAGCATCGGGGTCTCGTGTTCTTTTCATTGAGCCGCGCCGTACTATTTTAGCGGCGCCTCGTGATGATAGGTCTTGTTGATGATGACCCAGGTGCCGTTCGATTTCAGCAGCGTCAGATAATCGACGAAATAGCGGTTGAGGTAGAGGTCGCGCACTTTGACCACGGCGGCATCGCCCGAGACGTCGATCGCGACAATTACCATGTCATAGGGCACGCCGTTTTTGGCCGGCGCGGGCACGGTCGCGACGAATTCCGCGAAGCCATCGCGCGTGCGCCGCCGGTAAGCGCCGTCGAAATTGCCCGAGATCACGGCGTCGGGGTGAAAGGCGCGCTCGATCCGCGCGCGGTCGGATTGATACATGCCTTGAAAATAATCGTCGATCGTGCGCGTGATCGCGGCGATCTCATTGGCGTCGGCGGGCATGGCGGTCTCCCTCAACGGATGAATTGTTTAACGTCCTAGGCGCCGCCTCAAGCGGCCGTCGCCGGCTTCTTCTTCGCGAAGAAACCGGCGATGCTCGTCCGAACGCGGTCGCCGGCGGCCGGCGTGACTGCTCTGACGCAATGTGGCACGCCGGCTTTCACGATGACGAGCCGGTTCGGCTTGGCTTGCACATAGTGCCCGATGCCATGCTCCATGAGCCGGTCATTTTCATCGGCATTGTCGAGCGCTCGCGTCGCGTAGTCGGGCGATTCTTCCAGAGGGCGCGTAACCTCGGCCAAAAAAAGCTCGCCGCCATATTGGACGTTCCAATAGGGATGCGCGTAATAGGTGAAGGCGCCGGCATAGTCCTTGGAGTCGGCGTGCCAAGAGAGAGCGGTGCCGCGCGGATAGAGGAAGAGGCGCGCGACGAAGCCGACCCAATCGTCGTTCTCGCGGCCCAGGAGCGTCGTCCAGTCGCCCGCGTGGGCCTGGATTCGACTCACCAACGCGTCGATCGGCTCGCCGGTCGGAAACATTCGGTACGGCCCGACATTGATCTTGCCGTTGTCACTGAGGGCGGCATAAGCCGCTTGATTGGAATAGGCCGAGGGACCGGAAAGCGGGTTGCCGTCCTCGATGCGCCAGACCTTCTGCCAGACCGGCGCGTGGGTGAGCCAGTAGGTCTCGGTGCCGATGAATTTCCAAAGGCGCGCGAATTCAGCCGCCGGCAAGACGTCATCGTAGATCTGGAACTTAGCGTGATTGGCGGTGAGTTTCATCGTGCTTCACGCTCTCAGAGCGGCGATCTCGTTGGTCTCAGCCGGCATGGCGTCTGCTTCAGCGAATGAATTGTTTGACGTAGTCGGCGCCGAGGCCAATCGCGACGAAGTGTTGGCGCGCGAGTTCAATCTTCGAATGCACATCCTCATAGCCGATTTCTCGGCCTTGCGGATCGACATAGATCATCGCGCCATTGACCTGGAAGAACGTCATCATCTCGGTCACATCGTCGGGCACGATCAAGGTGTGCGTCTCGCCAGGCGGCTCGAACACATAGGAGCCTTCTTCCGCGACCCAATCATGTTCGAGGTAGCGCCAGCGCCCCTTGAGCACGAAGCCATGGACGGGGCCGGGATGGCGGTGGCGGGTCAGCACGCCCGCGCGGCGAACGCGCAGAATCACCATCCAGTAGCCGGCCGAAACATTGAACAGGAGCGGTCTGATCCAAACACTCGGCGCCTGCGGCACCCAGAGCCGCTCGTCGCCGCTTGCCGCGTTAGGAATGACGACTTCCACCAGCACGTCCGGCGGAAAGGGTCGCTGGTAGGGCACGCGCTCGTCGGAGCGGCCATGCACGGCGGCGGCGTGTGACATTAGTAGGTCTCCTTCGCCCTCAAGCGGCCGCGGGCGCAAGCGGTCGGTATTCGTGGCCGGCCCCGAGCGCGATTGCGGCACGATGCACGGTTGAATGGCGCCTAGCCAGCGTGTCGAGATCGGGGCCGTAGCCGCCGCCGACCACGCAGGCGAGCGGCACGCCCGACTTCATGCAGGTGCCGACCACATGGCGGTCGCGCGCCATCAGGCCTTCATCGCTCAAGGCGAGCTGGCCGAGCGAATCATCGAGATGCGGATCGACGCCCGCATTGTAGAACACAAGATCGGGCCGCACGCGATCGAGCAGAGCGCCGAAGGTGTCGTGGACGAGCGCGAGATAGGCGTCGTCATCCGTGCCGGGCGGTAGGCCGAGGTCGAGGTCGCTGACCGCCTTCTGGTGCGGATAGTTCGCTTCGCAATGGATCGAGCAGGTGAATACGTTCGGATCATCGGTGAAAAAGGCCGCGGTGCCGTCACCCTGGTGCACGTCGAGATCGAAGACCAGCACGCGCCCGACGCGCTGTTCGCTTTGCAACGCGCGGATCGCGACCGCGACATCGTTGAACACGCAAAAGCCCGCGCCGTGATCGGGGTGCGCATGGTGGCTGCCGCCCGCCATGTTGCAGGCGAGGCCATGTTCGAGCGCAAGGCGCGCGGTCAACAGCGTGCCGCCGGTCGCCGCGCGGGCGCGACGCACCAGCGCCTCCGACAATGGCAAGCCGAGGCGTCGTTCGGCCGCGCGCGATAATGACAGCGTCATGATAGCCTCGACATAGGCGGGCGTGTGCGCGGCTTCGAGCCGGTCGCGGCTGATCGGCTCGGGCGCGATGAAGGCGCTCGCTGGCGCGACGCCATCCTCGATCAACACCTCCCTGATACGGCCGAACTTGCCCATGGGGAAGCGATGCCCGGCGGGCAGGGGATAGGTGTAATCGGGGTGAAAGATAAGGGACGGCAGCTTCATCGTCAGAGGATCTTCAGCACGGCGTCGGGCGGGCGGCCAAGCGCGGCCTTGTTGCCCTTCACCACGATCGGCCGTTCGATCAGGATCGGGTGCGCGACCATGGCGGCGATCAGTTTGGCGGTGCTGAGCGATGGATCGTCGAGCCCGGCGGCTTTGTATTCGGGCTCGCTTCTGCGGATCAACGCACGCGGCTCAAGGCCGAGCTTGGCGAGCAGCTCGGCAAGCAGTTTGGCGCTCGGCGGAGTCTTAAGATATTCGACGATTCTTGGCTCAATGCCGCGCTCACGCAGGATCTGGAGCGTTAACCGCGACTTTCCACAACGCGGGTTATGATAGATGATGACCGACTCCGGGCTCATCCGGCACTCCTGGCGGCAGGCTCCACGACCCAACTGTGGCACCCGCCTCTGGGGCTGTAAAGCGGGCGGGCCCAACATTGGCGGACTGATCGAGCACGCATGATTCGCGATCAACAAGGGGCGGAGGCAGGGCGCGGCCGACCATGGCGCGGTCTGCTCGCCGTGCTGGTCTTGGCCAGTCTTTGCCTGGCCGTGACGATCGCGCGCCCAGCGTTGGCGCAAACCGCGACGCCGGCCAGCGATGCGGAGATCGCGAAGCTCGTCCAAACCCTCGAGGACCCGGCATCGCGCGAGCGGTTGATCGGCGAACTCAAAATATTGATGGCGGCCGAACAGGCCTCGGCGCCGGCGATGAGACCGACCAAGCCGGCGAGCCAAGGCGCCTCCGCGATCAAGCGCATGTCCGATACGCTGGGCCGCCTTGCCACCCATGTCGTGGAGCTTGGCCGTGGCATCGCGGCGCTGCCCGACGCGGTGACGTGGCTCGGGCGTGAATGGACCAACCCGGTGCGGCGGGATGTTTGGTATTCCTTTCTCTGGCGGCTTGCCGCGGTGATTGGCGGCGGAGTCATCGCGAGCCAGATCGGCTTCTTTGCCTTGCGCAAGCCGCGCCGCATGCTCGAGCAGCGACCGCGGCCGCGCGCCTATCTGCGCCCGCCGCTTCTGCTCACCTACAATCTGCTCAGGCTGATGCCGGCGCTCTGCTTCGTCGGCGCGGGCTATGGCTTGCTCGCGCTGCTCGACGCGAGCGAGGTGACGCGGCTGATCGCGCTGACCGCGATCAACGCACATCTGATCGCGAGTATCGTCAAGGTGGTCGGCTATCAGGGCCTGGCGCCTTGGACGCCAAATTTACGCGTCAGCGGCTTCAGGGACGAGATCGCGAAGTTCTGCGCCAAATGGTGGAGCAGGCTCGTCTCGCTCGCGGTCTATGGCTATTTCTTCTGCCAGGGCGTGCTGTTGCTCGGCCTCCCGGTGACCGGTTATAGCGCGCTCACCAAAGTGCTTGGCATCGTCGTGATCGCGATCGTGGCGGTCTTGGTGTTGCGCATGCGCCCCGAAGTATCGGCGTGGCTGCAACGTGCCGCCGGCAACCGCAAGAGCACGTTGATCGCGCTGCTCGGCCGCCGGCTCGCCGAGGTTTGGCACGTCATGGCGATCGGCTATGCCTTGGCCGGCGGCTTGGTTGCCGCGATCGCCGGCGTCAATGGGTTCCTGTTTTTCCTGAAGGCCTCGGCCGCGAGTTTCGCGATCATCTGGGTGGTCGGCTTCGCGCTTGCCGGCATCCCCAAGCTGTGGCGCGCGGGCGTGCAGCTCAAGGACGAGACGCGCGCGCGCGACCCCGGGCTCGATCGCCGCCTCAACCGCTATCTGCCCTCGATCAGGAACGCGTTACAGGTCATCGTCGTGCTCGCCGCCGGCGCGCTGATTCTCGAGGCTTGGCACGTCGATGTGCTGACCTGGCTCGCGACCGACCTCGGCGCGTTAATCTTCGGCCGCATTGCCGCGATCGTCGCCATCGTGGCCATCGCCCTCGTGGTTTGGGAACTGATCAGCACGCTGATCGACCGCCATCTTCTGAAGCTCGAGCGCGAAGGCCGCGAGGCCGATCAGCGCCAGCGCGCGCGCACACTGCTGCCGCTGGCACGGAATGCGCTCCGCGTCGTGGTCGGCGTGGTCGCGACGCTGATGATCCTGGGCGAAGTCGGCATCGACATCGCGCCGATCCTGGCCGGTGTCGGCGTGGTCGGTCTTGCCATCGGCTTCGGTGCGCAGACCTTGGTGAAAGACGTCATCACCGGCGTGTTCATTTTGTTGGAAGACAGCCTAGCGGTGGGCGATGTCGTGACGGTCGCCGGCAAGACTGGCGTGGTCGAGGGCATCACCATTCGAACGCTGCGCGTGCGTGGTCTCGATGGCAGCGTGCACACCATCCCTTATAGCGCGGTCGACACGGTGACTAACCTGACCAAGGATTTCTCGTTCTTCGTGGCCGACATCGCGGTGCCCTACAACACCAACACCGATCGTGCCGCCGAGGTGATGGGCCAGGTGGTCGACGAGATGCGCGCCGAGCCGGAGTTCGAAAAGCTCATCCTCGAACCGATGGACGTTCTGGGCGTCGACAAGTTCTCCGATGCCAGCGTGGTCATTCGCGCGCGCATCAAGACCACGCCGTCGAAGCAATGGGTGGTCGGGCGCAATTTCAATCGCCGGCTTAAATTCGCGTTCGAATCCTATGGCATCGAATTCGGCGCCACGGGCAAGGGCGTGGTCTTCATGCCCGATCCCGCGACCGGTGCGCCTAGGACCGAGGCTGAACCAAAGGGGCCGGCGCGCGATTGGCGAGCCCCGGGCCGCACGGCCTAGGTGGCCAACCTGCCACCAACCGTCGCGCCGCGCGAGATTGGCGCCGTCAACTGGCTCGGCACCTGGACCCTGTTCGAGAAAGAAGTGCGCCGCTTCCTGAAGGTTTGGACGCAAACCATCATCGCGCCGACCGCGACGACACTTTTGTTTCTGGGCATTTTCGCGGTTGCGGTCGGCCCGACCGCGCCCGAGACCGGCGGGCTGCCGTTCCTGATGTTCATGGCGCCCGGCCTGGTCATGATGGCGATGATCCAGAACGCCTTCTCCAATACCTCGTCATCGCTGATGATCGCGAAGATTCAGGGCAACATCGTCGATCTGCTGATGCCGCCCTTGACGCCGAACGAGATGCTGGTCGGGCTGGTTGGCGGCGGACTGGTGCGAAGCCTTCTGCTCGGCCTCGTGCTCGCGCTGATCATGTTGCCGATTGGGCATTATGACGTGGTCGCGCCGGTGGTGCTGATCTTCAACGCCGTGTTCGCCTCGATCCTCTTGGCGCTGGTCGGCATCATCGCGGCGATCGTCGCCGACAAGTTCGACCATCTGGCCGCGATCACCAATTTCGTGGTGACGCCCCTGGCCTTTCTCTCGGGCACGTTTTATTCGATCCACCGTCTGCCCGACTGGTTGCAGATCGTCTGCCAGATCAATCCGATCTTCTATCTGATCGATGGCTTCCGCTACGGCCTGACCGGCCACGCCGATGGCCATCTCTGGATCGGCGTGATCGTGACGCTCGGGCTTTGCGCCGCGCTCTGGCTGGTCTGCCATTGGATGCTCCGGACAGGCTACAAGCTGAAGCCTTGACCTTGCCGCCGCTCCGTGGCGCGCCATCTCGTTAGCGGGAGCGCATCAGGAAGCGGGGGGCCGCCATGACGAACACCAGATTCGATTTGACACGCCGCGCCATGCTGGCCGCGCTTGGCGCCGCCGGCCTCGCCGCCGCGCTCAAGCCGGCGTCCGCCAGGGCCGATGACGCGGAGATCTTGACGCGCGCGATCCCCAAGACCGGCGAGCGCCTCCCCGCCATCGGCATGGGCTCGTGGATCAGCTTCAATGTCGGCGACGACGAGACATTGCGTGCGGCGCGCGCCGAGGTGCTGCGTGCGTTTTTCGCGGGCGGCGGCGCGCTGATCGATTCCTCGCCGATGTACGGCTCCTCGCAGGCCGTGATCGGCGATTGCCTCGGCCGCCTCGGGCGGCCGCCGGCATTCACGGCGACCAAGGTCTGGCATTTGCTGCAGGGCTCGGGCATCGAGCAAATGGCGGAGGCGCGCGCGCTCTGGGGCGTCGAGCGTTTCGATTTGATGCAGGTGCACAATTTGCTCAATTGGGAGGGCCATCTCGAGACGCTGATCAAGGACAAGGCCGAGGGCCGTGTGCGCTATATCGGCATGACGACCTCGCACGGCAGCCGGCACGACGAGATGGAAGCGATCATGACCTCGCGCGCGGAGATCGACGCCGTGCAATTCACCTATAATGTGCTCGATCGCGAGGCGGAGGCGCGGCTTCTGCCGCTCGCGGCCGAGAAGGGGCTCGCGGTCATCGTCAACCGGCCGTTTCGGCGCGGCGCATTGTTCGAGCGCGTCGCGGGTCATGCTCTGCAGGGCTGGGCGGCGGAGCTTGGGGCGACGAGCTGGGCCGCCGTGTTCCTCAAATTCGCGCTCTCGCATCCGGCGGTGACCTGCGTGATTCCTGCGACCTCGCGCGTCGATCACATGCACGAGAACATGGCGGCATTGCTCGGCCCAATGCCGGATCAAGCGCTGCGCCGACGCATGATCGCCCACGTGGAAAGCCTTTAGGCGACCCTCCCCCTTAACGGCAGGGCAATCGCATATCGACAAGAGGAGTGAGACATCGGCACCGTACCCTCTCCGCCAGCGGGGCCGAGAGGGTGGCGCGCGCAAGCGCGCCGGGAGAGGTGGGGATCGATGCTCCGGCCAAGCCCTTAGCGCGCGAGGCGCCCGTGCAGGGAAGCGAGCGATGCCAAACGGATGCTGCGACACGCGCGCGAGGCGGGCCTCGACGAGCCCCCACCTCACCCTGGCCCTCTCCGCCCCCAGGGGCGGAGAGGGAACTCGAGTTGAGATCAATCGGCCTCTCCCTATGCGATAGCCCTGCTTAAGGGGGAAGGGCGGGGGGTGATCGGCATGCGCGCAATCCTGTAGAAGGACGAGCATGCTGCCCTATGACGCCGAGGTGCTGTTCTCCGTCCTCGCGCAATTCAACCGCGCGGTCTGGCCGGCCGTGCTCGTGGCCTTTGCGCTGGCGTTCGGGCTGCTCGCCTTCGCATTCCGGCCGCAGGCCTGGAGCGGGCGCGTCGCGGGTCTTGGGCTCGCCGCGCTATGGGCATGGGTGGGGGCGGTTTGGCACCTGAGCTATTTCGCGCCGATCAATTTCGTGGCGCCCGTCTATGGCGGCCTTTTCATCGCGCAGGCTGCGTTGTTCGCCTGGACCGGGGGCGTGCGCGGCCGGCTCGGGCTCCGTTTCCAGAGCGATGCGCGCGGCTGGGCTGGCCTCGGCCTCGCGGCCTATGGGCTGATCGCCTATCCGGTGATCTTCCTGGCGCTTGGCGACGGCTGGCAGGGCACGCCGCTGGTCGGCCTCGCGCCGGTGCCGACCACGCTCTTCACGCTCGGCGTGCTGTTGCTTGTCGAGGGCCGCACGCCATTGCACCTGCTCGTCATCCCGCTTGCCTGGTCGCTGATCGACGGCTGGACCGCCTGGGCGCTCGACATCCACGCGGACCTGGTGCTGCCAGCGGCGGGGATCGCGACGGCGGGGCTGGTGGGGTGGAGGAATGCGAGCGGTTGAACGGAGGACGCGTGACTTTTCAAGTAATTTCGATGCAATAGTTGGCAATGAAAATTGATCCAGAATCTCTCTACGTGCAATTGGGACGTCTCGTTGAGACGATGCCCGATTTTTCGATGTCTGGACCATTGCCTGCACCATCGCTGCAATGGCTAGGCAGGGCTCATGCGCTGGTACTGGCAACAGGTGAGATAGGTGACGTTATTCAGCTGAAAAATGAAATTGATAGACTGAAATCAGAAATTTTTGGTCCCTCTGCGGCCCTCCAGATTGCAGCCATCATCTACCGGGCGCTGGCGGTAGCCGAGTTGAACGCGCCAGCTGCAGCGCGGGGTGCCTTTATTCCGGCGGGCAATGCCTTCGATGCCTTGGCCGCCATAGGTAATGTTCTACAAACTGCGAAGAAAGACGTTCTTATTGTCGATCCATACATGGACGCGAACGCACTGATGGATTTTGCCGTGCTAGCACCTGAGCGGGTACTTCTTCGATTGTTGGCAGATCAGCAAGACCACAAGGCGACATTGGAGCCGGCTGTGAGGCGATGGAAGGCTCAGCATGGTGCATCGCGTCCGCTTGAAGCCAAACTTGCGCCCGCGCGTATTCTGCATGATCGTTTGATCGCTGTAGATGGCGCCGACGCCTGGACCCTTACTCAGTCTCTGAACGCTTTTGCTGCCCGATCACCGGCGTCAATCATTCGCGCTGACGTAGAAGTGTCTGTTAGGAAAATCGCCGCATATGAGGCCATTTGGCTAGCCGCAACACCGATCTGAAACGAGACAGAACGTTTCCTACTAGTGGGTGTCAAAGTCGTTGTACAGACAGCCCAGCACGACGGCGCAGTAGATCTCCAGGAGAGCCTGACGGGTTTGGTCTGCTTCTTCGACGAAGCGGTAGTCCATCCTTCGAACGCGCCTCTTCGCCTGTTTGAAGGCTTCCATGAACTCTGCGTTCTCTAGCAGCCCTTTACGGCTATCATTTCCGGACACGTATGCGGGCTTGATCCTACCCGTCGCTACGCGAGCAAGCTTGAATGCAAAAACTGCCTGATTGTGCTGGGATCCGGGAGTGGAGTGCTGTCGGTATCGTTGACGCAGATTGTTCGAGCGTCCAATATATAAATGTTGGTCTCCTTCACTGAATAGGTAGACCCCTTGCATGGGTACACTCCGGAGTTGATCACGCTCCACCGGCGGCATCGAGACAAGCCGGGCGAAAGAGGGGCGCAGTGTTTCCACCATTTTGACAAAACGAGCGTCCATAATTGTTTCCCCACAAATAAACACGCTACTAATTGATATATTATATAATAAATAGTATTATTTCTTAAAATAAAAAATAAAAAAATCCGCGATAATTTCAATTTATTTCACATCACTCCGTCCTCCCGAAATCATTCTTCCCACAGCGGTCCACCCCGCGCATGAGATGGAGCGCGCGGTTGGCGAAGTCGACGCGGCCTGAGCGCTTCTGCAATTCCGCGCCGAACGCGTGGTCGAAGTGCGAGGTGGTCGGCATGTAGCGGCAGACGAAGCCGGCGCGGCGCTTGGTCGAGCGGTTGGGCTCCGAGCCGTGCGCGAGATAAACATCGTGCAGCGAAATCTGTCCGGCCCGTAGCACGATGTCGGCGGCGTCACGCTCGTCATATTCGCTGTGCGCGAGCTCCTGATTGAGCGCGAGCTCGGGGCTCTGGTTCGGCACATGAGGGCGCACGCGGCGTTCCTTGTGGCTGCCGGGAATGACGCGGAGGCAGCCATTCTCCGGCGTCGCGTCGTCGAGCGCGATCCAGGCCGAGCAAGTCGCGAGCGGGCGGATCGGCCAATATTCGCCATCCTGGTGCCAGGGGATGCGCTTGCCCGTGCCAGCCGGCTTGCCGAACACGCTGGTGCCCCAGAGAAGAAAATCCGGGCCGATCAGCTGGCTCACCAAATCGAGCACCTCGGGGATGCGCGCGTGCTCGAGCCAGCGCGGATCGCCCTTCAAGCCTTGCGTGCCGCCATGCACGACGTGCGGACAGACCATGCCATCCTGAGCGACGCCGGGATTCGCCTCGAGCAGCGCATCGAGGTCGGCGCGCATGGTTTGCAGCAAATCATCGGGCAGGCGCCAGCGCGGGATGACATAACCTTCCCGCTCATAATGCGCGACCTCGTTTGGAGTCAGCGTGGCCTCATTCATGGTCTCACTCCTGCCCCACCGGCCGGCCACGGGTTTGTTTGACGCGGCCGCGTTTCACCTTGGAATCGACGCGGCGTTGTTTGGCGCCCTTCGATGGCCTGGTCTTGACGCGGAATTTGGGCGCGATGGTGGCGCGCTTCACAAGCTCGGCCAAGCGTTCGCGCGCGTCCGCCCGGTTCCTCTCCTGGGTGCGGAAGCGTTCGGCGCGAATGATCAGCACGCCGTCCTTGGTCAGGCGCTGCCCGGCCAAACGCATGAGCCGCGCGCGCACCGGCTCGGGCAGGCTCGGACTGCCACGCACGTCGAAGCGGAGTTCGACCGCGCTCGACAGCTTGTTGACATTCTGCCCGCCTGGGCCCGAGGCGCGAATGAACTGCTCCTCTAGCTCGGCCTCGGGGATTTCGAGCGTCGCGGTGATGCGGACCATGGCGCGATCATAAGCCACGCGCCGCCGGCGGGGCAGGGGGGCGCGTTGCCCCATTCGTCATGCCCCGCAATGGCGGGGCATCCAGGGGAGGCGGCACGACGTTTCCTCGCCTAAGCCTGGATCCCCCGGTCAAGCCGGGGGATGACAAAAAAGGAAAAGCGGGCCGGGGCACCTTGGTGCCCCCGAATTGACAGGGGAACGCCCTGGTCCGATAGTCCGACCGTTCTGGCGGGGCGCTGCCCCGCCGGCGCGTTTCCCTATTTTCTGGAGCCAAAGCCGTGACAGCCGCCCTCAAATCGAATCTCGGAGCCGCCGCCCTGATGGGCAATTACGCCCGCTCGGACTTTTCGTTCGAGCGCGGCGAGGGTGCCTATTTGTTCGACCAGACCGGTCGACGCTTCTTGGATTTCGCCTGCGGCATCGCGGTGACCGGCCTCGGCCACGCTCACCCGCATGTGGTCAAGGCATTGAACGAGCAGGCGGCGAAACTCTGGCACGTCTCGAACCTTTATCAGATCGAGACGCAGATCAGGCTGGCCGAACGCCTGGTCGCCAATTCCTTCGCCGATCAGGCGTTCTTCTGTAATTCGGGCGCTGAAGCAAACGAAGCGATGATCAAGCTCGCGCGCATCTATCAGGATCATGTCGGCGCGCCCGAGCGCTATCGCGTCATCACCTTCGAGAACGCCTTTCACGGCCGCACGATGGCAACCATCGCGGCCGGCGGCCAGCCCAAGCACTTGAAGGGCTTCGAGCCGGTGGTCGAGGGCTTCGACCAAGTGCCGTTCGATGAGCTCGACGCCGCAAAGCGCGCCATCGGGCCGGAGACGGCGGCGATCCTGGTCGAGCCGGTGCAGGGCGAGGGCGGCATTCGCCCGGCCTCGCAAGCCTTCATGACAGGCCTGCGCGCGCTGTGCGACGAGCATGGCCTGCTTCTCATGCTCGATGAAGTGCAATGCGGCATGGGGCGCACCGGAAAGCTCTTCGCCTATGAATGGTATGATGTGGAGCCCGACGTGATGGCGCTCGCCAAGGCGCTCGGCAATGGCTTCCCGGTCGGCGCGTGTCTGGCCAAGGCGAAGGTCTCGGCCGCGCTGGTGCCCGGCACGCACGGCTCGACCTTCGGCGGCAATCTCCTCGCCACCACGGTTGCCAACGCGGTGCTCGATATCATGCTGGCCGATGGCTTCCTCGAAAACGTCCGGCGCCTGGGCACGCTCTTGCGCGCGCGCCTCGACGGCGTCGCCAAGGCCTATCCCGGCGTGATCGAAAGCGTGCGCGGCATGGGGCTGATGCTCGGGCTGGTGTGCAGGGTGCCGGCGCGCGATCTCTTGACCGCGCTGCGCAATCACGGGCTCCTGACGGTCACCGCCGAAGGCAATGCGGTGCGCATTCTGCCGCCGCTGATCATCACCGAACGCCAGGTCGAGGAAAGCGTCGCGCTGATCGAGAAGGCCTGTCGCGAGCTGGCGCGGTGACGCCACCCCGGCATTTTCTCGGGCTCGATACGATCGAGCCCGCGCTGCTCCGTCGGCTCGTCGATGCGGGGCTGGCGCTGAAGCGCGCACGGCTTCAGGGCGGCGCGGAGCGGCACCCGCTCGGTGGCAAGAGCCTCGCGCTCATCTTCGAGAAGCAATCGACCCGCACGCGGGTTTCCTTCGAGATCGCGATGCGCCAGCTCGGCGGCGACGCGCTGGTGTTGAATTCGAATGAGTCGCAGATCAGTCGCGGCGAGACGCCGGCCGATACCGCGCGCGTGCTATCGCGCTATGTCGATGCCATCATGATCCGCGCGCTGCGCCACGAAACCCTGAGCGAGCTTGCCGCATACGCCAGTGTTCCCGTGATCAACGGCCTGACCGACCGCTCGCATCCATGCCAGTTGATCGCCGATGTCATGACCTTCGAAGAGCATAGGGGGGCGATCAAGGGCCGCGTCATCGCCTGGCTCGGCGATGGCAACAATGTCGCGGCGACTTGGGTGCAGGCGGCGGCGCGCTTCGACTTTACGCTGAGGCTCGGCTGCCCGGCGCCGCTCCGCCTGCGCGCCGATGTCTTGGCTTGGGCGAAGGCCGAGGGCGCGCGCGTGGAGCTTTGCCCGCGCGCGGAAGACGCCGTTGAGGGTGCCGATTGCGTGGTGACTGACACCTGGGTCTCGATGGGCGACGCGCCCGACAAGCCGATCGACTTGCTCAGGGCGTTCCAGGTCAACGAGGCGATCATGGCGCGCGCCGCGCCGCGCGCGATCTTCCTGCATTGCCTGCCGGCAACGCGCGGGCAAGAGGTCAGCGCGGGCGTGATCGACGGGCCGGCTTCCGTGGTCTGGGACGAGGCGGAAAACCGGGTCCACGCGCAGAAGGCGATCCTGCTCTATTGCTTGGCGCCCGAGGCGCTACCGTGAGCGGTGCCGGCCCGTCCGGCGCGGCGTCTGGCGATGCGCTCCAGCCCTTCCGCCTTGGGCGCCGGCGGCTGCGGGGCCAGCACGTTCGGCTCGGCGCGACCGTCCAAACCATTTTGAGCCAGACCGATTATCCGGCCCCGGTCGCGACACTCTTGGGCGAGCTCTTGGCGCTCACCGTCGTGCTCGGCGGCTCGCTCAAATATGACGGCGTCTTCACCGCGCAGGCTCGCGGCGATGGACCGATCGGTACGCTGGTCGCCGACCTGACCAGCACGGGCGCGTTGCGCGGCTACGCCTCCTATGACCGCGCGGCGATCGAGCGCGTTTCGGGGGCGCTCGACCAGGATCTGGTGCCGAGGCTGCTCGGCGCCGGGCACCTTGCCTTCACGGTCGACCAGGGGCCGGATACCGAACGCTATCAGGGCATCGTCGAGCTCGAGGGCGCGAGCCTATCGAGCTGCGCCCATACCTATTTCCGGCAGTCCGAACAGATCGCGAGCGCGATCAAGCTGGCTGCGGCGCCGGTTGACGGCCTGTGGCGTGCCGGCGCGCTCATGTTGCAGCGCGTGCCGGGCGAGGGTGGCATCGAGACCGACGCCGAGGTCGAGGACGACGATGGCGGCGCCGATTGGGTGGAGGCCGATCCTGAAGAGGATTGGCGCCGCGCCGTCATCTTGATGAGCAGCGTAAGCGATGCCGAATTGCTCGACCCGGCGCTCGATTCGGTGCGCCTTCTCTATCGCCTGTTTCATGCCGAAGGCGCCCGCCTTGCTCGCCCGCGCGAATTGCGCTTTGCCTGCCGCTGCTCGCGCGAGCGTGTGATCCATGTCCTGCGCTCCCTGCCGAGGCAGGAGGTCGAAACCATGAAGATCGATGGTCGCGTGGTCGTGACCTGCCAATTCTGCCATCGCGCCGAGAGCTTCGACGAAGACGCGCTCGACAACCTTTACAGCGCTTGAAAGTATGCGCGCTTCGATTCATGTATTGTCATGGGCCGGTCGCCCTTTGGGTCCATTGCGGAGCGTCGCGGAACGGTAACATTTCGAGTCCGGGTAGAGGTTGATCATGCTCAAGCGCACGGGCGCGGTTGTTGGAATGGTCGCGGGCCTCCTTGCTCTCGGCCTGATTGCTGCTTGTTCGACGACGGTCAGCCGGCCGGCGATCGAAACCCAGGATTTCTCGGGCCAGCCGCCGCTCGCGCTTTCGGTCGCCCAGGTCGAAGTCATCGAACAATACCAGTCGCCGCTCAAGGCGCCGAATGTCGAACACAGCTTCCCAACCACGCCGGCCGCCGCGTTCAAGCGGTGGGTCGGTGACCGGCTAAAGGCCGAGGGCCAGAACGACACGCTGCGGGTGACCATTCAGGATGCCAGCGCGGTGCGCGTACCGCTGCCGCGTACCGAAGGGCTCGAAGGCATGTTCACGACCGATCAGGTCGAGCGGATCGACGCCACCGTCAGCGTGCTACTGGAGGTCGTGAACAACGCGGGTATCGCCGAGGCCTTCATAACCGCCAAGGCGCAGCGCTCACGCACGTTGCCCGAGGGGCTCTCCTTGAACGAGCGCGACAAGATCTACCGGGAAATCACCGAAGCGCTGGTCAATGACCTCAACGCCACGATCGAGCAGAATGTCCGCCAGTCGCTGTCGAAGTATCTACTGGGGTGAGCGGGGGGCGCATCGGTGGTTGCCGCAATCCGTCGTCATTGTCGGGCTCGACCCGGCAATCCAGGTGCGGCAACGCGGAATAGATAAAGGGAGTGGAGCGGGTGAAGGGAATCGAACCCTCGTCTTAAGCTTGGGAAGCTTCTGCTCTACCATTGAGCTACACCCGCGCGGTTCGGATTATGGGGCGGGGGGCGGGCGGCGTAAAGATGGTCGCGAGAGGCGGCCTGGCCCGGTCGCTCGAAACGACCACGCGCATTTTCGCCGAAATGGCGCGACGTGGGGCGCTGACCGTGCCCGACCCGGCGATCGCCGCCGAGCTCTTCCTGGGCGCGATTCGGAATGATCTTTATCTCCGCCGCTTCATCGGCCTGCCGCCGGCCTCGGGCGAGCCCGAGGCGGACGCCATCGAGCGGCGCGTGAGCGAGGCCGCGTGTGCTTTCGCCCACGTCTATTGGCGGCCCGATTAGAAGGCGCGGCCGGTTGAACCCGAATGCGCGTGCTATTCCGCGGCGTCGCGCGCCTTCCGTGCCCGCACCAGATCATCGAGGCAATCGTCGGCGAGCGCGGTGATCGGCGTGAAGTCGCGATGCGCGATCCATTCCTTGCGCTTGAAGCGGCGGATGTGGTTCGAGACCGCGCAGAGCGAGAGATAGACGATGGTGCGGTCGAACGGGCTGATGTTCGGCGGGCTCGCATGGACCAGACACGAATGGAACAACAGCATCGAGCCGGCCGAGCCGGTCGGCGCGACGCAGCCGCCATTCTGGGCGAGGCGCGTCACGGTCGCGCGATCGAGCGTCCATAAAGGATAACTCGTGGTCGCCAGGTCATGGCCGGCGTCGAGCGCGCCAAATTTATGGCTGCGCGGTATGAACAAGAGCGGGCCATTGGCCGCGGTCACGTCGTCGAGGAAGACCGCGATGTTCATGGCGCGGGCCTCGGGCATGTCGTCATCGGCCTTCCAAGTGCCGTAATCCTGGTGCCATTGCCAGACATCGCCATCGAACGCCGCCTTGGCGTTGATCTTGTATTGGTGCATGTAGACGCGTTCGCCCAGCACTTGCTCGACCGGCTCGATCAAGCGCGGATGGCGGCCGAGCCGGCCATGCGCCTCGTTATAGGTGTGGGCGGCGAAGGCGCTGCGCGCGACGCCGCTTTTCTCGCGCCAGACCTCTTCGCGTCGCAGCGCGTAGACCTTGCGCGCCTCGTCGTTGAGCAGCGCCGCCTCGTCGCGCGAAAAACGGCCGGGCAGGAACACATAGCCTTCGCGGTCGAATTCGCCGAGCTGTGCCGGGGTCAGTTTCATGAGCGAAGCCCCTAGTGTTGAGGCATTGGAACGTCGTGCCGATGGGCCTAGTTTGTGGTGGCGCTTCGGGCTTGTCCAGATGGGCGGGCCTACTCCGCCGCCTTGCTCCCGGCATCCGCGGTATTGGCCGGCACGAGGTGCGGCTCGATGCGCTGGTGCGCGTCGTGCGGCGGCGCCTCGGCCAAAGGCTTGCGCGTGCGCGCGATCAAGCCATAGACCGTCGGCACGACAAAGAGCGTGAAGAAGGTGCCGAGGGTGAGCCCACCGACAATGACCCAGCCGATGTCCTGCCGGCTCTCGGCGCCGGCACCGGTCGCGACCGCC
>CAMDDO010000027.1 GCA_945892755.1 Rhizobium sp. Q54 | reverse complement strand
GCCGCGAATGGCGACGCCGGCAATCGCGCTGGCATTGCCGTTCACCACCACCGAGCCGTTCAGCATGTTGTCGGCCAAACCCCAGCCGACATTGTTGTCGACGATGAAGCGCGGCCCGTCGGTCAGCCCGGCGCAGAAATACCCCGCTGAGCCGCGTACACGCACATTGATCTTGTGCACCAGCCCGACGCCGACATGATGGCGCGCGTCCGGGTTGAGGATTTCGACATCCTCGCCATCGGCACCGAGTTTCCGCAAGCGTTCATTGGCTTCGCGGACAGTGAGGGTATTTAGATCGAGCGTCGCCACGTTTTGAAGGTTCCCGGCGGTGGTTCGAAGGTGTTGAGCGGCCTGCCGGGAAACAGCCTGTTGAGCGAAACTTCCTCGGAGGCAATGGCGATCATGGTGTCATCTTCAAGCATCACCATGGGTTTCGCGGCCAAGCGATCCTTCGCATAGCCGATCTCATCCTTGGTCGAGACCAGGAACGAGAACGTGCCATCGAGGTCATCAATCGAGGTCTTGAGGGCGTCCTCGAGCGTCCCATGCGAAAGCTTGTCGGCGAGATAGACCGCGATCAGCTCGCTGTCATTGTCGGTGTTGAACTCGAAGCCGCGCTTCTCGAGCCGCCGGCGCATCTTCCAGTAATTGGTGATCTGGCCGTTGTGCACAATCGCGACGTCGGCAAAGCCTGTCGCCCAAAACGGGTGCGACGCGTCGGGCGCGACATCCGATTCGGTCGCGAGGCGGACATGGCCGATGCCATGTGTGCCCCGGAATTTCTGGACATCATAAGAACGGTCGACGTCGTGCGCGCCTCCAATATCCTTGACGATATCGAGGCTTGAGCCGATCGAGAATACCTTGGCGACGTGCTCCATATCATAGGAGAACTTCTGCAGGTCGCCCGAAAAGCGAACGCGGAAGGCGTGGCTGCCCCCGGCCGATTCCTCGTCGAGGACAACGGCCTGATATTCCTTGAGCTTCTCACGGATGCGCGCGACCGTCTTCTCGCCGGTCTCGCCCTCGCCGACATAAAAGCGCAGGCGATATTCACCCTCGACCGGCTCATAATAGAGCGCGAAGCCGGTCGAATCTGGGCCCCTGTGCTGGCAGCCATCGAGCATGCTAATCAAGGCCTTGCCAACGTCGGCTTGGCCGTTTTTCCGCTTGTACATGATCCCAGCGATGCCGCACATGGACAGTTCTCCTCCACGGGTGCCGGTAAGGCCGAAAACCCTACCGTAACCGGCGCCACAAATCAACCCCCAGTGAACTAGTTTTCACACTAGGAACTGGCCCTTCGCCGCAGGTTCTTGCGGACGGCCCAAGCGGGGTCTAGCCTATGCATTGGATACAATTCTGAAATCGACTCCCTGTCATGCCGTGGGACGAGCAAGCGAGCGGGGTTGCGATCATGTCAAACCTGAACGGTGCCAGTGGCGGAAATGGGCGCTTTGCCGCGCTGAGCGCGGACCTCGCCGCAACGCGGGAATCGCTTCTGAAAGCGCGCCACCTCCCTGGCTGGTTCTACACCTCGCCCGAGGTCTTCGAGCGTGAGATCGACACGATCTTCATGAAGGAATGGCTCTGCGTCGGGCGCGTCGAGGAGTATGAAAAATCAGGCGATTACAATGCGATACGGATCGCGGGCGAGCCGCTCCTGATCGCGCGCGACAACCAGGGCAAGCTTGGCGCATTCCGCAATGTCTGCCGCCACCGCGGCGTCGAGGTCGCGAGCGGCCAGGGCAACACCAAAGCCTTTAAGTGCCCCTACCACGCCTGGATCTATGATCTCGACGGCAAATTGGCCGGTGCGCCGCACAGCAAAGAGGTCGAGGGCTTCGACCTTTCGAATTGCAGTCTGCCGCGCGTCAAACTCGACACTTGGGGCGGCTATATCTTTGTCAATTTCGACCCCGGGGCGATTGATCTCGGCGCCTATCTCGACCTCGACGGCATTCGCGAGTACGCGGCCTATTTGAAGCCGGAAGAAACGCGCACCTCGGATAAGTTCTCGTACGTGCTGCCGTGCAATTGGAAATTCGTGCCCGAGAACGTGATGGACATGTATCACGTCGGCGTCATCCATAAGGATTCGTTCGGCGGGCACTTCCCGATCAATGATTTCCGTTATGTGCTCGACCGCCACGGCTATCACGCCAATTACGAGAGCTTCACCATGGCGCCGAAAGGAGCGACGCTGTTCGGCCCGATGCCTTGGCTGGAAGGCAAGGTGACGGATCGTTTCGCGTGCACGATCTGGATTCGGCCGAGCATGAACATTTTCGCGCGGCATGATTTGATCCAACCGATCGTGACCACGCCGATCGACGTCGACCACACATTGGTCACGGTCTACACGCAATTGCCGAAGACGTTCTTCGACGCGCCGGCGTTCGACGAGAAAAACAAGATCTACGCCGATTTCATTCGCATGGTGCTCTCGGAAGACAATGCCATGATTGAGTCGCTTCAGAATGGCGTGCGCTCGCGCGCCTTCAAACCGGGGCCGACGGTCAAACTCGAGCGCGCCATTCACCATGCGCTCAATTATTATTTGGACCGCGTCTATGGCGCTGACGAGACGTCCCGCGAAGAGCGCGTGCGCGAAAACCGGGCGATGCTGCGCGAAGCCGCCGCGGCGCGCCCGGCACAGGATGGTGGCTATTCGCAATCATTCTTGCGCGGCGCCGCGGAATAGTCCGCCGCTGATCGCTCTCGTTTGATGGAGAAGAGAACGACGATGTTGAACATGAACCGGGATACGGCGTTAGGGAAAAATGTTGATCCCGCCGCGTTGCAGGCGACGCGTGATTCATTGTCGAAGGCACGCCACCTTCCCGGCTGGTTCTATACCGCGCCGGAAATGTTCGAACGCGAGATCGACGTCATTTTCATGAAGGAATGGCTCTGCGTCGGACGCCTCGAGGAGTATGAAAAGCCGGGCGACTACAGTGCGCTGCGCATCGCCGGCGAACCCTTGCTGATCGCGCGCGACAATCAGGGCAAGCTCGGCGCCTTCCGCAATGTTTGCTTGCATCGTGGTGTCGAGGTCGCGAGTGGCCAAGGCAATGCGAAATCGTTCAAGTGTCCCTACCACGCCTGGGTTTACGATCTCGACGGCAAACTGGCCGGTGCGCCTCACTCCAAGGAAGTCGAGGGCTTCGACTTCTCGAATTGCAGCCTCGCCAGGGTCAAGCTCGACAGCTGGGGCGGATACATCTTCGTCAATTTCGATCCCGCCGCGATCGACCTTGGCGACTATCTTGATATTGACGGCGTGCGTGAATTCGCGGCGTTCCTGAAACCCGAGGAGACGCGCACATCCGACAAATACGTCTTCGAGGTGCCGTGCAATTGGAAGTTCGTGCCCGAAAACCTGATGGACATGTACCATGTCGGCGTCATCCACAAGGAATCGTTCGGCGCGCATTTTCCGGTCAATGATTTCCGCTTCAATCTGAAGAAGACCGGCTACAACGCGACCTATGAAAGCCTCACCATGGCGCCCAAGGGCGTCACGCTGTTTGGCACGATGCCCTGGCTCAGCGGCAAGGTGAGCGATCGCTTCGCCTGCACAACGTGGATCCGGCCGAGCATGAACATTTTCGGCCGGCATGATTTGATCCAGCCTTGGGTTGCGCTGCCGATCGACGTCAATCGCACGCAGGTGACGATCTACACGCAGCTGCCCAAGGAATATTTCGAAGCACCCGCCTTCGCCGAGAAGAACAAGATCTATGCCGATTTCATTCGACTGGTCGCGAATGAGGATCAGGCGATGTTGGAATCATTGCAGAACGGCGTGAAGTCGCGCGGCTTCGTGCCGGGCCCAACCGTCAAGCTCGAGCGCGCCATTCACCATCTGCTCAATTATTATCTCGACAAGCTACTCGGTCCCGACGAAGGCGCGAGGACAAGGCGCGTCGGCGAGGCCGAGGCGGTGTTGCGTGAGGCGCAGTCTCGCGGGCCGGCGCGCGATGGTGGCTATTCGACCAATTTGCGGGGCGCGGCGGAGTGAAATTGGCCGGGGCTTGCCGAAATAGCGAGGCCGTCCCCAGAGTTTGTTAAGCCTTCGGCGTTTAGGCTGCGACCGTTTGCCTAGAACCCGAAGGAGGCGTCCGCCGTGGCCTTGCCCAGCTCCGCCGCCAAGCCGCAGGCGAGCAAACAAACCGATTACGAGGTCTTCCAGGCGCGCGGCTCGAAAGAACGCCAGCGCATCTATGCCTTTCGCTACAAGGTCCTAGTCGAAGAGCTTGGCGAATCCCTGACGGAGACCGATTACGAAACGAAGACGGTCCGCGGTCCGCTCGACGATTCCGCCATCGTGCTGGTGCTCGGCACGTGCGCAGGCGAGATCATCGCGACGCTCCGGCTCAATTTGAACGCCGCCCAGACGCTGGTGCCCACCGCGCGGTCGCTTCTGATGATCGACCGCTTCGAAACGTTCGGCCCTGCCACCCTTTCCTATACGTCGTGCCTCGCGGTTTCTTCGGCGTGGCGTAATTCGCCGATGCTTTCCCTGCTTGTTGGCGCGGCCTACAAGCTCAGTCGCGCGCACGGCGTTCGCTTCGATTTCGTCGCCGCCAACCCCTACAGCCTTCCCGCCTTCGAGGCGTTGGGTTATCGCCGGCACGCGGCGACTCTGACCGATGGCGGCTCGCTCAAGTGCCCGATGGTGCTGCTACTCGAGGACATTCGCTATTTGAAAGAGATCGGCTCACCGCTATGGCGCCTCGGTATCACCGAGCCGAACTCGACCGAAACCGCGCTGTGGTTCATGCGCACTTTCCCTGACGTTCGTCGCATCGCGCCCTCGGTTGGAATGAGTGACGACGAGTTCTGGGTCTATCTCTCGAGGCGCCTAAACCGGACCCCGCTCGAAGGCATCGCCTTGCTCGACGGCCTGGCCCCGGAGGAGGCGAAGCGCTTCGTCACATCCGGCACGACAATTCGCTGCAAGACCGCCGACTGGGTCCTGCGCGCCGGCTCAAAGAGCCATGAGATGTATGTCGTCTTGAGCGGCGAGGTCGAGGTTTGCGCAGCGGGTGACGAAACACGCAGTGTGGCGCGCCTGGGGGTCGGCGAGATATTCGGCGAGGTCGGATTTCTGAGCGAGGTCAGACGAAGTGCCGGCGTCGTCGCGCGTTCGGACGTCGAAGTGCTGATGCTCTCGCAGGACTATTTTAGGCGCATGATGGTCGCGGAGCCCGAGCTTGCCGCCAAAGTTCTATACAATCTCTCTCTGCTTCTGTGTGGTCGCCTGGCCGAGGCGCTAGGCATGCCCCGCTGAGCTCGCCCAAGCCCATCCAGCGGGCTAGATACACCGACGAGTCCGAGATCAAGCCCGATTTGATTTGAACCGCGCGCCCTTCAAGCGCTCATTTATCCCAATAATTTCGCTGGCACGCCGTTGGTTTGTTGCTTACAAGCAGACCCGGTTTCGGGGAAGGCTTTTCGCTTGAAGGACTAATCGTCGGGTCATGGTCAAGACAGCGCTGATCGTCGAAGACAACGCGCTCAACCTCAAGTTGATGCGCGACCTCCTTGAGGCATCTGGCATCGCGACCCTCCAAACCAAGGACGGCAACAGCGTGCTCGAATTGGTTCGGTTACATCGACCCGATGTCATTCTCATGGATATCCAGTTGCCGGACGTCTCTGGGCTCGACGTGACGCGCTGGCTCAAGGCGGACGCGGAACTCAAGAAGATCCCTGTCATCGCGGTGACCGCCTTGGCCCTCCGCGGTGATGAGGAGCGGGTTCGCGAAGCCGGCTGCGATGCCTATATCACCAAGCCGATCTCGATCTCCCACTTCCTGGAAGTGGTACGACGCTATCTCGCCTGACCGGCGACGATTACTCAGAATCATTGTTCTTAACGGCCGGTTGACCTGTAGTCTCACAACCAAAGGGACGTTGTTCCTGTTTTATTCCTAATATTTACCAAATCTTTACACTCGGTCGGTGCTAGGATTGCCCCCGAATCAATGCGACTTAAGCCCCAAGATGGGCAAGTACCGCTCGATGGTGCGCAAATGTCATTCACGCTCACATTGGGATCGGCGGGGCGGGTCCTCGACGGCGTAGACCCCGCCGAGCAAGCCACGGCGCCAACCATTCTTGACGCCACGCTCGGCGGCGAGCTGATCGTCCCCGGCGGCGCCTTCCTTCTTATCGCGGACTATGACCGGGTTGGGGCCGACCTCGTGCTGAGTGGCGGCGCCGACCGACATGTCGTCGTCATCCGCGACTTCTTCGCGCTCGAGCACGCGCCAACCTTGCGGACCGAAGCAGGCGCCGAGGTCTCGGGGGCCCTCGCCGCGCGTTTGGCCGGCGCCCCGGCGCCGGGCCAATACGCCGCGGCCGGTGACGGCGCCGTCGCCGAGCCGATCGGCAAGGTCATCGACATCGTTGGCGAGACCGAGGTGATTCATGCCGACGGCACACGGGAAACCCTCGCCAAGGACATGCCGGTCTATCAGGGCGATGTCGTCGAGACCGGAGACGAGGCGGCGCTCAAGCTCGTCTTTGTTGACGAGAGCACGCTCTCGGTCGGCGACAATGGCCGCATGGTGCTCGATGAGCTGGTGTTCGACCCCAGTTCGCTCAAGGGCTCATCGGCCGTCTCGGTGCTCCAAGGTCTCTTCGTTTTCGTCTCGGGCGAAATCGCGCAGTACAACCCGGAACAGATGACGATTCGCACGCCGGTCGGCCTGATCGGCGTACGCGGCACGGCGGGCGCGGTGCAGGCGGCGCAGGAGGGCGAAGACAACAGGATCGTCCTCTTGCCCGAGAAAGCCTCCGACGGCCAGGAGACGGTCGGCGCCGTCAAAGTGAGCAACCAGGCCGGCTCTGTCGTGCTCGATGAAGCCTATGAGACCACCATGGTCGACAGCATTTTCTCGCTGCCGTCCGACCCCTATCTCTCGTCACCCGAAGAGATCGCCTTTCTGTTGCGCCGCCTCAAAGGTGCCCTGCCGGATTCGCTCGAATTCCTGGCGCCCGAAGGCGGCGCTGGCGGGCGCGGCGCCGACGCCGGAGCGCTCGGCGAAGCTGGATTCGCGCTGGACGCGATACCAACCATCGCGCCAGCGGCAGGCTCGGCCTCTCCCGGCGATCAAGCCGAGGCCCCGGCGGAGGGAAACCCCTCGATCCCGGATGCGACGGTCAATGTGACGGAGGCCAGCGTTCTCGAGCCATCGGGTTTCGCGCCGACGTTCGAGCCCGGCCCTCCTCAGCCGCCGATCACACCGATCACACCGATCGCGCTCGCGGCTCCGCCGGCGCCTCCGGCGACGCAAACCGAGCCCGATACCGGCGGCTCGACCGGCGACAATGGCCTCCCGCCCGCGCCTGTCGGCCCACCGTCCGTTGTCGTGCCACCGCAGATCAACAACCCACCGACGGTGGTCGGCTTGGCGAACACGACAGCATCGATCGCGGAGAACACCGACATACTGCTCGGCCTCAAGGTCGCCGACATCGTGGTGACCGATGATGCCTTCGGCGCCAACGCGCTTGCGCTGGTCGGGCCGGATACCTCGTCGTTCGAGATCATCGGCACCGAGCTGCGCTTGAAGCCCGGCCTCGTACTCGATTTCGAAACCCAGGCCCTCTACCAGGTGCAGGTCACAGCGGATGACCTTGCGGTCGGCGGCACACCCGATGCGACCTCCGGCCAATTCATCTTCCAGGTAACGAACCTCAACGAAGCGCCGTTGATCACGCAACTCGCGGGCCCGACGGCGGGCAATCCGATCTTCGTCGCCGAGAACACGGCCGGCACGTTCATCGCGATCACCGCGACCGACCCCGAGAACCAGACGCTGACCTTTTCGATCGGCGCGAACCCCAATGCCAGCTTCGACAATACGTTCTTCACGGTCGATAGCGCGACCGGCGCGCTCAGCTTCGCCAACCCGCCGGATTTCGAATTCACCGATCCCGGCGATGACGATCTCTACAAGGTGCGGGTGACGGTGACGGATACCCAGGCCGCCTCGACCTTCCGCGACTATTTCGTTCAGGTGACCGACCAGAACGAGGTCGCGACCGGCGGCAATGACCTGCTGTTCGGCACGGCCGGGTCCGACGTGATCGACGCGCTCGGCGGTAATGACACCGTGTTCGGCAATCTGGGCGATGATCAGCTGCTCGGCAGTTCGGGCGATGACAACCTGTTCGGCGAAGGCGGCAATGATACGCTAAGCGGCGGCAGCGGCTTCGACATTTTGTCCGATACCCAGGGCGACGAAACCTACAGCTTCGATATCAGCGATCTGGACGGTTCAGACGACGGCATCGTGGATAGCGACGGCGCGGCGGATCGCTTGGTGTTCACTGGTTTTGGCGCAAGTGCGTTTCGCGTCGCCGACAATTTGGTATTTGATTTCGAGAGCCTCGGTTCCGCCACGATTCTCAATCACTTTGCCGGGAACACGATCGAACTCTTCGAGGTCGACTATGGCTTCGGTCAGCGGACGCTCAATCTTGCAACCAACCAAACTGGTGGCGGCGGCGATGACTTTGTCGTCGCGACTTTCAATGTCTCGAGCACCCTGATCGGCGATGGCGGCAACGACATTCTGCTCGGCTCCGGCGCGAATGATGTATTGTCCGGTGATGCCGGTGACGACTTCATCATGGGTGAAGAGGGCATCGACGAAATGACCGGCGGTATCGGTGCCGATGCCTTCATCTATGGCGGACCAAGCCATGGCGTCGTGACCAACGCGAACGGTGCCTTCAACGATCCGCGCGACCAGATATTCGACTACACCTCGGGCCAGGACTTTTTCGCGATCTCCGGCTTCGACTTCGGCTTCGGCACGTTCGAGGGATCGCTGGCGACGCTCGAAATCGATCTAAACACGACGCTCTTTTTTGTTCAGAGCAATTACGACGGCACCGGCATCCCGGCCGCGCCAGGCCAGCCCCATTTTGTCTTCGACGACGTGGGAAGCACGCTTTACTACGATGACAATTCGGCGACCGCCGGTTACACCGTGATCGCGCAAGTGCCGAACGGCGCTAACCTATCGTCCGCGGACATCGTGTTGAGCGACTTCAACGCGCCGACCTAGGCACCGAGGCGGCGCGGATTTCATCGGAGGCCGGCTGCCTCCGGCCCGTTTCGAAATACCCCGAGGTTCTCATTTTGTTTGTTATTTTTACCAAGTCCTAACCAAGCGACGATGGTAGAATTGCGGCCATTGGCGGAACGATAACTGGCCCCCGCGCAGGGGCCGGAAAAGGTGAGGACGCCCATGTCTCTGGAATTTTCGTCGGCGACGGACGATGCGCCGTCATTGAGCCGCGCTGATCACGCCGCCAAGGCGCCGCTGATCTTGCAGGCGACCGAAGGCGGCACGCTGACCGTGCCGGGCGGGAATTTCCTGCTCGGCGCCGAGTTCGGCCGCGCGGCGGGCGACCTCGTCCTCAGCGGCGCGGACCATGAGGCCGTCGTCGTCGTGCGCGATTTCTTCGCGATGGCGGAGCCGCCCCGACTCGAGACCGAGCACGGCGCTCGGATCGAGGGCGCCCTCGCCGCGCGTCTCGCGGGCTCACCGACCCCCGGCCAATATGCCGCGGCGGATGATTCGGCCTCTTCGTCCGAGCCGATCGGCAAAGTCGCCGAGCTCACAGGAGACGCAACAGCGACGCGACTCGACGGCACGAAACTGACGCTCGCCAAAGACGTTCCAGTCTTTCAGGGCGACGTGATCGAGACTGCCGAAGGCACCGCGCTCAAGGTTGTGTTCGTCGACGAAAGCACGTTCGCGGTCGGCGAAAGCGCGCGCATGGTGCTCGACGAGTTCGTCTATGATCGGGGCACGCTCGAGGGCTCATCGAGCTTCTCTGTGATCGAAGGCGTCTTCGTTTTTGTCTCGGGCGGCATCGCCGAGAACAATCCCGATCAGATGGTGGTCAAGACGCCAGTCGCGACCATGGGTATTCGTGGCACGGCGGTCGCGGTGCAGGCCGCCGAGGAGAGCGAGCAGAATTTGATCATTCTGCTGCCCGAGCAGACCGAAGATGGGCAGGAATCCACGGGCTCGGTCAAGGTCTCAACCGATGGCGGTTCGGTTGTGCTCGACGAGCCCAATGAGGCGACCGCGCCCGATAGCGTTTTCGCGACGCCGTCCGACACGTTCTACGCCCTGCCCGAGGACATCGCGTTCTTGATCCGGCGCCTTCAAGGCGCCATCCCGGATTCGCTCAGATATCTGGACTCCGATTTTCTCAGCGAAGACGGCGAGAAGGCCTTCGAGACAGCGGCGGCCTTGTCGGAGATCGCGCCTGCCGCCGGTGATTTCGGCGACGCGCCCCAAGAAGTGATTCAGGTCACCAACGCCGATCCGCTCGCGGGTGGGCCGTTTGGCGTGGTGCCTCCACCAGCCGCGCTGACGTTCGATTTTGGCGCCGGTTTCGGCGGCGGCGGTTCGGACCACGATGATGTTCCGCCGCTGCCCCAACCCCTCGCGATCGTGCCGCCTGAGGTCGGAACAGAGCCGCCGCCGGATTTCATTCTACCGGGCGGGCTGTTCAAACTTGCGCAATCGGTCGATCAGAACGACGTGTTGATTGGCGGCGTGCTGCATACCTCGGGCCCGCTCGGCGGCACCTTCATGTTCCAGCAGGCCGGTACCTATACGCTTGCTTGGGGCGCGATCGACGAGGGCGATTTCGTCATCGACTCACCGCTGCTGCTCGATAGTGTGTTCCTGAATGGTGAATTGATCGAGCCGTTCCAGCAGTCGTCGTTCCTCGACGACGGATTTACCATCCCGACCGGTTCGGACGTGACCTTCGTTGGCAATTTCAATGGCGTCGATCCGATCCAGGGCAATGGCCAGTTAAAGCTGGATGGCGTGACCGTCTTGATCGGCGATTCAGGTTTGCAGATCGACCTGACCATCGCCGAGATCGAAGCACTGCTGCCGGGGCTGGCTCCGGGCGCGCTCGCCGCGCTGGCCGACGATGGCAATCCGAACACGACCGACCTTGCCACTGGCGGCTCCGTGCTTCTGTTCGAGATCACGGTCGAGGCCGGCGATGTGCTGAGCTTCGGCTATAATTTCATCGACACGGATATCAACGGCGGACCAAACGCTGCATTCAACGATTTCGCCTTTTTCTATGTGAACGCCGACGCCGCTGAAGGCGATGGTCAACCCAGCGAATCGGGCGACGTGCTGTTCGGCGGCCTCGGCAATGACGAGATCGATGCTCTGGCCGGCAATGACACCGTCTTCGGTTCGGGCGGCGAGGACATCTTGGTCGGCAATGATGGCGATGACACGCTGTTCGCGGGCGCGGGCAATGACGTGGCAAGCGGCGATGACGGGCTCGACCGATTGTTCGGCGGCGCGGGCGATGACGAGCTCGATGGCGGCGCCGACGCCGATCTGTTGGCCGGCGGCACCGGCATCAACGTGCTGACCGGCGGCGGGGGCGCGGACGCCTTCTTCTTCCAAAGCCGGGCCGATGGCATCGACGTCGCGAACGACGAAGTGTTCGAAGGCGATGCCACGCTGGTTTCTGATTTTGCAAGCGGCGTCGACAAATTCGTGTTCCAAAACACCGAATTCGGCTTCGCCTTTGGCACGACCGGCACCCTGGCTGACATCGAGACTGCGACCGGCGCCACCCTGTTCTCAGCCGTGTCGAACTATGACGGCAGCGGCATTACCGAGGACACCGACCAGCCGCATTTCATCTTCGATATCGTGTCAAAGACGCTGTATTTCGACGGCAATGTCACGACGCCGGGTTACACCGTGATTGCCGAAGTTCAGGGCGACGCAGTGAGCGCGTCGGACATCCAGATCAGCAACAGCGCCTGACGCGGGTAGGCCATGTCACAAGGGCGCGGGCGTGGCGCCCGGTCCTCGTTTTTTCCTAATCGCCATCGGTGCACTGTCGCCCGTGTCTTAACGGCGACTTAACAACCATGGTTCAGGATTTCCCGAGCCGAGCCGGGAAACGTCCTTTCATAGCCATGCACCGTTCAACTGAGCCACTAGTCTCGATCGCGCAATGCGAGGCAATGCCCGCATGAGCGTCGCGGCGAGCAAATTAGACGCGCAAGGCACCCCGCCCGCGCTCGTTCTCGACGCGTCCGGCAGCGTCCAATTGGTCGTTCCGTTCGGTCCATTCCTGCTCACGGCCGACTATGCGCGCCTTGGCGGCGATCTTGTGCTGACCGGTCAGGGCGGCCACCCGGTGGTCGTGATCCGCAATTTCTTTTTGGAGGGCGATCCGCCGGCGCTGGTTACCGAGGGCGGCGCACTGATCGACGCCGCCCTGGCGATGCGGCTGGCGGGTGCACGCGCGCCCGGCCAATACGCTGCCGCTGCCGATGGCGACGCCGCGCAGCCGATCGGCCGCGTTGCCGGGATCAGCGGCGAGGCGATCGCGACGCGTGTCGACGGTACCAAGGTCAGCCTCACCAAGGACACGCCGGTCTATGAGGGCGATATCATCGAGACCGCGGCGGACACGGCGCTCGAAGTCGTGTTCGTCGACGAGAGCACGTTCTCGGTCGGCGAGAACGCCCGCATGGTGCTCGACGAATTGGTGTTCGACCCGAGCACGCTCGAAGGCGCGTCTTCGGTCTCGGTATTGCAAGGAGTCTTCGTCTTCGTTTCGGGCGAAATCGCGGCCAACAATCCCGAGCAGATGGTGGTCCGGACACCGGTCGCCTCGATCGGCGTGCGTGGCACCGCCGTCGCGATCTACGCGGCGCAGGATGGCGAGCAAAACAAAATCGTCCTGCTGACCGAACAAACGCCCGACGGGCAGACCACGACCGGCTCGGCGGTGATCACGAACCTAGCCGGCACGATCGTGCTCGACCAGGCGTTCGAGACGACCGTGGTCGTCAGCGCCTATAGCGTGCCGGCCACCAGCTATATCGCCGCGCCCAGCGAGGTTAGGGCTCTGGTCGGGCAGCTTGGTAGCGCGGCGCCGGATTCCGTTCAGCACCTCGTGCCGCAGTCGCAGGCCGACCAAGCCGATGGTCCCGCCCCCAACAACGCCAATGGCGGCGCGACGGACGGCGACCAGTCCGCTAACGCCCTTGGCAAATCCGGGCCTCCGAGTGACGGTCAACCGCCGGTTGAGGCGTTGGCCGGTGAGCCACCGCCCGACGCGCCTCCCCTCGACGAAGCCATGTTCGCCGAAGAGGCGGGACTCTTCGAGGACGCCGCCTTGATCGTCGAAGGGCTTTTGGCCGAGGACGCCAATCCGCCACCGGGCGATGGCGGATTGCTCGACCCCGACGCCGCGCTCTATGACGAGGCCCAGCTCAGCCTCGACGGGCTCTCGCCGCTGACCGACCCGGCGCTCGCCGAGGCTTACGGGACCGGCGTTCCCGCGCCCCCGCCCGGCGACACCAGCCTCAGCTATTCGACCTACAATTACGCCGACCCTACGATGTCGGCCGGCACGCTAACCAGCGACCCGCTGAGCGGCGCCTATCTCGATGGCGGCTATCTGTCGGATCCGCTCGGCGGCTTCGGCTCGTTCGGCATGTTGGACGCGACGCTCGCGTTCTACGACCCCGCCCTCGCCGACATGACGAGTTACTTCGCTCCGCCGCCGGACTTTTCGACCACGAGCGGCGACGATCAATTCATCGCGCCGACCACCATCATCAGCGGACTCACGCTGATCGGCACGTCGCTCGACGAGGTGCTGAACGGCAGCAACCTCAACGACTTCATCGACGGGCGCGGCGGCCATGACAGCCTGTTCGGCTTCGCCGGCAACGACATCTTGATCGGCGGCGCCGGCAACGACCTGATCGACGGCGGCGGCGACTTCGATACCGTCGATTATTCCGGCTCGACCTCGGGGGTTTCGGTCAACCTCGCATCGGGCACGGCGAGCGACGGTCTCGCCGGCTTCGACACCCTGGTTGCCATCGAGGGGATCGCCGGCTCGACCTTCGCCGATAGCTTGACCGGCGGAACCGGCGACAACCTGATCATCGGCGGCGGCGGCAGCGACGTGATGGTCGGCGGAGGCGGCAACGACATTTTCGTGGTCGAGGGCATCGGCGGCGCGGCGACCGTGATCATCAACGATGGCGGCGATTCATCGCCGACCGACGTGCTCAAGATGGGCTCGTCCGGCAATGACGCGCTGCCGATCGACTTCGACTATACGGCATCGGGCAACAACCTGATCATCCGCCACGTCCTCGGCAATCCCTCGACCGAACAGGTGACCATTCAGAGTCACTTCACCACCGGGACGATCGAGTTCTTCGAGTTCGTCGACGCCACGGCCACCTTGACCAATGTATCGCTGGTCCTGAAGACCGGCGGCGGCACGGCGACCGGGAGCACGGGCAACGACTTCATCGCGGTCGCCGATGCTGTCGGCACCACCGTCAATGGCGGTGACAGCAATGATTACCTGATCGGCAATAGCGGCAGCGACGTGATCTTCGGCGGCCTCGGCGCGGATGCGATCAACGGCAATGGCGGCGGCGACACGCTGGACGGCGGCGCGGGTGACGACTTCTATCTGGTCATTCCGACCAGCGCCACGACCGAGATCATCACCGACAGCAGCGGCTCGGATCTCCTCGAAATCGGCGGCACGGTTGGGTTCACCGCGCGCAACAACGGCACCGACCTGATTCTCGATTTCACGAATGGGACCACGGCGAGCGTGCTCAACCACTATGCGGGCTCGCCCGTGGAGTTCCTCCAGTTCAACGAGGGCCTGGCAACCTATTCGCTCGTCCCGGGCACCAGCGGCACCTCGAATGACGAGCTGATCGCGGGCGGCACCGGCAGCCAGACGCTTTCGGGCGGCGGCGGCCAGGATCTGCTCTATGGCGCCGACGGGGCCGATAGCCTGATCGGCGGCGCCGGCTCTGATATCCTGGTCGGCGGCGCCGGCGTCGACACACTGACCGGCGGCGGGACGAGCGAAAACGACCGCTTCCGCTATTTCGACAAGGCAGACGGCGCGGCGGCGACCAACGCCACCGTCGGCGCCCAAACCGGCGACCAGATCACCGATTTTCTGAGCGGCACCGACCGCTTCAATTTCCTGAACACGGCGTTCAATTTCGGCACCGGCGATTTCACGGCGGTCAACGGCACGACCTTCTTCAGCCAATCCGGCTATGACGGCACCAATGCCGGCGGCTCGGGCAGCGCAGCCGCTCATTTCGTGTTTGATCCGACGTCACTCACGCTCTATCACGACGACGGCAGCAATGGCACCGGCTATACTGTGATCGCCACGGTTCAGTCCGGGGCCACTGTCGTTGCGGGCGATCTCCAGGTCTCCGGCCTCGGTGGTGGCACGGCCTATTGATCGGGTGCGACACGGCATGACAGCCTCGCCTGGGGCCGCCGGATGATCGGAGCGCGCTTGCCTAATGGTTGATGCCGAACTCGCCAAGCTCGACGCCGAGACGCCCCAAACGCGCGCCTGGCTGAAGGCGCTGCTGGCGCCCTTGCGCGGCGCCTTTCGCGAGGTCGTCTTCCTTTCGTTGTTCGTCAACCTGCTGGCTCTCGCCGTGCCGATCTTTGTCCAGCAAGTCTACAACCGCGTGATCTTCTATCACGGCATCAGCACGTTGATCGCGCTGCTGGTCGGGGTCGCGGTCGCCATCGCGTTCGACTTCGCCTTGCGCCAGTCGCGCGCCCGCATGTTGCAGCGCGTCGCCCTCCGCATCGATGTCGCGCTCGGCCGCAAGCTCTACGACAAGCTTTCGGCGCTGCCGCTTGGCACGCTCGAAGCGCGACCGGCCGGCTTTTGGCAGGCGCTCTACAAGGATGCCGAGCTGGTGCGCAACGTGTTTTCCGGCCCGACCGCGGTCTTGGTCATGGACTTGCCGTTCGCGGTCATCTTCATCACGCTGATCTGGGTCATCGCGCCGCCCGTGGTCTATGTGCTACTTGCCGCGCTGCCACTCTATCTCGGCCTCGCGCTGCTGTCCGGCGACAGCCTCGGGCGCGCGACCCGCGCCGAACGCCGCGCCGGCATCGGCCGCGACGCGTTCATCACCGAGATGCTGGCCGGTCGCACGACGATCAAGGCGCTCGCGCTCGGCAACGCCTTCAAGCCGCGCTTCGAGGACCGCCACGCCGATACCATCGAGCACGCGCTGGTGCGTGGCGGGCGCAACGACACCTTCGGCAATTTCGGCCTGATGCTGAGCATGGTCGTCACCGTGGCGCTGGTCGCGGTCGGCGCGCTTTCGATCATCGAGCAGGAATTGACGATCGGCGCCCTGATCGCGGCGACCATGCTGGCCAGCCGGGTCACCGCGCCACTCAACCAGCTGGTCAGCACCTGGCGCACCTATGCGAGCTATCGCCAGTCGGCGAACCGCCTGTCTTCGGCGTTCGCGCTGGGCGAAGATCGCGCCAAGAGCGCGGTAAGCCTGAACCGACCGAGCGGCCGGTTGACCCTGGAGAACGTTCGGTTCGGCTACGATCCGGCGCGGCCGCCGCTGATCGACGGCATTTCGCTCGATGTCCGGCCCGGCGGCATGCTTGGCGTGGTCGGCCGCAATGGTTGCGGCAAGACCACCTTGCTGAAATTGATGCAGGGCCTTTATGCGCCGAGCGCCGGCCGCGTCTTGATCGACGGCGCCGACATCGCGCAATTTTCGCGCGCCGAGCTCGCCGCCTGGATCGGCTATGTGCCCCAGGAATGCGTTCTTTTCGCCGGCACGATTCGCGACAACATCGCGGTCGCCAAGCCGAGCGCGACCGATGAGGAGATCGTCCGCGCCGCCACGCTCGCCGGCGTCCACCCCTTCGTCGTCGACCTGCCTGATGGCTATGGCACGGAGATCGGCGAAGCCGGTTCGCGCCTGTCCGGCGGCCAGCGCCAGCGCATCGCGATCGCCCGCGCGCTGATCCACGATCCACCGGCCTTGCTGCTCGATGAGGTCACCGGCAATCTCGACATGCAGGCGGAGTTGGCCTTGCGCGACGCCTTGGCCGATCTCGCCCGCGAGCGGACCATCGTGGTCGTAACCCATACGCCGATCCTGCTGCGCGCCTGCGCCACGATCATCGCGCTCGAACGCGGCCGTATCGCGCTCGGCGGCCCGGCCAAGGATATTCTGCCGCGGCTGTTCGGCGGTGCGCCCAGGCCGGCCCCGGCGGAAGAAGCATCATGAACCGGCTCGACGCCCTGCTCACGCACACCCCGCTCCGCTCTTGGCGGCTGACCGCTTGGTCGGTCATCGTCGCGATCTGCGCGGTCGGTACCTGGGCCTATTTCTCCGAACTCGAGAAAGTCGCGACCGCGGAAGGCGCGGTCGTGCCGCAGGGCCAAGTCAAGGTTATCCAGCATCTCGAGGGCGGGATTATCAAGGAGATCCACGTCAACGAGGGCGACGCGGTCAAGGCCGGCGCGGTCCTGCTCCAGCTCGACACCGGCATCATCGGCTCGGCGCAGGAGGAGAGCCAGATCGACCTCGACGGCCTGATTCTGACCCGCGCCCGGCTTGCCGCCGAGGCCAGCGAAACCGAACTCGAATTGCCCGAGGCTGAAGCGGCACGGCGGCCCGATCAGGTCTTGGCCGAGCGACAGGCCTATGACGGCCACCTAAACTCGCTCCAGAGCACGCTTTCGGTTCTGAGCGACCAACTGCGCCAGCGCCACCAATACGTCACCCAAGTACAGGCCGAGCTGCGCGCCGCAGAGAACAACCACGCGCTCGCGCGCGAGCGCTTCGCCATGGCGGAAGATCTGGTCAAGGACGGGCTGATGCCGAAGCTCGAATACGTCCAACTCAAGCAAGAGGTGCAAAAATATTCCGGCGAGGCCGGCTCGCTTCGCGCGCAACTGCCCAAGGCGCAGTCGGCCATCGCCGAGGCCGAGAGCCGGATCGAGGAGGAAAAGAACACGGTCAAGCGCCGCGCGCTGGAAGAGCTGGCCGATATCGAGCGTCGCATCGCGCGCGCGCGCGAGGCGCTCGTCCGGACCACCGACCAGGTCACCCGCACTGAAATCAAGAGCCCGATCGACGGCGTGGTGCAGAGTCTGCGCTATCACACGATCGGCGCGGTGGCGCAGCCTGGCGAGGCCTTGATGGAGATCGTGCCAAGCCAAGCCAAGCTCGTGGTCGAGGCCAAGCTGAGCCCGACCGACGTCGGCCAGGTCAAGGTCGGCCAGCCCGCCGTGGTCAAGATCTCGACCTATGATTTCTCGCAATATGGCGCGCTCGAAGGCTTGGTCACCTATATCTCGGCCGACAGCCAGACCGACCCGCAAAGCGGCTCGACCTATTTCCGCGTCGTGGCCGAGACCGACCGGACCTATCTTGGCGGCCGGCCCGGCGAGCTGCCGATCACGCCCGGCATGCAGGCGACCCTCGATATTCACACCGGCGAGCGGAGCGTGCTTGATTTCCTGCTCCGGCCGGTCAAGACGGTTGGCAGCGAGGCCTTTCGAGAGCGATGAATCGATCCCTGTCGCAAGCAGCGAGGCAAGGCATGCGAAACGATGCGCTCTGGCAAGCCCGGGTCGATCTGGCCGCGGCCTATCGGCTCGCCGCTCTGCATGGCTTGAACGAAGGCATCGATAACCACCTCACTTTGCTGGTGCCCGGGACGACCGATCGGTTTCTTCTCATCCCGTTCGGCACGCATTGGAGCGAGGTGCGCGCAAGCGACCTTCTGATCGTCGACCTAAACGGCCGGATGCTAGAAGGCGAGGGAATCGCCGAGGACACGGCGTTCTACATCCACGGCCGGCTGCATCGGGCCTATCCCGATTGGCCTTGCGTGATGCACACGCACATGCCCTACACCCTGGCGCTCAATCTGATCGAGGACGGGCGCATCGAGCCGATCAACCAGAACGCGCTGCGCTACACCGATCGCATCGCCTATGACGACACTTATACCGGCCTCGCAAGCGACAATGACGAAGGCGATCGGCTGGCGCGTGCGATGGGCGGCAAGCCGATCCTCATGATGCGTCACCACGGCGCGGTGGTCTGCGGCGCCAGCGTCGCGGCGGCCTATGACGATCTCTTTTTCCTCGAACGGACCTGCATGGCGCAGGTGCTCGCCATGAGCACGGGCCGGAAGCTCAAGCCGATCGCCCCAGCGGTCGTCGAACACGCCTCAAAGCAGATCGCGAACCTCTATCCAAACCGGATGAGCTCGGCCGATACCCATTTCACCGCGCTCAAACGCCTGCTCGATCGCGACCAACCCGACTACAAGGAATAAGACCGGCGCCCCCCCGGGGCGAAGCGATTGCGGCGCACGCGGCCGTGGGTCGCCGCGCCGGTTTTCGCTATTTCGCCGACGGCGTGAAGGTCCATACCCAATTGTTGTTGAGGGCCGTCATGACGATGGACTAGAGCATCTTGGCGTTGGCGAACAGCACGGGATCGGGTGCGCCGGTATGTTCCGTTGCCGGGGTGACCGCGCCTAAAGGCGGCGGCTGCAACGATCGAGACAAGTTTCATGATTGTGCCGGACGCGAAGCTCCCTCTTAATGGTTCGACGATCATGGAGGGGACCTGTATCGATGGCTGAGGACTCTGCCGGCCCGCCGGCGCCCGTGCCGGTCGAGGCGCTCTATCGTCGCGCCGAGCCGCGGGACTTTCCGTTCAAGACAACCGCCGAGCTCGACGAGATGGTTGGCGTGCTTGGCCAGGAACGGGCCGTCGGCGCCATTCGTTTCGCGGCCGGGATGCGCTCGACCGGCTACAACGTGTTCGTGCTCGGCCCGTTCGGAATCGGCAAGCACACGGTGGTCCGTCGCGTGCTGCGCGACCTCGCCGCCGGCGAGGCGGTGCCGTCGGATTGGTGTTACGTCTACAACTTTCATACGCCGCACAAGCCACTCGCGCTCAAATTGCCGGCTGGCGTCGGCACGCAACTCAAGGGGGCGCTCGACAAGCTGATCGAGCAAATGCGCGTGGCGTTGCCTGCGGTGTTCGACAGCGAGGAGTACCGCTCGCGGCGCCAGGCGATTGAGAACATCATCAAATCGCATCAGGAAGAAACCTTCGGGCAAATCCAGGAACGTGCCCGTCACGCCAATGTCGCGATCCTGCAGACGCCGGCGGGCTTCAGCTTCGCGCCATTGCGCGACGGCCAGATCATGCCGCCAGAAGAGTTCAATGCCCTGCCCGAAGCGCGACGCAAGGAGTTTCAGGCCAGCATCGAGGCGATCCAGGCCGAGTTCAACGAGGTGATGCAACAAATCCCCTTGCTCGCGCGCCAAGCACATGAGGCTTTGAGCGAACTCGACCGGCAAGTGACCCAGGCCGCGGTCAATCTGATGGTCGGCGACGTGCGTCGACAGTTCGAGGCGCTGCCACAGGCGATCGAGTACCTCAGCGCGGTCGAGCTCGACATCGTGCGCAACGCGCATCTCTTTCGCCTGACGCCCCAGATCGAAGGCCCGCAAAGCACGGTCGCGCCGATGCATGCGGCCGACGACCCGCCGCCGTTCCGTCGCTACAAGGTGAATGTGCTGGTTGAGCGCTCGGGCCAGGAAGGCGCGCCGGTCATCTATGCCGATCCGCCAACCTTCCAGCGCCTGTTCGGCCGCATCGAACATGTCGTCGAAATGGGCAATCTGCTGACCGACTTTACCATGATCAAGGCGGGGGCCCTGCACCGGGCCAATGGCGGCTATCTCATCATCGACGCGCGCAAGGCGCTGCTCGAGCCCTTTGTCTGGGACGCGCTGAAGCACGCGCTACGCTCGCGCGAAATCCGAATCGAAGCCCCGGCCCAGTTTCTCGGCCCACTCAGCACGCAGACCCTGAGCCCCGAGCCGATCCCGCTCAGCGTCAAGATCGCAATCATCGGCGAGCCGGCGATTTATTACCTGCTGGATCAGAACGACCCGGATTTTCCCGAGTTGTTTCGCGTCACCGCCGATTTCGACGGCGACATGGACCGCACGCCGCAAAGCAACTCGATGTTTGCAAATCTCATGGGGTCATTGGCCCGGCGCGAAGGGCTGCATCCCTTGACCAATGACGCCGTGGCCCGATTGAGCGAGCACAGCGCCCGCCTCGCGGGCGATGCCGCAAAGTTGTCATGGCAAGTTCGACGCATCGGCGATCTGGCACGCGAGGCCGATTACTTCGCGACCCAGGCAGGGCGCAGCGTCATCGAGAAATCCGATATCGAAGCCGCGATCGAGGCCGCGATCGCGCGCATCAGCCGAATCCGCACACGCATGCAAGAGGAGATCCTGCGCCAGACCATCTTGATCGCGACCGACGGCGAGGCGGTCGGTCAGGTCAATGGTCTCTCGGTCCTCGAGCTTGGCCGGCTGGTCTTCGGCAAGCCGAGCCGGATCACGGCGCGGGTCAGGCTGGGCGCGGGCCGCGTCATCGATATCGAGCGCGAGGTCGAACTCGGCGGCCCGCTCCATTCGAAGGGCGTGCTGATCCTTTCGGGCTTCCTTGGCGCGCGCTACGCGCCCGACGAGCCGCTCTCGCTCTCGGCCAGCCTGGTCTTCGAGCAGTCCTATGGCGGGGTCGACGGCGACAGCGCATCGTCGGCCGAGCTCTATGCCCTGCTCTCGGCGCTGGCCGAGGCGCCGATCAAGCAGTCGTTCGCAGTCACCGGCTCGGTCAACCAGTTCGGCGAGGTGCAGGCGATCGGCGGCGTCAACGAGAAGATCGAAGGCTTTTTCGACATCTGCAACAAGCGTGGTCTGACCGGCCGGCAGGGCGTCCTGATTCCGCAGTCCAATGCCAAGCATCTGATGTTGCGGAAGGACGTGGTCGAGGCGTGCAAGGAGCGCAAGTTCGCGGTCTACCCGATCGCCACGATCGACCAAGGCATCGAATTGTTGACGGGCGTTCGCGCGGGTGCGCGTGGCGCCGACGGTCGCTACCCCGCCGAAAGCATCAATGGCCGGGTCGAGCGCCGGCTGATCCATTTCGCCGAAATGCGCCGGCGCTTCGGCAGAAGCGAGGATGGCGCGAAGGCGTCCGGTTGAGCGGAACTAATATTCGACCGGGATCGGATCGAGACTGCGCCACAGGTACCACGTCGCCACCGTGCGCCACGGCCGCCAGCGTGCGGCGATGTCGTTGATTTCCTCGTGCTCGAGCGTGCGTCCCCCGGCATAGCGCTGGCCGATCGCGCGCCTGAGCCCAAGGTCGCCAAGCGGCAGCACGTCGGGCCGCTGCATATGGAAGATCAGAAACATCTCCGCGGTCCAACGGCCGATGCCTTTGAGCACCACGAGTTCCTCGATAATCGCTTCGTCGTCGAGCTTGTGCCACTTCGGCGCGGCGAGTCGTCCGTCACGCGCCGCTTCGGCGAGGTGCACGAGATAGGCCGATTTCTGGCGCGTCAATCCGCCGTCGCGCAGTCTCGCCTCGCCGGTCGCGAGCACGCGCTCGGGCGAGACGCCGCCGCACAGATCGGAGAAGCGCTGCCAGATGCTGTCGGCCGCCTTGACCGAGATCTGCTGGCCGACGATCGCGCGCGCCAACATGGTGAACGGGTCATTGCGCCGGCGCAGGCCTTCGCTCCGGCTCGCCTCGATGATAACGGCGAGCACGGGATCGGCCGCGCTCAATTGCGTGATCGCCTGAGCCCAATAGCGTGGCTTGCGCCCGACCGGCAGTTTCGCGTCGACCATGGCGGCACTCTACAGGGCCGGCGTGGATTTGCGAATGGCGCGAGCGTACGGCGCGGTGTGCTCAGCCGGCGGCGCCGTACCGGCTCTGCGGCGCGGCCGAAACCAACGCATGGGCGAGCGTGTCAATCACGATCCTGATCTCGCGGGGCCCAAGGCCAAGGTGGAACGGCAGGCCGAGCGAGTGGCGCGCCAAGTCGTCCGTGACATCAAGCGTGCCGCGCGGACAGTCGGCGAACGCGGGTTGGACATGGCACCCCTCGCCCCACCATCGGCGCGTCTCGATCCCCCTTTCCGCCAGGCGGGCCGCGACTTCGACGGCGCCAGCGTAGGCCGGGCCAATTACGACGTTGAAGGTAGAGCCTGCGAAACTTCCGTCGAGCCCCGGCATGGGGGCGACACCGGGCAAAGCGGCCAGGCTAGCGGCATAGGCGCGCGCCAGCGAGGCGAGGCCGATCCGCGTATAGGGCCAGGCATCCAGGGTCGCGAGCGCGACCGCCGCCGCGTATTCGCTGAGCTTCGCGTTAATCGCGGCGAACAGGGCGTCGCGGGTTCCCGGCTCGAACCCGAAACAAGACAATTGCCGAACCCGTTTCACCAGCGCGGCGTCGCGCGAGAGCACCACGCCGCCCTCGCCAATGCCAAAGCATTTGGTCGCATGCATGCTGAGCGCGAGTGGTACTTGGCCCGGCTCGGCCGTGTCGAAGCCGGCCGCGGCATCGATTGCGATTGCGATTCCGGTCTCGGCGGCGAACCGATCCCACGCGGCATAGTCGAATGGGCAGCCGAACGGCACGACCGGCACGATCGCGCCGATCCTGCCGGGCGCGGCCCGAAGCGCGTCGCGCGCCAGATCCGGATCGATCGCCCAGGTCTCGGGCCGGACGTCGACAAAATATGGGATCAACTCGTTGACGAGCACGGCGTGGGCCGTCGCTGCGAATGTCCATGACGGCATCAGGCAGAGGGAGCCGCGCGGCGGCGACTGTGCCTTGAGGGCGAGGCTGAGCGCGAGGGTTCCGTTGGAGACGCAGCTGATATCGCGCGGACCGACACCGAATAGAGCGGCGAGCCGCGCTTCGAATTCGAGCAGGAGCGGCCCGAAATTCGAGTAGACCTGCGCGGCGTCGATCCGCCGCAAATAGGGCGCGATCTGGGTGGATTCCGGCAGCCTCGGCCGCAGAACCCGGATCATTTCGAGGCCGTGTCGGCTCATGCGAACGCCTAGGCTGGTGGGGTCGTCGCGCCCCATCCGGCTAGACTAGTGCGATCGCGTAAAGGCCGGCTTAAGCCTGGTTGAGCATATCGCTTAGGCGTTCCGCGAGCTGGCGGACGCGAAAAGGCTTGGCGAGGACGGTCGCGCCGAGCCGGTTGAGCTCTTCGGCATCGATCGCCGTGTCGGCATAGCCCGACATAAACAGGATCTTAAGATCCGGCCGCTGCCGGCGCGCCTCACGCGCCAACTCGGCCCCGTTCAGGCCGCCCGGCAGCATGACATCGGTTAACATCAGGCGGATATCGTGGCGGTCCGCCAAGACATTCAACGCGCTCATGCCGTCGCCCGCCTCGACGGTAGTGTGACCGAGGAAGCCGACCGCCCGAGTGACGAACTCGCGCATCTCGGGGTTGTCCTCGACGATCAGGATGACGATCCGTGTGGCGCTGGCATCGTTCATGGTGTTCGAACCTACGCGACTTCGGCCCGCGTGGCGACGGCCACCGGCAGATAGAGCGTCACCGTCGTGCCCTGGCCCGGCATGCTCTCGATTTGGACATGGCCGCCGGATTGCTTGGCAAAACCATAGACCATGCTGAGGCCCAGGCCCGAGCCCTTGCCGACATCCTTGGTCATGAAGAACGGCTCAAAGACGCGATCCAGAATCTCCGGCGGCATCCCCGCGCCGCTGTCGGCGACAGTCACGGTCACGTACTCCCCGTCCGGCAAATCCCGGCTACCGGGCGCCCCGCCGTGGTCGTGGGCATGGGTGCCGATGCTCAGTGTGCCGCCCGCTTCCATGGCATCGCGCGCGTTGATCGCCAGGTTAACGATTGCCGACTCAAGCTGACTCGCGTCGATCAAGGCCGGCCGCAGGCCGGCAGCGAGATCGAGCTTGAGCTCGACCCGGTCGCCGAGGACCGGCCGGAGCAGCACGCCAATATCGGTGATCAGGCGATTGACATCGGTCGGCCGCGGCAACAGGGTCTGTCGACGCGAGAAGGCAAGCAGACGGCCGGTCAACGAAGCGCCGCGCTCCGCCGCGGTCAAAGCCCGTTGCAAATGGAGATGGGCCTCGTCCTTGCGCTCGATCATCGTGTCGAGCATATCGAGATTGCCGACGATGACGCCGAGCAGATTATTGAAGTCATGGGCGACACCGCCGGTGAGCTGGCCGACGGCCTCCATCTTCTGGGCCTGTTGGAGCTGTGCCTCGGTCAAGCGGCGCTCGGTGACGTCTTCCATGATCAGGATGACATAATCGATTTCGCCTGAGCGCTTCCTGACGAGGGAGAGCGTCAGGACGGCGAGCGCCGTGACGCCCTGTTGGCCCCGATAAGCATGCTCGAGATTGATCACCGCCGACTTGCCTGACGCGATCGGTTCGATGAACGCCCGAAAATCAGCCATCTCAGGCAGCAGAACCCGAAAGTCCCGCTCGCAAAGCGCAGCGGCATCGTGTCCAAGCAATCCGCACAGCGTCGCGTTGACGCGCAGGAAGCGGCCATCCGGCGACAAGTGGCCGATGCCGACGCCGGCGCGATCGAAAGTGTTTCGGAAGGTCTCCTCGGAATGACGCAGGCGCCCATGCTGCCTGCTGTATATCCCCCAAAAAAATACCAAGCAGAGCCCACCGACCAAGATAAGCGCGGTAATCAACGTCAAATAGAGCGTCTGGCGTTCGCTAACGAGGTCGTTTAGGTCGGCATAGTGCGCGCGCACCGCCAGCCTGAAATCGCGGATCGGCTCGTCCGCGATCTCGATCGCCTTGCGTACTTCGCGCGCGACGACAGGGAGCGTAGAGCTTGGCAGCCCCGCCATGATGCGATCCGCCTCGGTGATCGCGCGATCCAGCGATTCGATCGTACGTACAAAAGCCGGCTCGCCACCCAAGGTCTCGCCTGGATGCCCATCAACGATCACGGTCCGCCGCGCGGCGAGAATGGTCGAGGCGCGTTCGCACATCGTCAACCGTGACGGCCGGGTCGCCGAACTCGGCGCGGACCAGATCGACGCTGAATTGCTGATACTCGATCAGTAGTTGGTGGCTCGCCCAGTAGTCCTCATACGAATTGCTACTGCTCGCCAGATTATTGCGTTCGAGGTTGATGAAGAGGATCGCCGCCGCCGCCATGCCGCCGACGGCGCCAACGGGGAGCGCGCGCAAACCGAGGGGCCGGAATGCGCTCCAAGAGATGCCGCGGAGCTTGGTCACGGCCCGGGAACCATCGCTATTTGGTCTCGCACGCAGAACGCGGCCTATCTCAATTCGAGCGATCGAAGCTGCCAGATCGAACGGTTCATGTACCTCTCGCTCCGAAGCTCCCCATCGGAATCGAAATCGTACATCACCCATAACGGGCCCTTGTCGCGCACCGACATGGCGGCGCCGTTTAACTGATAGGCGACGATCAGCTTGTCACTGGTGAAGTCCTCGAGCGGAATCTCGACCCGATAGTCGTTCAAGGCGACCGCCTTGGCCATCGTGCCGGACGCGCCGACCGCCTCGGCCAATGCCTTGCCGCGCACACCTTCGAACGTCTGCTTGCCTTTGGTCCAATTGGTCGACGTCTCGAACGAGCGCTTGTCGAGGGCTTTCAGCATTTCGAGGTCGAAACGAGCGACCCCGGGGCCGTTGGTGTTGGCGATCGCGCCCGAAATCTCGAGAATGACGGGACCGGTTGGCTCCGCCAACGTGCCGGCTTGGCTGGCACCCGACACGCCGATCAGGAGCGCCAAGCCAAAAAGCGCGGCGGCCGACGATTGAAACAGTCTCGACATGGCATGAACTCCGACCCTTGAAAATACGCGGCGCTGGCCGCAACCGAAAAGCATGGCTCGATCGGGCTGAAGGTCACCCAACCAAGCAAGACTCAGGCGGTACAAACGTTAGTTAATCCTTAACACCGCTTGCCCCGTCCAGGACCACCGGCGCTTTCAAAAAAAACTCGTGCACGCTAGCGCGTCGCGCGACGTCCGGCGGGCTTGGGCGGCTCGGAGCGGAAACCGGAGACCTGGGCGACCGCCGCTTGTTGCAGGAGTCTGAAATCGCTGCCGGCAATCACGAAGTCATAGCCCTGCTCGAAGGTCCAATTCACGGTTTTGCCCGGGCGCGTCACGGTGCCCATCAGCTTGCCGGTCTTGCGCATCTTGGCCTCGGCCTTCTCGATCAGCGCGACGGCTTCCGGGTCGCCCACCTTGCCGAGCTTGCCGATGCTGGCGGATAGATCACTCGGTCCGAGGAAGAGCATGTCGACACCCTCGACCGCCGCGATCGCCTCGATGTTTTCGACACCCTCGGCGGTCTCGATCTGAAGCATGAGGAGAAACTGCTCGGGCCAGCTTGCCATATACTCGTCGAGCCGCTGGCCCCAGCGCGAGCAACGACCGGCGTGCGGCGCGACGCCGCGCATACCCTTGGTTGGATAGAGGCAGGCATCGACCGCGGCCTTGGCTTCCTTGGCGGTCTGAATATAGGGCACGAGAATGCCCTGCATGCCGATATCGAGCGCGCGCTTGATGTAGACCATGTCGTTCCATGGCACGCGCATCATGGTGGTCGGTCCGACCTCGCCACACGCCTGCATCAAGGATATCGCGTTCAGGAAGTCGCCCGGACCATGTTCATGGTCGAGGATCACGGCGTCGTAGCCGGCATTGGCGACGATTTCCGCGGCGATCGGACTACCGGTCGAAAGCCAGCACCCGATCCCCGCCTCGCGTGCCAAGAGCTTCTTTTTCAATTTGTTCTCGAACGCCATTCCGTCCTCCCTGATCCGCCGTTTTCGCTTGGCGGCCTGATAGAGTAGCGATTTGGCGCGACGGCATAAAGCTCCGGTTCGCCCTGTCGCCGGCTCGGCGGATCGGCTAGCCTTCCGATTGGTTTCACCCCGCGCGGAGTATTCGTTCCCGGCTCATGGCCTATCAAGTGAGGCAACGCGCGCCGACCGCGGCCAATCAAGTTCAGGGCGGCGCGACCCCCTTTGTCATCGATGAAAACACGGCGAACCTGGTCGCGGTCGTCCATCGCTTGTTTAGCCGCGCGCTGCAGGGGCGGTTCGCCGCCCATGGCGTCGCGGTCGGCCAGTGGCCGCTTTTGCTCCACCTCTGGGATGCGGATGGCCTGACGCAAAAAGAGCTGAGCCGCAGGGTCCATATCGAGGAGCCAACCACGACACGAACGCTCGACCGCATGGAGCGTGATGGCTTGGTGCGGCGACTGCGAAATCCGGCCAATCGCCGTCAGGTTAACGTCTTCCTAACCGAACGCGGCCAGTCGCTGCGCGACGAACTCGTGCCCTATGCGCTCGAGGTCAATGCGGTCGCAACCGGCGGCCTGTCGGACCAGGACAAAGCCAAGATCAACAGCCTGCTCAGCTATATGATCGCCCGGCTCCTATAGCGCCTGATTTACCAGCAATTTACTTCGTTCCGCCTAGGATGCTCTCAGTGCCCAGGGAGGCGCCGGTTCTGGCCTTGTCGCTGGGCACACCCGTTTTCTCGCCATGAAGGATCCCCGATCGATGAAGCAGGTGATCTCCGAGATTCAGGATCCGGTCGAAATCGGCGGGATCAAGATCAACGATGCCGGCGAAATCTCCCGGTGCGCGCCCGATTTGCCGATCTCATTCGGCTTCGCCTGGCGCGGCATGACCTTCGACGGCGAAGTCGCCCAAGCGAACGGCGCCCTGATCCTCAGGATTTCGACCGACGTCGCGACCGTCCCGTTCAGCGCCGAGAACACCGACCGACGCCAGCAACTCTTGTCACTCCTGAAAGCCAGCGAAGCGGGGCCAAGGCGGGCCTCGATCGCGCTGTCACCAAACAATCGGCTTGTGCTATTGCGCGACATCGAGCTGCCGCGTGATGCCGGCCTGACCGCCACCAGCCTGGTCAGCCACGCGGCGATCGCCGTCCTCGAGTCCGCGCCCTATCTCGACCTAATGGCGGAACAGGGCGTGGAGCCACCCAGAGCGGCTCAAGGCTTGTCTAACTAAGCGGCGGAATCGCGATGATCTGCCCTGGATAGATGAGATCCGGGTCCCGGATCTGGTCGCGATTGGCCCGGAAAATATCCGAATAGTGCACGCCGCCGCCATAGGTGCGGCGCGCGATTCGCCACAGGCTGTTGCCCGGCTGGACGATGACCAGCGTCTCACCGATCAGCGCCAATTTCTCCGCCGGCGACCGAGCGATCGGCGTTTCGGCACGCGCGATTACCTTGCCGGTCTGATCGATGCTGTCGACCCGGAATTGATGCGGCCCCTCGCCCAGCGCCGCGCCGGGCACAAATTTCCAGCGCCCTTGTTCGTCCGCCTTCACGCGGCCGGCGAGCTGGTTGTCGAAATAGACGTTGAGCTCCGCCCCGGGGGCCGCGCGACCGGCAATGGTAATTTCACCGGTATTCGAATAGTCCACGCTGTCGACGCTGGTCGGCGACGCGCCGTCGACGCTGGCGCTTTTTTCCTCGGGCAGTTGCAGGACAACCGATGCGCCACCCTCGCGCGGCTGCAACACGGCCAGCGCCTGTTTCTCCTCCCCGGCCTTCGCTTCGGGCACCGAGACCACGACGACCTCCTCGGATTCGGCGCCGCCGACCGCGCTATCCTTGAGCGAAAGTTGGCGGTCGCCAGCCTCCATCGGCGTGTCCTGGGTGTACACCCACTCGCCCCGCTCATTGGCCTTGGCGCGACCAACCTCGCGCTCGCCATCCGTAATGATCACCTCGGCACCCGGCTCGGCCCGACCGGCCATCACCGTGCCGCCCTTGGGGTCGATGCGCACGACGTCAAAGCTCGGTTTGACGCGCGCGGTCGCACCGGTCGTGGGCTCGGTGCCAGTCGTGCCCGGCTGGTCGAGCGCCGCGACGGCGGCGGCGTCCGGCGCCGGCTGTTCACCGGCGGGCGCCTCGGCGGTTCCCGACACGGTTGGCGCCGAGGCGCTCTCGCTGGTCGAGGCCGCCCCTGTCGCCGCGGCCTCGCTCTCGGCACCGTCCGCGGGCTCCACCGGACTTGGTGCGCCGGCTTCCTCGGTGGCCGTTGTCGCATTGGGCGCGGTGGCCGTTTCCTCACCGCCTGGCAGGAAAATCCCGAGCAAGACCCCTGCGATGACGGCGGCAAGACCGATCGGCAAGCCGATCTGCAAATACTTCTTATTCACTGAAGAGCCTCGATTTCGGGCGAATCGAATTCGCCGACAAGGCTACACGAGCCGCGCCCATGCTGCAAAGCAGCACGCCACGCGGCCCCCGGCTCGGCTGGCTCATTCGAAGTCGAACGACCCGCCGCCACTAGCCTTTGGCCGCGCCTTCCGCACCTGATGCTCGATCGGCGGGACCGACTTCAGGTAGGCCGCGATCGCCAAGAGATCGGTCTGGCTGAGATGTTTCAAGCCGTCGTCGATCGCCTCGCGCATGCCGCCCTGCACGTCATTGCCGTCGGGCAGGAAACCAGTGCGAAACAGGAAAACCACGTCGTTCACCGACCAATCTCCGATACCGGTCGCCTTGTCCGGCGTGATGTTGGGTACGATCTCGCCCTCGGGCCCACTTGTCGTGCCCGATAGGAAATCGTCGTTGTCGACCGCGCCCAAAAGATTGCGCGGCGTGTGGCATTCGCCGCAATGCCCCAGCGCGTTGACCAGATAGGCACCACGGTTGATTGCGGGCGGCTGCGCCGGGTCGGGCTCTAAGGGTGCGGGCGTGAAGAACAAGATCTTCCACGGCCAATTGGTAATACGCAGGCTGAACGGAAAGATCAGATCGTGCGGCGTGTTCGGCCGTTCGATCGACGTCTGCGCAAACAAATAAGCCTTGAGATCGAGCATGTCCGCGCGCGTCATGCGGGAATAGCTCGTATAGGGAAAGGCCGGGTAATAGTGCGCGCCGTCGGGCGAAACGCCTTCGCTCAACGCTCGAATGAAATCATCGTCGCTCCACCGGCCGATGCCGGTTTCGCGGTCGGGCGTCAGGTTCGGTGTGTAGAACGTGCCGAACGGAGTCTTCAGCGCCCTGCCGCCGGCAAGCGGCGCGCCACCGGCCTTCTTATCCGTATGGCAGGCGACGCAGCCGGCTGCGCGCACGAGATAGGCGCCGCGTTCGACCGGACTCGCCCCGTCCGGCGGGTCGGCCGCGCCGAGCGAGGCGCCGCCGAACCACAAGGAGGTCAGGGCCGCCGCCACGACCAACCGCGCGCGGCGCACCCTGGCCCCTGGTCTGCGGAGAAAAACGATCGGCCTGCTATTCCGGCTTCTTTGTGCGGAACGGCTCATGACAGCCGCCACAGGCCTTGCCGACTTCGCCGAGTTGCGCACCGATCGCGCCAACATCGCCGCCGCCCGCGACTTCGGCCAGCTTGGTCGCCTGAGCCTCGAGATTCTTGGCTGCCGCCGCGAACTTGTCCCAGTCCTTCCAGATCTCGGCCTTTGCCTCGGTCGGGACGCCGGCTTCGCCCTCGCCGGTTCCTTTCGGGAACAGCTCGGGAATGATCTTCGCCGCATTGGCCATCGCCGTGGCATTGGCCGCGACGTGCCCGGCGAACGAGACTTCGCCTTTCGCCACCATGGCGATTTGCGTGATGTGGGCGGCGATGCCTTTCATCACGTTCTGCCGATAGGCGATCACGTTCTTGCCGTCATCCGCGGCCTGCGCCAGTCCGCCGCCAAGGCCGGCCCCGAGACCGATCGCGGCGACCATGCCAATCAACGCCAGTTTGTGTTTACGCCCGAGCATCCCATTCCCTCCCGTCTTTTGCGACTTCGAACCCACGCCACACGGCGCGGTGCGAGAATAACCTCGACGATATATCGGATATAGTAGGTACAATTTGGTAACCACTTGCGCCCCCGCCCGATAAGGATCAGTTAGCCCGCACCGGCTAGTCTGGCGCCATGAACGTCCCTGGACCAAATCATAAGTTCTTGATCATGCGGACCATCCGATCGCTCTGCGTCTATTGCGGCTCGCGCGAGGGCGACGACCCGGTGCATCGCCAAGCCGCGCGCGCGCTCGGCACCGGCCTCGCGGCACGCGGCATTGCGCTGATCTATGGCGCTGGCGGCATTGGCCTGATGAATGTGGTGGCCGACGCCACCATGCAGGGCGGCGGTGTCGCGATCGGGATCATCCCGCGCCACCTCGCGGCGCTCGAGCTCAAGCATGACGGTCTGACCGAGACGGTATTGGTTGATACCATGCATGAGCGCAAACAGCTGATGTTCGAGCGCGCCGATGCCTTCGCGGTCTTGCCCGGCGGTTTCGGCACGCTGGATGAGCTATTCGAGATGCTGACCTGGAAGATGCTCGGCCTGCACCAGAAACCGATCTTCGTTGTCAACAGCGCCGGCTATTGGGACACGCTGGTGCACCTGGTCGACAGCGTGATCGGCCAAGGCTTTGCCGCTCCCGAGACGCGTCAGATGATCAGCGTCGTGCCCAATATCGACGCCCTGTTCGAGGCGCTCGGCGAGCTCAAATCGGGTCTCGAATTCGAACCCGAGGCGCATCTCGCCTAGACACGGCCTTGCGCCGCATTCCGCTTCCCGTCGAGGCCTTTGCCGGGCCGGGCCGCAATGATATGGTCCGGCCGCATTTTTCGCGCGCCGCGCCGCCTCACCCCGGAGTCATTGATGAAGAAAATCAAGATCGCCAACCCCGTCGTCGAGCTCGACGGCGATGAGATGACTCGCATCATCTGGGCCTGGATCAAGGAGAGACTGATCCTGCCCTATCTCGACGTCACGCTCGAATATTACGACCTCGGCATGGAGCATCGCGACAAGACCGAGGACCAGGTCACGATCGACGCGGCGAACGCGATCAAGAAGCACGGCGTCGGCGTCAAGTGCGCGACCATCACGCCCGACGAGGCGCGCGTGAAGGAATTCAAGCTCAAGAAGATGTGGAAGTCGCCGAACGGCACGATCCGGAACATCCTGGGCGGCACCGTGTTCCGCGAACCGATCATCTGCAAGAACGTGCCGCGTCTGGTGCCAAGCTGGACCGACCCGATCGTGATCGGGCGCCATGCCTTCGGCGACCAATACCGCGCGACCGATTTCGTAGTGCCCGGCAAGGGCCGCCTCACCATCAAGTTCGAGCCCGAGGGCGGCGGCAAGCCGATCGAGCACGAGGTCTTCCAGTTCCCGGGCGGCGGCGTCGCGCTCGCCATGTACAACCTCGATGAATCGATCCGCGAGTTCGGCCGCGCCTGCCTCGCCTACGGCCTGATGCGCGGCTGGCCGGTCTATTTGTCGACCAAGAACACCATCCTCAAGGCCTATGACGGCCGCTTCAAGGACCTGTTCGAGGAAATCTACCAGGCCGAGTTCAAGGCCAAGTTCGAGAAGGCCGGCATCGTCTATGAGCACCGCCTGATCGACGACATGGTCGCCACCGCACTCAAGTCCACGGGCAAGTTCGTCTGGGCGTGCAAGAACTATGATGGCGACGTGCAGAGTGACTCGCTCGCGCAGGGCTTCGGCTCGCTCGGCCTGATGACCTCCGTCCTGCTCACGCCCGACGGCAAGACGGTCGAGGCCGAGGCCGCGCACGGCACGGTGACGCGCCACTTCCGCGCTTTTCAGAAGGGCGAGGAGACCTCGACCAACCCGATCGCCTCGATCTATGCCTGGAGCGGCGGCTTGAAGCATCGCGCCAAGCTCGACGGCAATGCCGAGCTCGATCGGTTTGCCAAGGCGCTCGAGACGGCTTGCGTCGCCACCGTCGAGGACGGCGTCATGACCAAGGACCTCGCGCTCCTGGTGCGCGGCAAGCAGGAATGGGTCAACACGACCGATTATTTGGACGCGGTCAAGGTCAGGCTCGAACGCGCGCTCGGGGCGTAGCGCGGGTCAGGCGGCGACGTTTTCACGTCACATCGAAATAATGGGGCCGGGCGGCGACGCACCGGCCCCTTTCGTTTGAGACGCGCTGAAGTCTTTTTCATTCGTCATGGCCGGGCAAAGACCCCCGATCAAGTCGGGGGCGGGCTCCGGCCATCCAGTCTTAAGGCTGGGCCTGGATGCGCGGGTCAAGCCCGCGCATGACGCGGGAGGGGGCGGTGATGCCGACGCGGCTGCGGCCTCATTCCGATATCGTCATGGCCCGACTTGATACCCGGCCAACGTCCCGCACCGATCAAATCGGCGGAACTGCGGCGAGCGCGGAATGCTCGACCGGAAGCGCCATCCCGTAGGTCGTCTCATAGCGTTTGCATAGAATTCTGACCAGTTCGACGAACCAGCCCGGCGCAAGCGGCGAGACATAGACACTATCGATCAATCGCGCCACATCGACAGAAACGCTAATTCCCTGCGGGATTTGAATCGGTAATCGCAAACTAGCTGCCGGCTCCTCAGCTATCGGTTTTCGGTCGGCGTCGGGCGGCCTATCACCGTGAAGCATAGTTGCGGCGCGCAGTTCGCGCTCATGCTCGAAGCTTTTTCGCTTGTGAAGGCATGGCGCGAAGTCATCGGACAGGCCGATGATGGCATTGGTATAGTCGATGTATTGGACGAGGCCGACGAAGACCCCGTGCTCATACCCACTAAAGCAAGCGCGTAAGCGCGCGACAGTCGAGCGGATTGCTACGCCGCCATGCACCGTTGCGTAGAGCTTCCACATCGCATCGGATTCATAGTCGCCTAGATGCCAGCAACTGACGCACACCGTCTCCCGCAGATGGCTTGCGGATAGCTTCTCTCTAACAAGAAGCTGTCGTGCTTCCAGAGCTTCCCTCGTGGGAATGCCTATCTGCTTCCAATCACTCTCTGGGCGGTTTTCCCAGCGAAATCTGAGTGCAAGAGCGTTCTTACTAGTATACCGGCCCTCGAACGGATCTTGCTCCGCGAGCTTCGCAACACTCGGAAAAAACATCGCTCTGGTTTCGAGAATCGTGAGGAAGCGCGCGAGATCCATGTAGCGCCAGATCGACGCGTTCTCATCCTCGGGCGATTGAAAGGACTGGTGAGCTTCATATGGCATGGCTAAACCCGAGCACGGCGCATAGCCGCCGCAGGAATTCTACACGGCAACTGCCGCATCTCACTGCTGCCTAGCCAGAGATTGGGCAAATCGCATCATAAGGCCAGCCGTTTCAGCGCCACATTCTGACCCGCCTTCGCCGTGGAGGTCCACCCTCACCCTTGCCCTCCCCCTCCAGGGGGAGGGAGCGACTTAATTTGCCGCTGCGAGGGCTTCTTCAATCGCCTTGATCGCGGCGTCGGCCTGGTCGGCGTCGGGGCCGCCGGCCTGGGCCATGTCGGGCCGGCCGCCGCCGCCCTGCCCGCCGAGCGCCTTGGCGCCGGCCTGCACCAGGGTCACCGCGCTCAGGCCCTTTTTGATCAGGTCATCCGAGACGCCGACCGCCAAGGCCGCTTTGCCTTCGGTTGTCGTGAGCACGACGAAAACGCCCGAGCCCTCGCGCTTTTTCAGATCATCGACCATGGTGCGCAGCTCCTTGGCCGGCACGCCGTCGAGCGTGCGCGCGACGAAGCGCACGCCCTTGACGCCGCGGTCGACCTGCCCGGCGCCGCCGCCAACGCCGGCGGCCAGCTTGCGGCGCAATTCGGAGACCTCGCGCTCGAGCGCCTTCCTTTCCTCGAGCAGCGCCACGACGCGCTCGCGCGCGCCCAAGGGCGTCGCCTTGATGGCGTCGGCGACATCGAGCAAGGCCGTCTCGCGCTCGTTCAAATAGAGCCGCGCGCCCTCGCCGGTCATCGCCTCGATACGACGCACGCCGGACGCGACCGCGCCTTCGGCGACGATCTTGAACAGCCCGATATCGCCGGTGCGAAGGACATGGGTGCCGCCGCAGAGCTCGACTGAGTAGCTCTTACCGCCGGCCTCGCCCATCGCGACGACGCGGACCTCTTCGCCGTATTTCTCGCCGAACAGCGCCATCGCGCCTTGCTTCACCGCGTCCTCGGGTGACATCAGGCGCGTGGTGCGCTCGGCATTGGCGCGCGCCATGGCATTGACCTCGGCCTCGATGGTCTCGAGCTCGTCACGGCTCAGCGGCTTCGGATGGCTGAAATCGAAACGCAGGCGATCGGGCGCGACCAATGAACCTTTCTGCGTGACATGCGCGCCTAGCGTGCGCCTGAGCGCCGCGTGCAAGAGATGCGTCGCCGAATGATTGGCGCGCACCTCGGCGCGGCGCGCGGCGTCGACCTGGAGCGAGACCGCTTCGCCGACCTTCAGCGTGCCCGCCTCGACCGTGCCGTAATGCACGAACAGATCGCCGGCCTCCTTGCGTGTGTCATCGACGCGCGCGCGCGCGCCGCCAGCCGCGATCACCACGCCGGTATCGCCGACCTGGCCGCCCGATTCGGCATAGAACGGCGTTTGGTTCACGACCAGCGCGACGCTCTCGCCTTGGCCCGCCTGCTGGTCTCTCGTGCCGTTCTTGACCAGGGCCAGCACCACGCCCTCGGCGGCTTCCGCCTCATAGCCGAGGAACTCGGTGGCGCCGGCGTGCTCGCGGACTTCGAACCAGATGCGCGCGGTCGCGACATCGCCAGAGCCGACCCAGGCCTTGCGCGCCTCGGCGCGCTGGCGCTCCATCGCGGCGTTGAAGCCGTCGAGGTCGACCTTGCGCCCGCTCGCGCGCAGCGCATCCTGCGTGAGATCGAGCGGGAAGCCATAGGTGTCATAAAGCTGGAAGGCGATCTGGCCGGGCAGTGCCTGGTCGGCCCGCAGGCCATTGGTTGCCTCCTCGAGCAGACGAAGACCGCGCGCGAGGGTTTGTTTGAAGCGCGTCTCCTCGAGCTTCAGCGTCTCTTCGATCAAGGGTTTCGCGCGCACCAGTTCAGGATACGCCGTGCCCATCTCGCCGATCAGCACCGGCACCAGGCGCCACATCAAGGGCTCCTCGCAGCCCATCATCTGGGCATGGCGCATGGCGCGCCGCATGATCCGGCGCAGCACATAGCCGCGCCCTTCGTTCGACGGCGTGACACCGTCCGCGATCAGGAACGACGAGGCGCGCAAATGATCGGCGACCACGCGGTGCGAGGCGCGGAACGGCCCATCGGCCTTCTGGCGCGACAGCTCGACGCTGGCCTGGATCAGGCGCTGGAACAGATCGATGTCGTAATTGTCGTGCTCGCCTTGCAGGACGGCGGCGATGCGCTCAAGCCCCATGCCGGTGTCGATCGATGGCTTCGGCAGATCGACGCGTTGCTCCTTGGTCACCTGCTCGAATTGCATGAAGACGAGATTCCAGATCTCGATGAAGCGGTCGCCGTCGGCATCGGGACTGCCCGGCGGCCCGCCCGGAATATCCGCGCCATGATCGTAGAAAATCTCTGAGCACGGCCCGCACGGGCCGGTGTCGCCCATCGCCCAGAAATTGTCGCTCGTCGGGATGCGGATGATCCCGCGCTCGGGCAGCCCGGCTATTTTGCGCCAGAGATCGAACGCGTCGTCATCCTCGGCATAGACCGTGACCAGGAGCCGGCTCGAATCGAGGCCGAACTCCTTGGTGATCAGAGTCCAGGCAAGCTCGATCGCGCGCTCCTTGAAATAGTCGCCGAACGAGAAATTGCCGAGCATCTCGAAGAAGGTGTGATGGCGCGCGGTGTAGCCGACATTGTCGAGATCATTGTGCTTGCCGCCGGCGCGTACGCATTTCTGCGAGGTCGCGGCGCGCCGGTAATTGCGGTTCTCGGCGCCGGTGAAGACGTTCTTGAACTGCACCATGCCGGCATTGGTGAACATCAAGGTCGGGTCGTTGTGCGGCACCAAGGGCGAGGACGCCACGACCTCATGATCGTGACGTTTGAAATACTCCAGGAAGTGCGCGCGGATGTCGTTGACGGACGCCATGGCGAAAGCCCCGGTCTAGCCGGCGCTGCGCGGGTTGCACGGCGCCTCTCGCGCCCGCTTTTAGCCTCCGCTCCCGGAACTGTCTAGTTGAGCAAAGACATGGTGGAGGCGAGCCGCCCCCATCGTCGTCATTGTCGGACCAAGACCCGGCAATCCGGCCCTCCGGAAAGACTGCATGCCCGGGTCACGGCAGGGCCGAGCCTGCCGGTCCGGGCATGACGATCAAAGCGTGTCCCTCTATTCGCCGTCGGTCGCCTCGCCCGCCCCTGCCTCACCACCATTGCCGGCCAGGCGGTCGATCATGCCGGCATTGCCGCGGATCGCGGCTTCAATCGCCGCGGCGGTCTCGGGATGCTGCTTCAGAAACTGCCGCGCGTTTTCGCGGCCCTGACCGATGCGCTGGCTGTCATAGGAATACCAGGAGCCCGATTTCTCGATGATGCCGGCCTTAAGGCCGAGATCGACCAGCTCGCCGGTGAACGAGATGCCTTCGCCATACATGATGTCGAACTCGACCACGCGGAACGGCGGCGCGACCTTGTTCTTGACGACCTTGACGCGGGTCTGGTTGCCGACCACTTCCTCGCGCTCCTTGATCGCGCCGATGCGGCGGATGTCGAGCCTGACCGAGGCGTAGAATTTGAGCGCGTTGCCGCCCGTGGTGGTCTCGGGGCTG
>CAMDDO010000026.1 GCA_945892755.1 Rhizobium sp. Q54 | reverse complement strand
GCTTCGGCAGTATGTTCGCGACCGTGGTTTCGGCCGGTGCGGACGGCGCGATGCCGTTCGGCGTGACGCGGCTGCTCTCCGGCCTCGTATTCTCGCTCGGGCTCATCTTGGTCATCGTCGGCGGCGCCGAGCTGTTCACCGGCAACGCGCTGATCGTGCTCGCCTGGGCCGGGCGCAAAGTTTCGACAGCCTCATTGCTGCGCAATTGGACGGTGGTGTTCGCCGGTAATCTGGTTGGTGGCATGGCGACCGCCGGATTGGTTTTTGCCTCCGGCCAATATCAGTTCGGCGATGGCGCGGTCGGCATGGCCGCCCTTGGTCAAGCCAACGCCAAGGGCGCGCTCGGCTTCGGCCAGGCGCTGGCGCTCGGGGTGTTGTGCAATGTGCTGGTCTGCCTCGCCTGCTGGCTCTGCTATAGCGCACGCTCAACCACCGATCGCATCGCCGCGATTATTTTCCCGATCGCGGCGTTCGTGGCCGGCGGCTTCGAGCACTCGGTCGCCAATATGTATGCAATCCCGATCGGGCTGATGATCCAGGCCTGGGCGCCGCCCGAATTCTGGCAGGCGATCGGCAAGAGCGCGGCGGATTACCAGACGCTCTCCTGGGCCCGCTTCGGTCATAACATGCTGCCTGTCGTGATCGGCAACGTGATCGGTGGCGGCGCGCTGGTCGGCGGGGTCTATTGGCTGGTCTATTTGCGCAAGCGCTAACGAATCAATTTACTCACCGTCCTGAATTGCTCCGTGCCCGCCACCTCAAGCCACTCGAACAACACCATCTCGGTGGTCACGCACGCGACGCCCATCCCGGTCAGGCGCTGCAACGCCGCCGCCTTATTGGCGTCGGTGCGCGAGCCGGCGGCGTCGGCGACCAAAAACACCTCGGCGCCACGCGCCTTCAAATCCGCCGCCGTTTGCAGCACGCAGACATGGGTTTCGGTGCCGCATAGCACGACTTGATGACGACCCTCGGTGCGTTGCTTCTCCCACGCCGCCAAAAATCCGGCGTCTTTTCCGGCACTGAAGCTGAGCTTGCTCAAAATGAGCGCGTCATTGGGCAGTGCTGACTTGATTATCGGCACGGTTGGCCCGAGACCTTTTGGATATTGCTCGGTCACGATGACGGGAACATCAAGCGTGCGCGCCGCCTCGATCAATTGTCCGGCGCGCCGCAACACCTCGTCGCTGCCCGCAATCGCCGGCGCGAGCCGCTCCTGCAAATCGATCACGACGAGGGTGGATGCCTTGGCGTCCATCAGCATGGAAGGTGCCTCCTGAAACCAGCGTGCCGGAACGCCCAACGACCAGCAAGCCTCTTGCCTCGCCGCGCGCGGCCCCGGATAACGGCATCAAGCGAAAGGGAGACCGCCGCCATGGATAAGCCCGCCATCCTCGATTACCCGATCCACGATCTCTTGCGCCGGCGTTGGAGCCCGCGCGCTTTTTCGGCCGAGCCGGTGCCGAAGGAGGCCTTGCGTTCGATTCTCGAGGCGGCGCGTTGGGCGCCCTCGGCCTCGAATTTGCAACCCTGGCATATCATCGTCGCGCCCAAGGCGAACAAAGCCGCGTTCGACGAGATGATGTCCTGCCTCGTGCCGTTCAACCAAGCATGGTGCAAGACGGTGCCCGTGCTCATGCTGATGATCGCCAAAGTGGCCGACGATAAGGGCCGGCCCAACCCCCATGCCTGGCATGATGTGGGCCAGGCGGCGTCGCACATGACAGTCCAGGCCGGCACGCTCGGGCTCTATGCTCACCAGATGGCCGGGATCGAGATCGAGCGGATCAAATCGGTCTATGGCGTGCCGGCTGGGCATGAGCCGGTGACCGCCATCGCACTCGGCTATATCGGGAAGCCAGAATCCTTGGAAGATGAGAAGCTCCGAGCCCGCGAAATTGCCCCGCGCGAGCGCCGAAAACAGGCCGATTTCGTGTTCGAAGGCAAGTTCGGCGGCACGCCGTCCTTCTGAACGCCAAGGGGGCAGATTCGGCATTTCGGTGGCGGCGAGCTTGGGGTAGTCTGCCGCGCGCCCGAAATGGTCGGGTCAAAGTCATAACCAAATCGGGGCGCGCCCATGGGGCTTGCCGTCGCGATCATAGGGTCTGGACCCGCGGCCTTCTATACCGCAGCCTCGTTGATCGCGGCCGCACCCGATTGCGGTATCGACATCATCGAGCGTCTGCCGACGCCCTTCGGTTTGATCCGTTATGGCGTCGCGCCCGATCACGAGCACACCAAGAACGTGATGAAGGCGTATAGCCGCACCGCGCTTTCGCCGCAGGTGCGCTTCTTTGGCAATGTCGAGGTCGGCCTGCATCTTTCGCTCGATGAGCTGCGTACCATGTACGACGCGGTGGTCCTCGCGGTCGGCGCGGCGCGCGATCGCCCGCTCGGCGTGCCGGGCGATGATAAGCAGGGCGTGATCGGCTCGGCCTCGTTTGTCGGCTGGTATAATGGGCATCCCGATTTCACCGATCTCGCGCCCAATCTTGCTACCAAAGGCGTGGTGATCGTCGGGCAAGGCAATGTCGCGATCGATATCGCGCGCGTGCTGGCCAAGACGCCGGCCGAAATGGCGCGCTTCGACTTGTGCGACCACGCCGCCGCCGCGATCGATGCTTCGCCGGTCGCGGATATTTACATGGTCGGTCGGCGCGGGCCGATCGAAGCCAAGTTCACCAATGTCGAGCTGCGCGAGATGGGTCATCTCGAAAATTGCAATCCGGTGGTCGAGGCCGGGCAATTGCCGGCGACCGTCGAGGGCGAGATGAGCGATCGCGACCGGCGCATGAAGGATAAGAACCTCGCTTCGCTCCGCAGCTTTGCTGAAACGCCGCCCGATCCGGCCAAGAAGAAACGCATCCATTTCGCCTTCTATGCCGCGCCGGTCGAAGTCTTGGGCGGCGCCACGGTCGAAGGCATCCGCTTCGAGCGCACCAAGGTCGAAGGCGGCAACGCGGTTGGCACCGGCCAGTTTTTCGAAATCCCCTGCGGTCTGGTGGTCGCGGCAATCGGTTACCGCTCGGCGACGGTCAAGGACACGCCCTTCGATGAGCGCCAGGGCGTCGTCAAGAACGACGACGGCAGGGTCGCGCCCGGGCTTTATGCGGTTGGCTGGATCAAGCGCGGGCCGACCGGCGTGATCGGCACCAACAAGGTGGATGGCGAGCATTGCGCCGAGCAGGTGGTGGCCGACCTCAAACCCACCGGAAAGGCTGGGCGTCCGGCGTTGGAGGCGCTGCTCAGGCAGCGCAAGGTCCGCGCGATCAGCTTCGCCGATTGGCAAACGATCGAGCGCGCCGAAATCGCCAATGCGCGGCCGGGCGCGCCGCGACGCAAATTTCCGCGCGTCGCCGACATGCTGGCCGTGCTCGAGGAGGCACGCGCCGCGGCTTCTTAACCATAAGCCCCGCCGGGGCTTCGCAGCCGCACTGCCATGGACGGCGGCGTCTGATGTTCCTATTGTTTACGACAGGTCACCGGCCGTGCCCAAGCCGGGTCGTCGCGGTGACCGCAGCATGGAGCCCGATTGGCTATGGCTATGGATGGTAGCGCAGCACGCAAGCAGGAGCCGGCGGAACGCCAAGAGCTCGACTCCGTCGTTGTCCGATTCGCCGGCGATTCCGGCGACGGTGTTCAATTGACCGGCAGCCGCTTCACCGAAACGGTGGCGCTGGCCGGCAATGATCTCGAGACGTTCCCCGACTTCCCGGCCGAAATTCGGGCGCCCATCGGCACCACCTATGGCGTGTCGGCGTTCCAGATCAATTTCGGCTCGCGCGTGATCATGACCTCGGGCGATGCGCCGGACGTGCTGGTCGCGTTCAACCCGGCCGCGCTCAAGACCAATGTCGGCGATCTCAAGCAGGGCGGCCTGGTCATCCTCGATGTCGGCACGTTCAACGACAAGAATTTCGAGAAAGCGGGCTACAAGGGCAACCCGCTCGAAGACGGCTCGTTGACGCGCCATCGGATTTTCCCTATCGACGTCTCGAAGCACACGCTCGAAGCGGTGAAGGACTCCGGCGTCAACAAGCGCGACGGCTTGCGCGCCAAAAACTTCTGGGCGCTCGGCCTGGTCGATTGGATGTACGACCGCGACGTCGCGCCGACCATCAAATGGATCGAATCGAAATTCTCCAAGGAACCCGAGATCGCCAAGGCCAATATCGCGGCGCTCAAGGCCGGCCACGCCTTTGGTGAGACGGCGGAAATGCCCGATGGCGTACGCGGCTTCACGCTGCGCCGCGCCGAGCTTGCGCCCGGCCTCTACCGCACGATCACCGGCACTGAATCGCTGGCCTATGGCTTGATCGTCGGCGCCAAGCTGGCCGGGCTCGACCTGTTCTTTTCATCCTATCCGATCACGCCGGCCTCGGCCGTCTTGCATGCCTTGGCCGGGCTCAAGGCTTTTGGCGTCACGACCTTCCAAGCCGAGGACGAAATCGCCGCGATCGGCGCCGCGATCGGCGCGGCCTATGCCGGCGCGCTCGGCATCACGTCAAGCTCAGGGCCTGGCATCGCGCTCAAGACCGAGGCGCTCGGCCTCGCGATCACGACCGAGCTGCCTTTGATCGTGCTCGATACGCAACGCGCCGGCCCTTCAACCGGCATGCCGACCAAGACGGAGCAATCCGACCTCAACCTCGCGGTCTATGGCCGCAATGGCGATGCGCCGCTGATTGTATTGTCGGCGCGTTCGCCTGGCGATGCGTTCGACGTTGCGATCGAGGCGGTGCGCCTCGCCACCCAATTCATGACGCCCGTGATCGTGCTCTCGGACACCTATATATCGAACGCGGCCGAGCCTTGGCTGGTACCCGATGTTGGCAGCTATGAGCCGTTTCCGGTCGGCTTCCGTACCAACCCCGAGGGCTTCCATCCCTTCGTGCGCGATGAGAAATTGGCACGGCCCTGGGTCAAGCCGGGCACGCCGGGCCTCGCGCATCGCGTTGGCGGCCTCGAGAAGAATTACAACAGCGGCAATATTTCCTACGACCCGATCAATCACCAGCGCATGACCGACGCGCGCAAGGCGAAGATCGATGGCGTCGCCAACGCGATTCCCGAACAAGCCGTGGAGCAGGGCGAGACCACGGGTCGCCTTGCCGTGGTTGGCTGGGGCTCGACCTATGGACCGATCTATCGCGCGGTCTCGAACGTTCGGCGCGACGGCAAAGCGGTATCGCACATTCATCTGCGCCACATCTGGCCGATGCCGCGCAATCTTGGTGAGCTACTCAAGGGCTTCGACCAAATTCTCGTGCCCGAGATGAACACCGGGCAGCTCGTGGGCATGTTGCGCAATCAATATCTCGTGCCCGCCGAAGGATTGAACAAAGTGATGGGCCGGCCGTTCACGATCTCCGAGATCGAAGCCGCCATCCGCAGCAAGCTGGATTAAGACGATGAATGATACCGTCTCGCCCCGCGCGCTTACCCCCGACAGCTTCGAATCGGATCAGGAGATCCGCTGGTGTCCCGGATGCGGTGATTACGCCATCATCAAGAGCGTGAGGAAGGCGCTGGCCGATATTGGCACCGATCCCGATCAGGTCGTATTCGTCTCCGGCATCGGCTGCGCTTCGCGCTTCCCCTATTACATGGCGACCTACGGCTTCCACACCATCCATGGCCGCGCGCCCGCGATCGCAACCGGCGTCAAGCTCGCCAATCCGGCGCTCGATGTTTGGGTGGTCGGCGGCGATGGCGACATGCTCTCGATCGGCGGCAATCACACACTGCACGCCATTCGCCGCAACATCGATCTCAACATCCTGCTCTTCAACAACGAAATCTATGGGTTGACTAAGGGCCAGTACTCGCCGACCTCGCGCGTCGGCACGCGCTCTCCCTCGACGCCCATGGGCTCGGTCGACTATCCGGTCTCGGCGCTCGTCTTTGCGCTCGGCGCCGGCGCGCATTTCATCGCGCGCACGATCGATACGCTGCAAAAGCATGTGCCCGACGTGTTGAAGCGCGCGCACGCGCACAAGGGCGCATCCTTCGTCGAGATCATCCAGAATTGCATCGTCTACAATGACGGCGTGTTCGATGACTTTACCGCAAAGGACGTCGCGGCCGATCGCCAGCTTCACCTCGAACACGGCAAGCCGCTTCGTTTCGGCAAGACCAAGGAGAAGGGCCTGCGCTTCGACCCCAAGTCGATGAAGCTCGAAGTCGTGACGCTAGGCGAGAACGGCGTGAGCGAGGCGGATTTGGTTGTGCACGACGAAACCAACCGCACGCTCGGAACCATGCTCGCCGCGATGGAGCCACCCGATTTTCCGGCGGCGCTCGGCGTGATCTATTGCAGCCCGGCCGAAAGTTACGACCACGCGGTAAAGGCTCAGATCGCGGCCGCGCGGAGCAAGGCGCCGGCGGCCGATCTCAACGCGCTTCTGCGCCGCGGCCACACCTGGACGGTCGATCGCCCGCAGGCTTAAGTGCGTCGCCGGCCGTAGAGAAAGCGCACGCCGCCCGGGCCGATCGTTTCGGTATGCGGTTGTTCGGCCGGCATGATGAACTCATCGCCAGGGCGAAGGTTTTCGGCCACCCCGTTCGAGCCGAGCGTGATTTCGCCCTCGAGCACGAGGCCGCGCACGTCAAAGTCATGCGCGTGCTCGGCCGCCCGGTGGCCAGGCGGATAGCCCTTGGTCTCGATCTCGCCATAGCCGTCCTGCTTGAGCAATGCCTCAAATGTCTTGGTGTCCATCCCGATCTCCGATCAATTGCGCGTGGCGATCCTAGCCGAGGCCATGGCGCCTGAGGAAGTCGAGCACGATGCCGGCCATACCGTGTTCGTAGAGGTCGAGGTGCCCGGCACCCTTGATGAAGACGCCTTGCTTCGGGTCGTTGGCGGCGTCGAACAGGCGCTTGCCGAAGCGCGCGGGAATGGTCGAATCCAATTCGCCATGCACGACGAGCAAGGGCGCGCGCACCGAGGCGATCTTGGCGAGCGAATCATAACGGTCGATCACGAGCGGTCTGACCGGCGCGATCGGCACGCGCCACGCCGCGATGTCGGGGACCGAGGTGTAGGGCGCTTCAAGCACGACCGCGGCGGGTTTGGTCTCGGTCGCCAGTTGCACGGCGACGCCCGTGCCGAGCGATTCGCCGTAGAGGATGACCCGATCGGGTGAAACGCCGGCGCGCGCGAGGAACGCGAGCGCCGCTCGGCCATCGTCATAGAGGCCGCGCTCGCTTGGCTTTCCGGGATTGCCGCTAAAGCCGCGCCATGAGGTGAGCAGTCCGCCATAGCCGGCCTCGAGATAGGGCGCGAGCTTTGTGGCGCGCACCCCCAAATGCCCGGCATTGCCATGAAAATAGACCAGCGTCGGAGCCCCCGCCCGGCGCGGCGCTTGATGCCAGGCGAGGAGAGCTAGGCCGTCGGCGGTCTCGAGCATGACGGGCGTGACATGGGGTAGCACGCGCCGGTCGGGCTCTGGTCTCGTGCCGTCGGGGAAATAAATGAAGTGACGCTGGGCGGCGAACGCCGCGCCGATCACCGAGCCATAGGCCGCCACGGCAACGCCCAGGCCCTCCCACCAGCGCATCCGGCCGACCTCACGCCATCAAATGAAAGCACCCGGCGAGCGACTCGCCGGGTGCCATGACCGACCGGAAGAAACCGGCTATTCGCGCGAGCCACCCATCATGCCCGTCAGGCTGAGCAGCATGACGAACAGATTGATGAAGTTGAGATAGAGGCCAAGCGCGCCGAAGATCGACTTCTTGAGCGTCGCGTCCCGTCCGTCGGTCTCGACATAGCTTTCCTTGATCCGCTGCGTGTCGAACGCGGTCAGGCCGGTGAACACGAGCACGCCGATCGCCGAGATCACGAAGTGAAGCAGCGAGGAGCCAAGGAAGATATTGACGAGCATCGCGATGATGATGCCAAAGAGGCCCATCATGAGGAACGAGCCCATCTTGGTCAGATCGCGTTTGGTCGTGTAGCCGAAGAGGCTAGCCGCCCCGAACGTGCCGGCGGTGATGAAGAAGACGCGCGCGACGCTGGCATCGGTGTAACGCATGAAGACGTACGAGAGCGAGGCACCCATAAGCGCCGAGAAGACCCAGAAGAGTGCCTGGGCGGTCGACGCCTTCATGGTTTGGAGCTTGATGCTCATGAAAAACACGATGCCGAGCGGAGCGAGCATGACGATGAAGCCGGCGCCGCTGGTCATCAGCGCTTCATAGAGCCCGGTGTGCGCCACCACATAGGCGACGATGCCGGTGAGCGCGAGGCCCGAGGCCATGTAGTTGTAGACCCGGAGCATATAGTTCCTCAGGCCCTGGTCGATTTGGGCCTGGGTCAGCGTACCGGCGGTGGGCCGGGTGCGGAGTTCGATCGCCATGGTGAATTCCCCCAAAAACCGCAGTGATTTAGGCTAGCTCTAATATTGGCAGGAATCGCCGGATTTTCAACTGCCCCGCTCGGGTCTTGAGTGGGGCGTCAAGCTTCGCGCAACAGGGGCGCGGCGCGGGCACGGAGCGCGCGGTAGGTGCCGGCGAAGCCAAAAATGAGGCCGATTGCGATGGCGCCGCCTGTGACCCCAAGAATTGGCCCGACCGAGGGCGTGAAGTCGAGCTCCAGCACTTGGCTGACCAGGCCATAGGCGGCGGCGATGCCGATCGCGGCGGCAATCAGGGCGGTCACCGCGGCCAGCACGCCATATTCGACCAGGAAGGCGAGCATGATCTCGCGTCGCCGTGCGCCCAGTACCTTGAGCACCACGGCGTCATAACGCCGCGTCCGCTCGCCCGCCGCGACCGCGCCGGCCAGCACCGCGAGGCCGGCGAATAGGCCGATCGCGGCGGCGGCCTGCACCGCCGAACCGATCCGCCCAAGCAGGTCGGTCAGCGCGTCCAGAATTGCGCTGACCGGGATCGCGCTCACATTGGGGAAGTCCGAGGCGATCTGGCGCTCGATCGCGAGGCTCGCTGCGTCGTCGGCCATCACGGTCGCGAGCCTGGTCTGCGGCGCTGCCTCGAGCACGCCCGGCGAGAACACGACCAGGAAATTGATCTGCAGATCCATCCAGTCGAAATCGCGCAGATTGGTAATGCGCCCGGTCACTTCGCGGCCGAGCAGGTTCAACGTCAGCGTATCGCCAATGCCAACGCCGAGGCCCTTCGCGGCATCGGTCTCGAACGAGATGAGCGGCTCGCCCGCGTGGTCGGCCGGCCACCATTCACCGGCGACAAGCTTGGCGTTGTCGAGCATGGTCGCCGCATAGGTTACCCCGATGTCGCTTTGCACGGTCCAGCGCGCCTCGGGCGCGATCATGCGCTCGCTGACTCTCTGCCCCGCGACGCGCGTGATGCGCCCGCGCATCATCGGCACGTCCTTGAGGTCATGCGCGCCCAGGGTCGCGTCGATCATCGCCTTGAATGGCGCGCGCTGGTCGGGCTGAATGTCGACGAAAAAGAACGCCGGGTGCGGACGCTCGGCTTCGGCTCTGAGCTGGCGCGCGAGATTGGAATGCACGAGCGCGATCGCGAGCAGCACGGCGAGCGCGCCGCCAAGCGCGGTGACGACCGCGGGCGTCGGCGCACCGGGCCGCCCGAGATTGGCAAGGCCGAGCCTGAGCCAGGGCACGGCCGGGCTGCGCAGCCGTTTGGCCAGCGCCCCCAGCGCGCGACCCAGAAAATGAAAGGCGAGCAGCGCCGCGCCCGCGCCAAGCGCGAACCACAAGGCGATCAAGCGCTCGGGCGCGGTCAGAACGGCGAGCGCGATCAGCCCAGCCGCCGCGCCGGCGCATGCGATGACGGTAAGGCCGCCGGGCGATGGCAGCGTCGGTGCGACGACCGAGCGAAAGAGAAGACCAGGCGCGATGCGCGCGGCGCGTCCCAAGGGCCAGAGCGCGAAGGCCAAGGTCGTCAGCAGGCCGAAGCCGGCAGCGAGCCCGAGCGGGCGGCCGTAGAGGCCGAGGGCGAGCGGCACCGGCGCGTCGGCGCCAAGCAATGCGCCGATCGCAACCGGCAACAGCGTGCCAACGATGAGTCCGAGAACAATGCCGATCAGCGCGAGGATCAATACTTCCAGCAAATAGACGCCGAGAATGAACCGGTTGGTCGCGCCGACGCATTTGAGCGTCGCGATGGTCGCGATGCGGCCTTCGAGATAGGCGCGCACCGCGCCCGCGACGCCCACGCCGCCCAGCACCAAGGCCGAAAGCCCGACCAAGGTCAGGAATTGCCCAAGCCGGTCAAGCTGGCGCGACAGCGCGGGATGCGCGTCGTTGGTGTCGCGCAGACGCCAGCCCGCATTCGGCGAAATCGCCTCAAGCGCCGCACGCGCCGTTGCGGCCTCGGTGCCCGGCGGCAGCGCGAGGCGGTAACGATAGCGGATTTGGCTGCCAATCTGGACCAGGCCGCTATCCCGCAAGCTCTCGAGCGACACGATCAGGCGCGGCCCAAGCGTCATGCCGCCGGTCAGGCGATCGGGCTCGTGGCGCAGGATGGCGCGCAAAGTGAGCGTGGTGCCGCCTAGTTTGAGCGTGTCGCCTAGCTTCGCACCAAGCCTTGCGATCAGCCCAGCTTCGGCGATCGCGCCGTGATCCGAAAGCGCCTCAAGCGCTGTCATCGCAGGATCGAGATCGAGCGTCCCCACCAGGGGATAAGCGGAATCGGCGGCCTTGAGCTCAACCAGGACCGGACGCGCGTCGCTCGCCTCGTCGGCCAGACGAACCATCGCGCGCATGGTCGCGGTTTGCGATAGCGTCGTGCCGAGGCTCTGCGCCGCCGCTCGTTCGGGCTCGCTCAGCGTACGCCCGTAGAGCTCGATTTCGAGATCGCCACCCAAGAGCGCGCGCGAATCGGTCACCAGCGCGGCCTGCATCGAGGCAATCAACGAACCGACGCCCGCAATCGCGCCGACGCCGACGATCAGACACAACAGAAACACGCGAAAGCCGCGCAAGCCGCCGCGCAGCTCGCGCGCCGCGAACCGCGCCATGAGTGGCCAAGAGATCATGTCCTAGGCATCGGCGATGCGGCCTTCGGCGATGCGCACGATGCGATCGCAGCGCGCTGCGATCGCCGGATCGTGCGTGACCAGCACGAGCGTGGTCGCCGAGTCATGGCGCAGGCCGAACATGAGATCGACGATCTGCCCGCCGGTCGCGCGGTCGAGATTGCCGGTCGGCTCGTCGGCAAGCAACACGGCCGGGCGGGGCGCGAAGGCGCGCGCGAGCGCCGTGCGCTGCTGTTCGCCGCCCGAAAGCTGGCTTGGGAAGTGACGCAGGCGATGACCGAGCCCGACCGCCTCGAGCGCCGCGCGCGCCGCAATGAAGGCGTCGCGTCGGCCGGCAAGCTCGAGCGGCACCGCGACATTTTCGAGCGCGGTCATGGTCGGGATCAGGTGGAACGACTGGAACACGATGCCAATGGCGCGCCGGCGTACTAGCGCGAGCCCGTCCTCGCCGAGCGGCGAAAGGTCTTCGCCTGCGACCCTGACCCCGCCCAGATCGGGTCGTTCGAGCCCGGCGATCACCGCGAGCAGGGTCGATTTGCCGGCCCCCGATGGCCCGAGCACGGCGACCGCCTCGCCGCGCTTTACGCTGAAATCGATTCCGCGCAGGATCGGCACAGGCCCGGCGAGACTGCTCAAGGTCAGCGATACGCCGGTCAGTTCGATGACGGGTTCGGACATGGCCCATTACATGGCGTGGCGTGGCGGGTTTATCAAACCCCTGTTCACGCTGCTGCTCATTGCCATCGGGCTTGGCCTTTGGGCGCGGCCCGCTTTGGCGGAACCTCGAACCATCGTAGCGCTTGGCGACAGTTTGACGGCCGGCTTCGGCCTGCCGGAGGAGTCCGCGTTTCCCGCGCGGCTCGAAGCCTTCTTGCGCGCGCGCGGGCACGATTGGCGCGTCGTCAATGCCGGCGTCTCGGGCGATACCAGCGCGGGCGGGCTCGCGCGCCTCGATTGGGCGCTTGCCGACAAGCCCGACCTGGTGATCGTCGAGCTCGGCGCCAATGACGGCTTGCGTGGTCTGCCGGTCGAGCAGATGGAAGAGAATCTCAGTCAGATCATCGCGCGGGTCGAGTCGTCCGGCAGTGCCGTGCTGCTCTGCGGCATGCGCGTTCCGCCCAATCTTGGGCCCGATTATGCGAGCGCGTTCGAGACGGTCTTCGTAAGCCTCGCGGCCAAGCACGACGTGCCGTTCTATCCCTTCTTCCTCGATGGCGTCGGGGCCAGGTCCTCATTGAACCAACCGGACGGCATCCATCCGACCGCCGAAGGCATCGCCGAGATCGTCAGGCGCATCGGCCCCGTGGTCGAACAGGCCATGAAGGCGGGATCATGATCAGGCTGTTCGTCGCGATCGCGCTGCCCGAGCACGTCGTCGATGCCCTGCTTGAACTAAGCGATAGCGTGCCTGGCGCGCGCTGGGTGAATTACGACCAGCTTCATTTGACGCTTCGCTTCATCGGCGAGATCGATCGCGCGGGCTTCGAAGACGTGGTCCAGGCGCTTGGCGAGGTCGAGGCCGACGCGTTCGAGCTCGCGCTGGCCGGCGTCGGACACTATCCGCCGCGCGGCGCGCCGCGCGTGCTCTGGGCCGGCGTGCGGCCGAACCCGGTGCTGAGCCTTCTCCAGTCGCGGGTCGAAAACGCGCTGGTGCGTGCCGGTCTCGCGCCCGAGCCGCGCAACTTCTCGGCGCATGTTACGCTGGCGCGGCTTCATCACGCGCCGATCGAGCGGGTGCAGGCCTTTCTCACGCGCCATGGCCTGTTCGCCGCGCCGCCGTTCCAAGTCGAAGCGTTCCACCTCTATTCGAGCCGCCTGGCGCGCGACGGCTCGGTCTATTCGATCGAGGCGAGCTATCCCTTGCGCGGTGGTTATGACTTCGAGCTCGATTGGGACGACGAGGACGAGCGCCAAAGCCCCGTCGGCTGAACCTGCGCCTTCATGCCTCGTTTTCGATCTGCTCCATCTCTTCGTCCGAAAGGCCGAAATGGTGGCCGATCTCATGGATCAGCACATGGCGCACGACGGCCTCGAGCGTGTCGTCGTTCTCGGCCCAATAATCGAGCATCGGGCGGCGGTAGAGAAAGATCATGTCGACGTTCTGCGGCGCGTCGGCATAGCTTTTTTCGTCGAGCGCGACGCCGGAATAGAGCCCGAGCAGGTCGTATTCGGTGTCGAGCTCCATCTCCGCGATGATCTCGTCATCGGGAAATTCTTCGACGCGGATCACCACGGCGTCGACCAGTTTGCGCAAGCGCTCCGGAATGCGCCGGTAGGCGTGCTCGGCGATCGACTCGATTTCGGCCGCGCTCGGCGCCCGGTCGCTCGGCTTGGTCATGGTTGGTGTGGCTCCAGGCGATCGACTAATATGTGATCCACAGCCTAAGGCTCGGACCGTGCCGGGTCGAGCTTCTGCCGGGAAGGACCAAGACATGGCGGGCAAGCTTTCGACACCCGAGATCAACCATCATCTGCATGAGCTGAACGGTTGGGCGATGGCCGACGAGCGCGAGGCGATCCGGAAGACTTATCATTTCGAGAATTTCAACGCGGCGTTCGGCTTCATGACCCGGGTTGCCTTGATCGCGGAGCGCATGAACCACCACCCCGAATGGTTCAACGTCTACAACCGAGTCGAGATCCTCCTGGCAAGCCACGATGTCGGCGGCCTGAGCGAGCGCGACTTCAAGCTGGCCCACGCGATCGACGAGATTGCCTCGAAGCGCGATCGCTGACGTCGTCTCAGCGCGGCGCCATGCGCAGCGCGCCATCGAAGCGAATCACCGAGCCATTGAGAAAGCGGTTCTCGACGATGTGGCGCGCCAGCGAGGCATATTCCTCGGGCTTGCCGAGCCGCTTCGGATAGAGCGCGGTGGCGACCAGGGCTTCGCGCACCGAGTCGGGTAGGCCGGCCAGCATCGGCGTATCCATCAGGCCCGGCGAGATCGCGTTGACCCGGATCCCTTCGCGCGCCAGTTCGCGCGCGAGTGTGAGCGTGATCGAAACAATGGCGCCCTTGGAGGCCGAATAGGCGCATTGGCCGACCTGGCCTTCGAACGCCGCGACCGAGGCCGTGCCGATCATCACACCGCGCTCGCCGTCTTCGAGCGGCGGCAGCGCCGCGGCGTCGGCGGCGGTCAGGCGCATGGCATTGATCGTGCCCATCAGATTGATGTCGATGGTGCGGCGAAAGGCATCGAGCGGGGTTGCCTTGCCGTCCTTGCCGATCAGTTTGGCGCCGGTCGCGACGCCGGCGCAGGCGATCAAAATACGCGCCGGACCGATTGCCTCGCGTAGCGTATCGTAGGCGGCTTCCAGACTCGCCGCGTCGGTTACGTCGGCCGCCGCCGCCGCGCCGCCGAGTTCGCTCGCAATTTTCCGCGCATTGTCGGCGTTCAGATCGACGATGCCGACCTTGGCGCCCAGCTTGGCAAGCTCGCGCGCGGTCGCGGCGCCGAGCCCCGAGCCGCCGCCGGTGATGATCGCGCTGTGTCCCTTGATCTCCATGGCGCCGCCCCCCTGTTCTGGCGGCGCTCTATAGCAGAAAGGGATGCGCCGCGCGAATGGTCAGGGCACCGCGCCAGCGCTTGGCGGCACGACCGGTGCCTGGTGCACGCGCATCTCGCGGCGCGCGATGTAGAGCGCGCTGCCGATGATGATGGCGCCGCCCACCCAAGTCCAAACGCCCGGGAATTCGCCGAACGCGAAATAGCCGATCAGGATCGCGAACGGCAGGCGCATGAAGTCAAGCGGCACGAGGGCGCTGGCCTCGGCCAGCGAGAACGCCCGCGCCATCGAAAAATGCCCGGCCACCGCGATCAGGCCGATCGCGATCAGCCAGCCGAGCTCGGGCCAGGTAGGGAAGCTCCAGAACACGATCGCCGGCCCGAGCGAGAGCGGCGTCATGATCAGGTTCATGTAGAAGACGATCTGGGTTGGAGTCTCGGTTTTCGAGAGCAGTTTGATGATGCACATCGAAACCGCGAACAGGAACGCCGAGCCGATCGCGAGCAGGCCGCCGAGGCTAAAGGCTTCGGCCCCTGGCTGAAGTACGATGAGCACGCCGGCGAAGCCGACCGCGGTCGCCGCCCAGCGCTTCGGGCCGATGCGCTCCTTCAACATCACGATCGCGACCGGGATCATCCAAAACGCGACCGTGAAATTGAGCGTGATCGCTTCGGCGAGCGGCATCATGCCGAGCGCGGCATACCAGACCCACATCGCGACGACGCCAAGCGCGCCGCGCGAAACATAGAGCTTCAGCCGATGTGTCTTGAGGCGGCCGAAGCCGAGATGCGCCATCCACGGCAGAATCGCGATCAGGCCGACCGCATTGCGGAAAAACGCGATCTCGAACGAGGAGATGCTGCCCGAAAGATAGCGGATCAGCGCCGACATGGCCGCGAAGCAGGCGCAACTGAACACCATCAAGAGCGCGCCTTCGAGGGCGCTGCTCAGGCGGCGCGGACCTCCGGCGCCGTTCAACTCGTTCATGGTGGGGCCCCGGTCCAGGCGCGCGGCGTTCAGCCGCCGCGGAGGACCGCCAGCGCGGTCGCAATCCGGCTCAGCGAACGGGAGCGACCGAATGGATCGTCGAGCGTGCGTGCGATCGCGGTTGCTTCTTTGAGTGTGCCGTTCGCCGCGTCGGCATCCGAACGGGCGGCGATCAGCGCCAGGTCGATCAACGCGAAGGTCCGCTCGATCGGGTTCTCCAACGTGCGCGCGAGGGTCGTGGCACGGGCTTCGGTGCCGCGCGCCCCTGCCTCATCGCCGTTGGCGGCCCGGGCCTCGGCGATGCCAAGCAGCGCCTCGAGCCGGATACGCGGCTGAGGGATCGAGATCGCGATGCGTTCGGCCTCGTCGGGGGCACCTGAGCGCGCGGCGGCGATCGCGACCTCGCGGTGCGCGAAGGATTGCGTGTAGCCAGCGCGCAACGTCTGCACCACGCGCATGCTGGCATCGTAAAAGCCAAATTCCGCGCCGGCGATCGCGAGTCGCGCATGGGCGTGCTGGCACTCGGGTCGGTCGACGGTACAGGTCAGGGTCGCCTCGGCGCTCCTCAACGTCACCAGGGCGGCATCGCGGGCGCCGGCGCGCACTTCAACCACGGCAATCTCAGCCAGGGCCCTCGTGCGTTCGGTCTTGTCGACGATGCCGCTTGCGACTCGCTTGCCTTCCTGGGCGCGGCCAAGCTCGGCTTCGAGCACGGCGAACTCGCCAGTCACGAAGTCGTGCATGCCGCCGACCTTGAGCGTGGCGAGCGCCGCGCTGGCTTGATCGCGCAGTCGGTTCGCGGCCGCCGCTTCGCCGGCGGCGGCCAAGCCGCGCGCCGCGGCGACCAGCGCCGGCACCCGTTCGGCGGGTGCGCCGATGCGCTGTGCGGTAGCCGCAGCCGCGATCGGGTTGCCGCCAGTGATCTGCCCCTCGGTAACCGCGCGCAGCGCCTTGTCGCGCAAGGTCTGGTCCGGCACACGCTCCGCCGCCTTGCTGGCTTCCTCGGTCTGACCGCTGCGGGCGAGCGCGACCGCGATGGCGCCGACCGCCGCGATCACCGATCGGGGGTCGCCAATGCTACGCGCGGTCTCGAGCGCATCGGCGCTCAGACCGGCTCGGGCCTGGGCCTCGACGACGTGACTGAGCGCCCAGTCGCGCAGATCGTCCTTCTCGATTCGCTCGGCGCTGGCCAGAGCGAGCAAGATCAGGCAGGCCGGCTCAGGGGATTCGAAGCAGGCCTCGGCGTCGCCGCTGCGCGGGGCGGCCGCGCCTTGCGCGCGGCGCATCGCCCATTCGGGCCCAAACTCTCGAATCAGGGCGGCGCGGGCTTCCTCGATCTGGACCTTGCGCGCGGTATCGAGCTTGTCGAGCAATTCCTTTGCGGCGCCTTCGGTCGAATTCAGACGGGCCAGCAGCGGCGTCGAGGGCAGCCCGTCAGGCTCGATATTGGCGAGGCGCTGATAGGCGCGAATGGCGTCCTGGGTCGCGGGCGACATCACGCCATCGACCTGACCCGGATAGAGGCCGCGCTCGGCGAGGCGAAGCTGGATCATTCGAACCAAGGCGCTGTAGCGCCCCATGACGGCTTCATCGGCTTCGCTGTCGCCACCGAGCGCGGCGATTTGCGTGGCGGGCTCGGCGGCACCGACCGAAGCTCCGACCAGACCCGCCGACAGGCTCAAGGCGATCGCGATCAAGCCGCTCAAGGCCGGCCGAATCGTTCGGCGGAGCTGGTTCATGGCATTGCCTTGCTCGTGCCTTGGCTCCTGGCCAAATGCGATGCGCAAGGCCAAACGAATCCGACGATGATCATTGCTGCGGCGCGGCGGGGGGCGCATAATAACACGACATCAAGACTATCTTCATCTTTCCAAGTTAACAAATTCGGTTATCCCTGCTTGGGCGCATAGTGCTGGCGCTCACGGGGCCTTGGCGACAGCCACGGTCGAGGCCGAGTATGGAGCCTTCCGAGCGGCGCTTGGGGCGTCGGCTTTTCAAGAAATGGCTGGAGGCCCGCGAAGGCCGCCATTTGCCGTCTTTGGCCGCGGTCGAAGCCGACGCCGATCCCGAGATCTTGGATCGCAGCTTCGTCATCGACGTGACACCGGGACCATCGTCCTATCGTTTTAGCCGCTTCGGCGCGGCGCTTTGCGACGTGGTGGGCGAGGACTGCACGGGAAAGCGCGTCGCCGCGTTGCCATCCAACATCGCCGGGGAGGCGATGGATATGTGCCACTCGGCGGTCGCCGCCGCCAAGCCGGTCGGGCGCAGCGAGGAGCGCGTGCAGTTGTTTGGCCATTCTTTGTGTTTCAGACTTATCGTTCTCCCGGTCGCGAGCAATGATCAGCGGATCGACGCCTTGGTTGGCACCGTCGGCTATCGCGTGCGTCCGCTGGAGGGGCTGGAGCGCGTCGCGCCTGACGCCTGAAGGCCTTGAACGCCGGCGCGGCGTCCTTATATCCAAGCTATCGCCGTGGCCCGCTGTTCGGGCGTGGCGCTGATCGTGACCCGTGGCAGGGGCCTCCGCCGGAATGGGGAGGCGAGCCGCCCGGCCCGCTCATTGAGGAGGGGCGAACGCGATGACCAGGGTTTCGCCGTTCAATAGTCCGCTCATGCTCGGTTTCGACCAGCTCGAGCGCATGCTCGATCGTCTGGCCAAGAGCGCCGGGGACGGCTACCCGCCGTACAACATCTTGCAGCTCGATGACAACCGCATGCGTATCACGCTGGCGGTCGCGGGATTTGCCGAAACCGAACTCAGCGTTACCGTCGAGGGCAACCAACTCCACATCCGGAGCGTCAAGTCTGAAGCGGCCGATTCCGGCGCGACCTATCTCTACCGCGGCATCGCGGCGCGCCAGTTCCATCGCACGTTCCTGCTTGCGGACGGCATCGAAGTCGGTGGCGCGACGCTTGAGAACGGTCTGCTCAATGTCGATCTCACCCGCCCCATGGCGGCGGAACAGGTGCGCACGATTCCGATCGCGAAAGCGAGCGCGAATGGTGCGCAGGGGGCGCGCGTCGTCGGCCCTGCGCGGCATGAGCCTCCGGCTAATTCAGAGAGATCCGAGAAAAATGCATCCGCGCGGCGCGTTGTCGGAGCGTCGGCGCGCGAGCGGAGCACCTGACCATGAAAGCAGTTATGAAGGAAATTCAACCCTCATTGGCCGTCGAGGCGTTTCGGGCGCTGGGCGCACCCACGTTGGCCTATATCAAACCGAGTGCGGTCGACGGCAGCGACGGCTTCGCCATTCACGGCGCGGACGGGCGCATGCTCGGCATCGCGCCCAGCCGCGCCCTGGCCTTTGCCGCCGCGCGCCAGCACGACCTCGACCCGGTCAGCGTTCACTGATCACGGCTTCGCGCGCCGTGCTTGCGACGATGCGCGTCGCCCCGTCGATGCTCCGCGTCAAACGGTATTCGCCGCGATAGGTGCCCAGGCGCCAGCCCTCGCTCGGCCGCTTTCTCCCGACATATTGGAAGCGCTGCTGAACATCGCGTGAGAATACGCTCTGATGTCGCGCGAACAGGCTGCCATCGGGCGCAAAGATAACTAGCTCTTCGGTATCGCCTTCAAGAATGCCAAAAGCATCGGCATAGAAAACGATCAGCGGCGCTTCGGCGTCGAACGCGAGCGCGCGTTCGGCGCCTTTGCGGACCTCGATCTTGTTTGGCTCGACGGCGGCGAAGCCCGCCAGCAGCACGCCACTTGGACGATATGGCATGACGCCGCGCGCCGCCTCGTTCCATAGAGAGACGCTTGGCTTTTCGCAGTTCGCGTCCGGCTTCGCGCCCAGAAATGGATCGATGACCTTGCCGTCCTGTCGCACGGCGAAATCGAGATGCGGAAAATTGCTGCGACCGGAGAGCCCGATCTTGCCGAGCACCTGTCCGGTCTTGACCCGCTCGCCGGGTCGCACCACGACGCTGCCGCGCATCAGATGGCTGTATTGGGTTTCCCAGCCATTGGCATGAACCAGAACCACCGCGTTGCCGGCATCCTTGCCTTCGAGATGCTCCACGCTCCGGCCATCCGCCTCGCCCTCGAGCTCGCCATCGCGAATCGCGCGCACGACGCCATCGGCCGCGGCCAGCACATCGACACCGGCGCGCATCGCCGGATAGTCGGGCAGGCGGAAATCGGTGCCCTTGTGCCCATCATAAGTGAGTCGACCGCAGGTATGGTCTCGAATCTCCGGGCCGGGCGCGAGGTCGACATAGAACTGAATGAAGCAGGTTTGCCCGAGCGTGCAATCGACCGGAAGGGCGAGGGACGGCGCCCCCGCCGCTTCGATTTCGGCATGGGCCGGCATCGCCAGCCAAGCGATGGTCGCGGCGGTCAACAACAACCGCGTCCCGCCCGATCGCCTCTGCATGCCTTTAGGTTTCGGCCGGCGCGGCGACAAGGCTCACCACGAACCGCGCGCCGCGTCCGGTTCGTCCGCCATGGCAGGTCAGCCGGCCGCCAAAGGCCTCGACGATCTGGCGTGAAATGCTGAGGCCGAGGCCGGCATGAGTGCCGAATTTTTCGCCCTCGGGTCGCGATGAATAGAAACGCTCGAAGATCCGCTCGCGCATCGCTTCGGGCACGCCGGACCCCTCGTCCTCGACCTCGAACCGGATGAGGCTGCCCTCGCGCAGCAACCTGATCGTAACGCTCGCGCCGGGCGGGCTGAATGATCGCGCATTGTTGATCAGGTTCTGCACGACTTGGGTCAGCCGGTCTTCGAGCGCGGCGACCAAGAACGGCCCGCCGCCTTGAACTTCGAGGCGCAGCGGCGCCGGACCTTTCGCCTCGGCGTGCATTTCATTGTCGAAGCTGACGTGCAGCGCGAGCGATTTCGCGAGATCGACCGGCTCGAGCGCGGTGCGCGATAATTCCGAATCGAGGCGCGACGCCGCCGAGATTTCGCTGAGCAGACGGTCCAGCCGCTTGACGTCGTCGATCACGAGCTCGAGCAATTGACGGCGCTTGGCGTCGTCGCTGATGCGGATTGCGGTTTCGACAGCGCTTCTGACCGAACTCAAGGGGTTTCGGATTTCATGGGCGACTTCGGCGGCGAAGCGTTCGATCGCGTCGAGCCGGTGCCAAAGCGCGTCCGTCATGTCCCTAAGCGCGCTCGAGAGGCCGCCGATCTCATCGCGCCGCTGACTGAAATCCGGGATCTCGGGTTTCTCGCCGCGCGCATCGCGCACCCGCGCGGCCGCCTCGGCGAGCTTGCGCACCGGACGCGTGATCGTGCTGGCGAGATAGAGCGACAGCAGAACGGTGATGGTCAGCGCGATGCCGAAGGCTTCCAGCACGGCGAACCTCATTTCGCGCACGCTGACCACGATGTCGTCGGCGTTCGCCGAAATAAGCAGCGCACCTTCGATCCGCTTCAAGGCCTGGATTGGCAGGGCGACCAGAACCGCGAGCGAACCATCTTCGGTCTCGCCGATCAGGCTGGTGGTTTCGCCGGTCAGCGCGCGGCCTACCGTCGCGGCCGCCACCTGGCGCGAGCCTTTGCCCTCGACGATGCGCGGCATGCGCGTGCGTGGCGGCAGGTCGCGCACGATCCAGTCATAAATGCCGATCGCGACGCGGCCGAGGAAGCCCTCATTGGCCGGCGGCGGCAGCTCGGTGGTTTGCACCCGCGCGCCCGGCAGACGCTGCGAATCGACCAGAAGGCGACCGCGCGTATCATACACGCGCACGCGTTGATCGAGCGGCAGATCGAGTCGGCTGAGCAGGGCTTCGGCATCGAACCGGCCGCGCCGGCTGTGCCGTTCGGCGCCATCGAGGCCGCCTTCCGCTGTCAGCGCGGTTGCGATCAGGCCGCCTTCGAGCTTGAGGGCCGCGAGCTTCTGATCGAACAGGCTGCGTTGATAGCGGTCGAGATAGAAAAAGCCGCCGAGCAAGATCGCGAGCGCCAGCATGTTGATGGCGAGGATGCGCGCGGTAAGCGAAATGAGGGGTCGGCGCATTCGTTGCGCGCCGGGCCGTGCCATCGCATCGGCGTCGGCGCCGAGCCTGCCCTTGCCGCGCAGGCCGAGGCGGCTCAAGGCCGACCCGCCACTGGCGCGACTGCGCTCAGGGCTGGACGAAACGGTACCCAACGCCATAGAGCGTCTCGATCTGCGCGAACGACGGGTCGACGCTCTTGAACTTCTTGCGGATACGTTTGATGTGACTGTCGATCGTGCGGTCGTCGACGAAACTTTCGCCGTCGTAGGCGGTGTCCATCAATTGGTCGCGGCTCTTGACGTGACCGGGCCGAAGCGCGAGGGATTTGAGCAACAGAAATTCGGTGACCGTCAGCACGATCGACTCGCCGCGCCACGTCACCAGATGGCGTGTCGGGTCGAGCACCAGCTCGCCGCGCACGATCATCGGTTCGGCGGCCGGCGCGCCGCTTTCGGCCACGCTTCGCGCCTCCGCGTTGCGCCGAATCACCGTCTTGATCCGCTCGATCAGCAGGCGCACCGAGAACGGCTTGGTGATGTAATCGTCGGCGCCGAGCCGAAGGCCCTCGATCTGGTCGGCCTCCTCGATTTTCGAGGTCAGGAAGATCACCGGCAAATGACTATGGCGGCGCAATTGGCGCAATAATTCGAGCCCGTCGAGGCGCGGCATCTTGATATCGATCACCGCGACGTCGGGGGGCCTCGCCAAGAGATCCTTGAGCCCTTTTTCCGGATCGCTCGAGGCGCGCACGGCGAAGCCCTCGGCCTCGAGGGCGATCGAGACCGAGGTCAGAATGTTTTGGTCGTCATCGATCAGGGCAATGGTCTGTGGCATGGCACGCGCTCTCGGGCGGCCCCTCTGGGCGCCCGGCAATCGGTTGTCCCGACAGTCAAACTAGAAGTCTAGGGCCTAGGCCACGGAATTGCCACCCGTGCCCTTGTCCTACCGGGCCGCGCTACGCCTCGTGAGCGCTCGAAAACGCAGGCTAAGCGTGGTTGACGATACCATGGCGCCGGCGAAGATCGCCCAGATCAGGCCGTCTGGCCCAAGCCCAGCGGTTAGGGCCAGGCCGTAGCCGAGTGGCACGCTGACCGCCCACCACGACAGGAACTGGATGATCGAGGTGATCCAGATGTCGGCAAGGCCGCGCAAGGCACCCTGTAGCACCATCTGGGCGCCGTCAAAGACCAGAAAAAAGCCGGCGACGAAGATGAGCGAAGCGGCCAAAGCGCGCACCGTTTGATCGTCGGAATAGAGCGCCGCGAAGGCGCCGGGCACGGCGAGGCAGGCGATCGCCGCCACGCCCACCGCCGCCGCGATGATGGCGACGCCCGCCCAGCCCGCTCGGCTGGCATTGAGCGCATCGCGCCGGCCGACGGCGTTGCCGACCCGAATCATGGTCGCGGTCGAGGTCCCAACCGCCGCCATGAAGATGAGCGAAATCAGGTTGAGCGTGATTTGATAACCGGCGAGCGCGACCACGCCGAGCAGCCCGGCGATCAGCGTGAGCGCCGAGAACGCGCCGGCCTCGAGTGCGCGCGAAAGCGCAAGCGGCAGACCGATGCGAAACAATTTGCGCACCGCCGCCGCGGTTTCCGTGGAGCGTTCGAACAATCCGAGCGCACGGCGATCCTTGAGCGCAAGCACATAGCCGGCAAGTCCGAACAGCATCAAATAGCGCACGATCGATGTGGCGATCGCGGCGCCCTCGGCGCCCATCGGCGCCAGGCCAAGACCACCGAAGATGAACAGCCAATCGAGCAGGGCATTCGCGCCGACCGCGGCCAGCGAGACGATCATGCCCGGCCAAGGCCGGCTCAAGCCCTCGAGAAAGAAGGTACAGGCCATCCAAAGGCCTAGAGCGGGATAGCTCCACGCGAACATCAGGAAGACCGCTTGGCCACGCGCGGCGACCTCGGGAGTCTGTCCGAGCAGCGAGAGAAACCAGCCGCCCGCGACGCAGAGAAGGCCGAGCACGAGGCCGACGATCAGCCCGACGACAAGGCTCGCCCGAAAATAGGTGCCGCAGGCGCGCCGATCGCCGGCGCCCGCCGCCTGCGCCGTCAGAATCGCGGTGCCTTGCAGCAAGCCCACCGCGACCAGCACCATGACGATCTGGACCGCGTTCGCCGCGGCGAAGCCCGCAAGCTCGTCGGTCGCGTAGTGGCCGAGCATGGCGGTATCGACCGCCAGCATGAGCAGCAGCCCGGCACGCGCGATGACCACCGGCACGGCGAGCTTGAGGGTCGGCATCATGTGGGGCGCCAGCCCGGCGGCGGCTTGGCGGAAATATGCGGCCATGGCGCGCGACGATACAGGCATGCGCTTGGCGGCGGGCGAAAAACCGGTCATAGGAAGATTGCCCCGCTGGGCCGGGGGTCAGGTACGGAGTATGGCGTGACCTCGGGTAGCGCAGTCGATCAGGGCCTGACGGTGCGCCGGTTGATCCGACAGGCGGACATCGCGACATTGGCGTCGGCGGCGCGGCCGGGCAGCCCCGCCGAGGGACATCCCTATGCCTCGCTCGTGCTCGTCGCGGCCGATTACGACGCGGCCCCCTTGTTGCTGATCTCGGGCCTCGCCGAGCACACGCGAAATATCGCGGCCGACGCGCGCGTCTCGCTCCTTTTCAACGGCACGGCCGGCCTGGCCGATCCGCTGGAGGGCGCGCGCGTCACGCTGATCGGCGAGGTCCAGCCGGCGCGAGCCGAGCGCCAGCGCGCCCGCTTTCTCGCGCGCCATCCCGCCGCCGCCGCCTATGCCGATTTCGGGGATTTCTCGCTGGTCCGGGTCGCGCCGCGCCGCGCTCATCTGGTTGCCGGATTCGGTCGGATCTCGTGGCTGGAGGCCGGCGCCTTCGTGTTCGATGTGCACCCGGCCGCCGCTCTGATCGAGGCGGAGAGCGGGATCGTGTCGCACATGAATAACGATCATGTGGAGGCGCTTGAGCTTTATGCCAAGTTCCTGCTCGGTCGGGCGGAAACCGGCTGGCGAATGTGTGGAATCGATCCCGAGGGGCTCGATCTCCGGGCCGGGCCGGCGCTCGCGCGGCTCGATTTCGAGCAGCCGATTCGCACGCCCTCCGAGGCGCGCGCGTTGCTGCTGGCGTTGGCCGCCCAGGCGCGCAGCGCGGCCGCCGCCAATTCCGGCTGAACTCTTGAATCCGGCCTTGCGGCAGTGTTGTATTGCCCCAGACACGATGCCGCGTCGCGCTGGGCCAAATCCCCGCGTGTGCCGCCCAACTTACTCCCGACACAAGGTTGACTGACGCGATGGAGCACGCAGTTTCCCTCAAACGCCAGGACGGGCCGGTAGCGCTTGGCCACGGCTTGGCCGCGCAGGCGCATTGGAACCTTTCGCCCAGCGCGCTTTACGAGCATGCGATCAGGCGCGGCGAGGCTGAAATCGCGGCTGGCGGCCCGCTGGTCGCCCGTACCGGCGCGCACACGGGTCGCTCGCCCAACGACAAATTCATCGTGTGCGACGCCACCACCGAAACGACGGTCTGGTGGGGCAATGTCAACCGGCCGATCGAGCGCGCCCGTTTCGATGCCATCAAGACGCGCCTGTTCGACTATCTGAGAAGCCGCGAGCTCTTCGTGCTCGATTGCTTTGGCGGCGCCGACCCGGTCAATCGTCTGCCGGTGCGCGTGATCAGCGAATACGCCTGGCACAGTCTGTTCGCGCGCAATTTGTTCATCCAGCCCAAGCCGGGCGAGCTCGCCTCGCACCGGCCGGAATTCACCATCGTGCAGGCACCCGGCTTCCATGCCGACCCAAAGACCGATGGCGTCAATTCGCCCACCGTCATTCTGGTCGATTTCACCCAGCGTCTGGTGCTGATCGGCGGCACCTCCTATGCCGGCGAATGCAAGAAATCGGTCTTCACGATCTTGAATTTTCTGCTGCCGGCCAAAGCCATCCTGCCGATGCACTGCTCGGTCAATGTCGGGCCGAAGGGAGACTCCGCGATTTTCTTCGGGCTCTCGGGCACCGGCAAGACGACGCTCTCAGCCGACCCGCACCGCATGCTGATCGGCGATGATGAGCATGGCTGGAGCACCAATGGCTTGTTCAATTTCGAAGGCGGTTGCTACGCCAAGGTGATCCGCCTCTCGCGGGAGGCCGAGCCCGAGATTCACGCCACCACGCGCATGTTCGGCACGGTGCTCGAAAACGTGATGATGGACCCGCTGACGCGCGAGCTCGATCTTGACGACGCGAGCCTGACCGAGAACACGCGTGGCGCCTATCCGCTCTCCTTCATCCCGAACGCCTCGCTTGACGGCGTCGCCGGGCACCCCAAGAACGTCATCATGCTGACGGCCGACGCCTTCGGCGTGCTGCCGCCGATCGCCAAGCTGTCGCCTGCGCAGGCGATGTATCATTTCCTCACGGGCTATACCGCGAAGGTCGCCGGCACCGAGAAGGGCCTTGGCAAGGAGCCACAGGCGACGTTCTCGACCTGCTTCGGCGCGCCGTTCATGCCGCGTCATCCTTCGGTCTATGCCCGCATGTTGCGCGAGCGCATCGAGCAGACAGGCGCGTCGTGCTGGCTGGTCAACACGGGGTGGACCGGCGGTGCCTTCGGCACTGGCGAGCGCATGCGCATCGCCTATACCCGCGCGCTGCTGCGCGCCGCGCTCGACGGCGAGCTCGAGAGGGTGCCGCTGTCACGCGACAATCTGTTCGGTCTCGCCGTGCCACAGTCCTGCCCGGGCGTGCCGAACGAGGTGTTGAACCCGCGCGGCACTTGGCGCGACAAGAGTGCCTATGATTCGCAAGCGCGCGATCTGGTCGGCCGCTTCCACAAGAACTTCACGCAGTTCGAGGGCCATGTCGGCGACGAGGTCAAAGCCGCCGCACCCAAGGCGGCCTAGTGATGCGATGCTAACGGATGCTACCCATCGGTTAGCTGAATCGCACCACCAGCCCATTGATCCGGTGGTCCGATTCACCAGGCGCTTGGGAACCAAGCGTCTGGATCGAACCACTAGGCCGGCGCGTCGCTCAGCTCAGACGCGTGCCTGGCCGGTGCTTGCGGTACATTTCGAGTACCCAGGCGGCGCCCGGATGGTCACGATAGCGCGCGCGCAATGCCTCGAGTTTGGGCGGACGCGGCAGCGGCCGATCCATGTCGGGATGCGGCGGATCGATCAGTGAGGCGAGGCTCGACGCCGCCGTGAGATCGGCCAAGGTAAACCGGTCGCCAACCAGATAGCCGGTCTGGGCGGCCGCGCGCGCAACCAGATCGAACGCCTCGGTGCCGGCGGCGATGCCGTCCTCGACCGCGGCCGGGCCGGTGATGCCATTGCCTTTGCGAACCAGGCCGCGCGCGAGCGGCAAAGCGAGGCGATAGAAAAAGCGCTGCCAGGCAGGTCGGTCGCCGCTGAAGACGCGCGCGAAATAGTCGAGATTGCTCAGATTCGCGTCGAGCACCGCGCGGCGCATGCGCGGCGTCAGGTCTTCGTCGAAGCGCTGCACGATGGCGTTGACCGTCTCACGCTCTGCCATGTTATCCGGCGTCAAACGATTCGCGGGGTCGAGTTCGTCGAGCCGTGTCACGATGCGCGTCGAGCCGAACACAGTCTCATTGTCGATGCGCAAGACCGGCGTCGCGTTCTGCCCGGTCATGGCACGCACCTTCGGAATGTGCGGTCCTGGAAGGAGAGTGGTGCGCCGGTGCGGCACGCGCTTCAGGTCGAGCGCCCAACGGGCCTTTTCGTTGTAGGGCGAGAAGCGGAACTGAAAGAGTTCGACCGACGATGCCATGCCTTACCTCGTCTGATCCTTGGACGAGGCGTCATCCTATAGCAAGTCTCGACGATCGAGGCGGATCATCGGGACTTGGCGCAAGGTCGCCGCGCTAGCCGCTTGCGACGTAATCGACCAGCATGGCGCGCTCGCGCTCGAGCTCATCGAGCCGGTGCTTGACCACGTCGCCGATCGAGACGATGCCGGCGAGTTTGCCATCGCGCGCCACCGGCAAATGACGCACGCGGCGCGCCGTCATCTCGCGCATCAGCGATTCGAGCGAATCAGCCGTCGTGCAGGTCGCTACGTTTCGCGTCATCACGGTCTCGACCGCATGGTCGAGCGCGTGTGCGCGCGACACCGCGATGGCCTGAACGATGTCGCGCTCTGAAACAATGCCGAGAATGTCGCCGTCGGGCGCGGTGACCACGAGTGCACCGATGCGGGCGCGGGCCAGTTTGGTCGCCGCTTCGGCGAGGCTCGCCTTGGGATCGATGGTGGCGACGTCGCTTCCTTTTGCCTTGAGGATCTGACTGACGATCATGGCAGCCTCCCTTGGCGGCGGCACAATCAATGCGCCTGGGCCTTAAGCCTCGAATGCCGGGCGACCTGAAGCGGCGCCGCACCGGCGCCCAAGGACTCCTAATAGGTAGAGCTTAGGCTTTGCGTGCGCGCTCGGAAAGGGCGGCCACAGAATTCTTTGCCAACTGAGGCGCTCTCTCGCCACTCGTTCGAAGCCGCGCTAGCATGGCGGCGACGCATGTAAGCGCTGTCAGGGCGAGCCGGAGAGCGACGCGATGAGAGGTCTGTTCGGGGCGCTGGCGCTCTCTTTGCTCGCGATGCTGTCGCTCGCCTCGCCCAGCCCCGCGCGCGCGGACATTCAGAACGACGTCTTCCAGGTGCTCTGCATGCCCGAGCTTGACGTGCTCGAAGTGCGCGAGCTCAATATTTTGGGCGAGGCTGCCCACAAGGCTATTGAGGAGTCGAATGAGCAACTGGCAAAGAGATACGAGCTCTACGTACCCAAATGGCATGGGAATTTGGAGGGCGACTCAGACGATCCAATCTTTGGCATACGCCCGACGCGCTTTGAGTGCCGGTTGAGCCCTGGTCTTGTCGAACTCATTATTCTGCCCGAGCCGTTGCCGTCCAATTTTCGAAATGTTTATAGCATCGCGGTCACGCTTCGGGTGGCCGGCCATTTGGTCATAGACGATCTGCCGTTCTTTCCATGCGCCGTGGGGGGCCCGATCAGCCGCCTCATGTTCAACGCCGGGGAAGGCTATTTCACACTCGATGGCCAATTCGGTGGTATCCGGCTGCGCTCAACGGAACCTAAGCGCGCCTTTGATGATATGTGGCGCCTGATTTTTACTAAGGCGAACGGCCTCCATGCGCTTCAGCAAGAAGCGCTTGACTGGCATGCCCCCACGCCGAAAGCGCTGACCATGGGCGATCTCGACTACGCGGGCATCGACTACGACAATGGCGAGGGGCGCCAATGGAGGTGTCGCTATAATGGCCCTGGAAGCCCAGAATCCCGACGGCCGCCATGACCCTGGCCGCATTCGCGCTCAAGGCCGGCGTTTGAATGCCTCATTTGGTCAAAGAGGGCCGGCCGGTTCCGGCAAGAAGCGCCGTGTCAAAGCCGGCGGTCATTCTTAAGCGCTTCCAGCACCAGGTTGCGTATGTCGACATTTCGATCCTCGTCAACGAATTCGGTATCCCGGTGCGTTTCGCGCGCCACAGCGAGCCAATCCAGGTGGTCTTTTATCGCGGCGGTCAATTTTGGAAATCCCGTGCCTATATCTCCGCCGGTGTTCCAGGCTAGGTCAAACAACGCCTCCTGCACGGGTGGCGGCAGCGAATTGAGGCCGGTTTGACCAAACGTATTTTGAAGTTCAGTTCGAAATTCGGAAAGGCGTTTCACGAATTGCGGATAGATCATATTTTCGGATATACGAATTGTTGTTTTGTTCTCAAAGAAGGTTGCCGCGAAAGAACGACCATAAGGCTGCTTTTTCATTACGTCATACGCGTCATCCACTTCCGCCCTCGTGACAGGCCTCTTGGTCTTGCGGTCGAACCATTTGAGTCTTTGGGCGTCAGTCTTGCTTTTTAGGGCAAAGCCGACACCGACCGTGATCACTCCCACGATGTCTCGATACATATAGGTTTTCGATTTTTCATTCTTGTAAAGCCGGTTCTTCACCCTGAAGAACACATCAGTAGCCTTTGTTCCCGGGCCTTCATGCTCGAATCCGCGATCAAACTCGAACTCTGGATCCATAAGTGTTCTCCACACACGAGATCAGGTGCGCGAGAAGCAACATAATAGGATTTATCCCACTAGTCAAGCGCAAGTTTCCCATTGAGCTGTCTCGGTCCAAATCCGCCGTCAATCAACCCTTGTAGGGGTGCTCTTTCCTCCAGTGCTCGGCGATGTCGATGCCGCGCGCGAACCAGACGCGGTCCTTGGCGCGCGCATAATCGAGAAAGCGAATCAATCCCGCCATGCGCGCCGGGCGGCCGATGATGCGGTCGTGCAGGCCGATCGATAGGAGCTTCGGCCGTTCGGCGCCTTCGTCATAGAGCAGGTCGAACGCGTCCTTCATATAAATGAAAAAATCATCGGCGGTCTTGAAGCCGCGGTTTTCGTCGAAGCGATTGTCATTGGTCTCATAGGAATAGGGCACGACCAAATGTGGCCGGCCCGAAACCTCAACCCAATAGGGCAGTTCGTCGTTCAGCGCGTCGCGGTCATAGAGAAACCCGCCGGCCTCGACATGGAGGCGCCGCGTATTCGGCCCCGGCCGGCCGGTCATCCAGCCCTTGGGCGCCGCGCCGGTCAGGCGCTCGATGCCGTGCACCGCGCGCTGGATGTGCGCGCGTTCCTCGGCCTCGGGCATGGCTTGGTAATCGATCCAGCGCCAGCCATGGCTGACGATTTCGTGCCCGGCCTCGACGAACGCCTGCGCGATCTCGGGGTTGCGGAGCAGCGCCTGTACCACGCCAAGCACGCTGACCTTGACATCGAAACGTTCGAACACGCGCAGACACCGCCAGACGCCGGCGCGCGCGCCATATTCGAACGCGCCCTCGGCGTGCACGCTGCGTGCGCCCTCGACCGAGGGAAAACCGATATCGGTGAGTAGGTTCTCCGAGCAGCCATCGCCTTCGAGCACGCTGCGCTCGCCGCCGCCCTCATAATTGAGATTGAGGTTGACGCAGAGGCGCGCGCCTCCAGGCCAGCGCGCTTCGGGCAGATCGCGGCCATAGCCCTTGAAGTCGCGCCACCAGCCGGGCTCGCCCTGTCGCTCGGCCTCGATCTTGGCCATGAATCGTTCCCCGTTCTTGGTTCTGTCGCGCCTAATGCGCGCTGGCCCAATTTTCGCCGATGCCGGTCTCGACGGTGAGTGGCACGGAAAGTTCGGCCGCGCCCTCCATCACCTTCTTGACCAGCGCGGCGGTCTCCTTCGCTTCCTCCTTCGGCACCTCGAAGACCAGCTCGTCATGGACCTGTAAAAGCATGCGGGCCTTGAGCTTCGCCTTGTCGAGCGCGGGCTCGATGCGCTTCATGGCGCGCTTGATCACGTCGGCCGCCGTGCCCTGGATCGGCGCGTTGATCGCGGCGCGTTCCGAGAAGCCGCGCATCGCCGGGTTCTTGTCGTTGATGCCGGAGAGATGCACGCGCCGGCCATAGAGCGTCGTCACATAGCCTTGGCGATGCGCGGTCTCCTTGGCCTCCTCCATATAGGCGCGGATGCCCGGATAGCGCTTGAAATAGGCCTCGATATAGGCGCGCGCGGCGGCCTGGTCGACGCCGATCTGGCGCGCCAGACCGAAGGGCGAAATGCCGTAGATGATGCCGAAATTGATCGCCTTGGCGCTGCGCCGGATCATCGGGTCCATGCCCTCGACCGGCACGCCAAACACCTGGCTCGCGGTCAGCGCGTGAATATCGGCGCCCTGCTTGAACGCCTGCTTCAGCCCATCGACATTGGCGATATGAGCGAGGATGCGCAGCTCGATTTGCGAATAATCGGCCGAGAGCAGCACATGGTCCTTCTCCGCCACGAAGGCTTCGCGAATCTTGCGGCCCTCCTCGGTGCGCACCGGAATGTTTTGCAAATTGGGATCGCTCGAGGCAAGCCGTCCGGTCGCGGCCCCGGTCATCGCGAATGACGTATGCACGCGGCCTGTCTCGGGCACGATGTAATCGACAAGCGAGTCCGTATAGGTGCTCTTGAGCTTCGAGAGCTGGCGCCAATCGAGCACGCGCGCGGGCAAATCATGACCTTGCGCGGCGAGCCCGTCGAGCACGTCGGAATCCGTGCCATAGGCGCCGGTCTTGCCCTTCTTGCCGCCTTCGAGGCCCATCTCATCGAACAGGATTTCGCCAAGCTGCTTGGGTGAGCCGATATTGAAACCTCGCCCGGCTAATTTGTGAATTTCGGTTTCGAGCTTGGCGATGCGGGTCGTGAAATCCTCGGAGAGGCGCGCCAGCGCCGCGCGGTCGACCTTGATGCCCGCGCTCTCCATGCGCGCGAGCACCGGGATCAAGGGCCGCTCGATGGTCTCATAGACCGTGCAGAGCCTCTCGGTGACCAATCGGGGTTTGAGCAATTGATAGAGCCTCAGCGTCACCTCGGCATCCTCGGCGGCATAGTCGCGCGCGCGATCGAGCGGCACTTTGTCGAACGTCACCTGGTTTTTGCCGGTGCCGGCAACCTCCTTGAACGTGATCGTCTTGTGGCCGAGATGGAGCGCGGCGAGCTCGTCCATGCCATGGCCGTGGCTGCCGCCTTCGAGCACGAAGGAGAGCAACATCGAATCATCGACCGGGCCTAAATCGATCCCGTGGCGCGCGAAGATGCGGCGATCGTATTTAATGTTATGGCCGATCTTGAGCACGGCGTCGTTTTCGAGCATCGGTTTCAAACAGGCGATCGCCTGTTCGAGCGGAATCTGCTCGATCGTCTCGCCGCCCAACAGATCGTTGCGCACATGGCCGAGCGGCACATAGCACGCCTCGCCGGGTTCGATGGCGAGCGAAACGCCGACCAAATGCGCGCGCGCGGGCTCGAGCGACGTCGTCTCGGTGTCGACCGCGACCACGCCCTTGGCTTCCGCGCGCGCGACCCAATCCTTCAAGGCATCGAGCGATTGCACCAATTGATAGTGCGGCGCCTTGCCGCCATGGCCGCGCGGTGAAGGTTCGGGCGTGCGCGCGGCCGGCGGCGCGGTCTTGGGCGCGGGACGCACGGCGCTCGCTTGCGGCTCGCCACCCTCCGCCATGCCGAGGCGGGAGAGGATCGAGCGGAAGCCCTGCGTTTCGAGAAAGGCGCGAAGCTCGGCCGGATCGGCCGGCCGCGCGGCGAGTTCATCGAGCGTGGCGGGCACCGGCGCGTCGTCCCTCAGTCTCACCAGCTCGCGCGAAAGCCTCGCTTTGTCGGCGTTCTCGATCAGGCTCTCGCGCCGCTTGGGCTGTTTGATTTCGGCCGCGCGCGCCAGCACCGTATCGAGGTCGCCATAGGTGTTGATCAGTTCGGCCGCGGTCTTGACGCCAATACCCGGCACGCCCGGCACGTTGTCGGACGAATCGCCGGCCAACGCCTGCACATCGACCACGCGGTCGGGCGCCACGCCGAAGCGTTCCTTGACCTCGTTGGTGCCGAGCTCGCGATTTTTGAAAAAATCATAGAGCACTACCTTATGGTCCTCGACGAGCTGCATCAGATCCTTGTCCGACGAGACGATGGTCACCGTGTAACCGGCCTCGCGCCCGAGCTTGGTATAGGTCGCGATCACGTCGTCGGCCTCGAAGCCCGGCAATTCGATCGCAGGCAGGCCAAAGGCGCGTGTCGCCTCGCGCACAATGGCGAATTGCGGCACGAGTTCGGGCGGTGTTTCGGGTCGATGTGCCTTATAGTCGGGGTAGAGTTCATTTCGGAAGGTGAGGCGCGCCGCGTCGAACACCACGGCGACCGCGTCGGCATGATTGTCCTTCATCACCCTCATCAGCATGTTGACGAAACCGAGCACGGCGCCGACCGGCGTGCCATCCTTGCGTGTGAGCGGCGGCAACGCATGGAACGCGCGAAAAATGAAGCCCGAGGCATCGATCAGATAAAGATGGCGCTGTATGTGAGGCTTGCGTGACTCGGTCATGGCCCGATCGATTTGGTTGCGGCGCGGGGCGGCGTGAATTGCCAGCCTTGCGCACGCACTATGCCACGCTCCGCCGCCGCCTCCCACCGAGGAACCAATGCCGGCCGATGGCCTGATCCAGCCTGGGTCTGGGCCTGGGCCCGTCGCACGCGCGCTCGTCGTGCGTCTGTCGGCGTTCTATGCCATTTATTTCCTGGTCGCCGGCGTGCTCGCGCCGTTTTGGCCGATGTTTCTCGATGGGCGCGGGCTCGACGCCGCTCAGATCGGCCTCTTGCTCGGCGTCAATCTTTGGGCGCGTACCATCGCCGGCCCGCTCGCCGCGCGACTGGCCGATGCCACGCGCAATGGCCGCGCGGTCATCATGGGCTGCGCGGCCACGGCGCTGGTCGCCGCCATCGGCCTGTTCGGCGTCGAGACCTACGCCGCCATCTTCGTGCTGAGCTCGCTCTTCTACTTCCTGCTCTCGGGCATCATGCCGCTGGTCGAGGCGATCACGTTGCGCGCGACTGACGCGCACCGCGGCTATGGCCGGGTCAGGCTCTGGGGTTCGCTCAGTTTCGTCAGCGCCGCGCTTGTTTCGGGCCTCGTGCTCGAATTCTATGGCCGGCTCTCGCCCAATACGGTGCTTTGGCTCGTTGTCGCGACCATGGCGCTCGTGGTGCTTTCGACGCCGGTTCTGCCGCATCTGAACGCACCGCGCTCGGCCTCGAGTCATGGTGGCTTCCGTACGCTGATGACCAGCCGGTCCTTCCTTCTCATGTTGGCGGCGGCCGGTCTGATCCATGGCGCGCACGCTGTGCAATTCGGTTTCGGCAGTCTCCATTGGAAGGCGGCGGGCCACTCCGATTGGCTGATCGGCGTGCTGTGGGCCGAATCGGTGCTCACCGAAATCCTGCTCTTCGCCTTCGGCGGACGCCTGGTCGAACGCTTGGGTGCAAGCCGGCTTCTGATGATCGCGGGTGTCCTTGGGTGCGTTCGCTGGGCCGCGCTTGGGGCCTCGACCGAACTTTGGGTGATCGTGCCGGCGCAGCTTCTGCACGCCGCCAATTTCGGCGCGATGCACCTCGGCGCCATGCTCTACATCGCACGCGCCGTGCCGCCGGGCTTCGCCAACATGGCGCAGAGCCTTTATTCGGGCATCACGGTCGGCGCGATCATGGGCGGCGCCATGTTGCTCGCCGGAGTGCTTTATGACACCGACCCGAGCGCGGCCTTTTGGAGCGCCTCGGCCATGTCGCTGGCCGGCGCGGGCGCGGCGCTCCTGCTCGCGCTCGCCTGGCGCGGCCGGGTGATCGGGACGGCCGCCCGTGGATAATTTGTCCTCCTGGTTTCGTTTCCGGATATAATTCTTCGTGGCAAAGTTTTTGGGGCGCATCAGCACCCCACGATTGTAATCGAGGTTCGACCATGAGCGCCAAAACGAAAGACAGCGAAACATCAGTGTCGTCGTCGGCAGCTAACGTCGCATTACTCCTTCGGACCGTCCGCGGCGAGCCCGAGACGAAGAAGGCTGCGAGTCCTGCTGACGCTGTCTTAGCCCTGTTGCGTTCTGGTCCAAAGTCGTTTCCAACGCTAATGCAGGAAGCACGCCTTGCGTTCAACGAACTCGACGAGACGCTGAGCCGGCTTGAAAATCGCGGGCTTGTGAAGGCAGAGGGCGAAGGTGAGGCGCGCCGCTACCGTCTTACAACCGCCGGCGAAGCGATCCCGGCGGATTGATGGGGAATGGCCATGGACGCCGTTCTTTATCTCGGGGCCTTCGGGCTCGGCGCGCTGGTCGGCCTGACCGAACTGATCTCGCGCTACCGCGACGCTCCGTTTCGAGCCGCGACGTCCGGGGTGGGCTGTGCCTATCTGCTCACCAATGGCGGCGTGTCCACCGTCGCGCTGTACATCATAAAGGTGTCTGGGTGGACGTTTGGCACCGCCGCTGGGACTGAGATTTCGGCGTCGCTCGCGCCGCTCTGGCAGGTTCTGGTTGCCGGCTTCGGCGCCGCAGCGTTCTTTCGCAGCTCGTTCTTCGCCGTTCGGTTCGGCGACAAGGACGTGCAGATCGGGCCGGGTGCCGTAGTTCAGGTCATCACCGGAGCGATGGACCGGGCGGTCGATCGCAACCGTGCAGCGCGGCGCGCCTCGGCGGTTGCGACATTGATGAAGAACGTCGACTTCGAGCTTGCCAGCGAGGCGCTGTCTGCGCACTGCGTGGCGCTTATGCAGAACCTGCCGTCGGAGGAGACCCGCGAGATCGGCGAGGCGATCAGGGATCTGAAGCAGCCGAGCTCGATTCCGCCGGAGGTCAAGGCGCTCAACCTCGGGCTCATCTTGATGAACCGCGTCGGTGAAGAAGTGTTGAAGGCGGTGATCGCTTCGATTGGCGACAAGATCAGACGACCCTGATCGCGCTGCCGGTTCGGGCAGCCTAGTGTTCCGAAGCAGCGGCCTTGCCGGTCTTGAGCACGAAGTGTCGGCCGCAATAGGGGCAGTCGATCTCGCGCTTGGCCTCGAGATTGAGATAGACCATCGGGTGGCCGAGCGGCCCGCCGCCGCCGTCGCACCCGACCGTCATGGTGTCGACTTCGATGATCTCGAGCGGTTGCATGATGGGCGGCCTCGGATTGACGCTGGCGGGCCGCCGATGATACCGATTGCCGCGCCGCATTCAACCGCCTCACCCCAAGACCCCACCATGATGGCTGAGCCTCAGCCGGCACACCCCGCCGCGCTCGTGATCGAAGGCCTGACCAAGCGCTATCGGTCGCGCTCCGGCGCGCTGGTCGAGGCGCTCAAGGGCATCGATCTCGTGGTGCCGCAAGGCTCGTTCTTCGGGCTGCTCGGGCCAAACGGGGCGGGCAAATCGACCCTGATCAACATCCTCGCCGGCCTGACGCGCAAGAGCGCCGGGCGCGTGCTGATCGCCGGCCATGATCTGGAGCGCGACACGCGGCGCGCGCGGCTCGCGATCGGCGTGGTGCCGCAGGAGCTGGTGCTCGACCCGTTCTTCCCGGCGCGCGAGGCGCTTGAGGTGCAGGCCGGCCTCTATGGCGTGCCGAAACAAGAGCGCCGCACGGCGGAATTATTGGAGGCGGTTGGGCTCAGCGCGCAGGCCAACACCTACGCGCGCGCTCTCTCGGGCGGCATGCGTCGGCGCCTGATGGTGGCCAAGGCGCTGGTGCATCGGCCGGCGGTCGTCGTGCTGGATGAGCCGACCGCGGGCGTCGACGTCGAGCTGCGCCAGCAGCTTTGGCGTTACATGCGAAGGCTCAACGCCGAGGGCACCACGGTGGTGCTGACCACGCACTACCTTGAAGAGGCCGAGGCGCTGTGCGACCGCATCGCGATCATCCACCAGGGCGCGTTGATCGCTTGCGAGGACACCACGGCGCTGCTCGGGCGCATCGACCGGAAGGAGCTTGCGATCGTGGCCGCGCACGATCTCGATGGCGTGCCGGCGGCGCTGGCGCGTTTCGAGGCGGCGCTCTCGGGCTCGCGCCGGCTCACGCTGCGCTATCGGCGAAGCCAGATCGGCATCGCCGAGGTGCTGGAGGCGGTGCGTCAAGCCGGCATCGAAATCGTCGATCTGTCGACCCAAGAGGGCAACCTCGAAGACGTTTTCCTTGGACTGATTCGCGGCCAAAGCGGGGCGGGCGCTGGGCCACCTGAAGCGGGCTCATCGCTAGGGCTCGATCTTTCCGCGCGCCCGCGATAAAGTGCCGCCCCTGCGCCGGCGCCAACGCGGCACGCGCAGACAAGCGGACCCGTAGCTCAGCTGGATAGAGCGCTGCCCTCCGAAGGCAGAGGTCGTGAGTTCGAATCTCGCCGGGTCCGCCAATTAAATCAAATACTTAACCGATCTCCGCCTAAGGCGAAATTCGGGCTGGCAACCGTATGGCAACCACGCGGATCGGTTTCGCGGGGTCTGCCGAGTTACGTTGCCCTGGCTAAGCAAAACGATGGGCACGTCGCAGGAGTTTGATCGCGCCAATCGTCCAAGTCGCTTCGCTTCGCGCTTCGGCGCGTTCCAATCGCTCGACGAGTTGATCGTAGGTTTTCCAGCGCATCCATTTGGGTTTCAATGGCGGCTCCGCATCGGGGACCCAATCGTGGGGATCGCCTCCGAGGCGGCGCCAGACGCGCAACGCGGCTCGTTGGGCGCGCCCTAAGGCGTCCTCCTGCTGCGATGCATAAATCATTCGGTAGGACTGTCGGGAAGCGAAAATGCGCGCGCCGTTCGGTAAATAGAGCTTCGCCACCCTCCGACCGGAGCGCGGGCACAAGAAGTACCAGCGATATCCGCCGAACCCCGCCCGAACCCGCGTCAATTGAATTTTCTGCTCTATGGAAAATTCGCCATCGACGTGAGTTGCAGCAATGCCGCTGAGGGTCAGGGTAATCCCGTGCGGCACTGAGTGATTCGCTACGAACGCCACGTTCAGAACCTCGCCGGCACTCAGTCGGCCGCAACGGGAGGCTCCATGACGGCCTAGGCAGCCGCCACGGGATAGTTGGTTCACGTCAAGGGCGATGCTCTCAGTACCCTCGACGCTCGCCCAAAGCATCGGTCGACCGCGCATTTTTGTTTTCCTAAATCTTCCGCCTAACTGGCACCGCTATCATTGATATAGCGCTGCTTTTAGGACCACCCGCCGAGGCTGATTTCGCTTTGCGGCTATCAGTCGGCTCGCCGTCTCGGGCTAGCTTCGCGCCCGACGGCTCGCTCGCCTTCGGTCCATCCCCGGCCCTAGATATAGAAGCGGTTCGGGCTTTCGAACCGTCCTCCAGGTCGTGCGACTTGGCGGATTTCGGGCAATTTCGTGTAGCGGTGATCGTCGCGGCGCCTCTTGGTAGTTCGGGGCGTCGAACTACCGTAGTTCTGGCCGTCGAACTGACGTTGGATTTTCGCCACGCCTTATCCCTGCGCTTTTGCGCGCCGCGCGCGGCTCTCCATTCCGTCAGTTGAACCGGATACGGGTAGCGAGTTCTCGATTTCAATATCCGGAAGGGCCGTTTCAGAAAAAGATAGCGTGTGCGTGATCGGCAAAGATCGAGAGACGAAAGAGTTTGACTTGACCA
>CAMDDO010000025.1 GCA_945892755.1 Rhizobium sp. Q54 | reverse complement strand
CTATTTCCCGTGGGACCGGGATGCCCTGGTCGCCGCCAAACTGCTCGAGATCGAGCAGGTCGAGCGCTATGACGCGCCCCTGGTGGCGGAAGGCGGCGCGCTTGCCACTGATGGCCAGGGCACGCTTATCACCACGGTCGATTGCCTGATCAACGACAATCGCAATCCGGGGCTCGGCCGCGCGCGGATCGAAGGCATCCTGCACGATTATCTGGCGGCCGACACATTCATCTGGCTCGACCATGGCTTGCCGGGCGATGAAACCGGCGGCCACATCGACAATCTCGTCGCCTTTGTGCGCCCGGGCGTGCTCGTCCTGGCATGGACCGATGATCGCGCGAACCCGCTCTACGATATTGCGCGCGAGACCCTGGAGCGGCTCGCAACTGCCCGCGACGCACGCGGACGGCGCTTCGAGATCCACAGGATCAACCAGCCGCGGCCCATGACGATCCGTGTTGAGGAGGCATCTGGCATCGTGCCGACCGCCGGCACCAAGGCACGGCGTGCGGGTGATGTGATCTGCGCGTCCTACATCAATGCCTATGTCGGCAATGGGGTAGTCATCGTGCCGTCCTTCGACGACCCGATGGACATGCAGGCGGGCGGCGTTTATGCCACGCTCCATCCCGAGCGAAAAGTTATTCAGATGCCGGCGCGCGAGATCGTGCTCGGCGGCGGCGGAATCCATTGCGTCACGCACGAACAGCCGCTACCGCGAGACTCGACCAAGGAATAACCCAACCCTCTACACGACCGCCGTCACATCGATCTCGATCAGCATGTCTTCGTGCGATAAACAAGCGACGCCGATCAGCGTGCGCGGTGGCGGGTTCTCCTTGCCGAAATACTGGTGGATCACTTTGTTGAGTTCGTTCTGACGGGACATGTCGGTCAGATAGACCGTCATCTTGACCACATTGTTCCAGCTCGCGCCGGCAGCCTCGAGCACCAGTTTGAGATTCGCCATGGTGCGTTCGATCTGGCGCGGGAAGCCGCCGGCCATCCACGCCGCTTCTTCGGCCGGATCATGCGGGTGCTTGTGATAGAGCGGAATCGGTCCGCAGCCGGCGAGATAAAGCGTCTTGCCTCCCTCGACCGCGAACGCCGGCACAAACGGCATGTTGTGCTCCGGCTTGGGCTCCATCGGGTGGATCGGCGAGATCTTCAATGGGATTCTCCTTGCGATTCGGATGATAGACCGCCCGCGGCGGCCGATGACCAACAGCCAAGCAGGCTCGCCGGCGCGGGAGCAGCTTCCCGCAATCTGCGGCAATGCGCCCGACTCTGGCCGTGGCCGCATTTTAGCTCTGTCAACATGATGCCGGAAGGTTGCACTCCTCGAAAACCTCGCTAAATTAAATGGTCAATCGTCGCGCCCGCTTCGAAGCCAAGCGACGGTGTGGCCTGCGGAACAAGCCGGCTGTCGTTCAGGTAAATCAACCCTAATCATGATTGAACTCGGCACGAATCTCGGCCCGCCCCCCGAGCCGTGACGCGGAAAGGAACAAGAGGTGCCGCCCAAAATGTGGAATTTCTATCCAATCTCGGGGCCCCGCGCATATGAGGAGGTCGTCGATCAAATAACTTTCGCGATTCGCACCGGCGCGTTCAAGCCGGGCGATCGTTTGCCGCTGGTCGAAGCGCTTGCCCAGACCATGCAAGTCAGTAAGCCGACCATCGGCGAAGCCATCAAAGTATTGAGCCGCGCCGGCGTCTTGGTCGCGCAGCGCGGCGCAAGCGGCGGGCTCACGGTGGTCAGCGACAACATTCCGGAATCGTTGATCATGCGCCGGGCCTCTGGCTGGCGCGAGGCCTCGCTGAAGGAACTGGTCGAAGCGCGCCGGCCGATCGAAATGCAGATCATCATGCTGGCGGCGGAACGGGCGACCGCTGAAGACCATGCGGCGTTACGTTATGCCATCGAGAAGCTCAAGGAGCAAGGCGTGCCGGCCGGCATGCGTCGCATGTATTACGAGAACCTGTTCCACTACAATCTCGGCCGCGCGGCGCGCAGCGAACTGCTCGCCTTTTATCAGCATCAAATCCTCGAACAGCTGGCGTTGCTTCTGCGCGATTTCTTTACGCGGACGGTCGACGTTAGCGTCACCGCGCATTTCCACCAGCGCACTCTCGACGCCCTGATCAAGGGTGACAAAAAGGCGCTTGAGCGGATCACCGACGAGCATCTCCGCGTGTTGGAAGAGAGCGAATTCCTGCGCGATCACGCGCCGGAGCGCCTGCAGCGCCGCGCGATGGGTTAGGACTGATTCTTCGATCGGGGCCCCCTTCCTCCCATTTGGGGGGGAAGGGAAGGCTCCGACGGGGCAAATTTCGCGGCGGGCTGAGCCCGCCTTTTGTTTGCCGCGACGGCTTGATCGTGCTTCGATCGGAGCGATGGCAGAAGCCTCGAAGATGTTGCAGCCCGCCCTTGCACGCACGGTTCGTGGCCGTGACGGGCTGGTCATGCCAGCCTTCGGCCTTGGCACGTGGCGAATGGGCGAAAGCAAGAGCCGGCGTGCCGCCGAGGTCGCCGCGCTCAAGCTTGGACTCGACCAAGGCGTGCGCCTGATCGATACCGCCGAAATGTATGGCGACGGGGCCGCGGAAACGATCGTCGCCGAAGCCGCTCAAGGCCGGCGCGACGAGGTCTTCATCGTCTCCAAGGTGATGCCTCACAACGCCTCGCGCGCCGGCGCAATCCGCGCGGCCGAGGCGAGCCTCGCCCGCCTGATGACCGACCGGATCGATCTCTACCTGCTGCACTGGCGGGGTTCTCACCCGCTGGAAGAAACCCTGGAGGCCTTCGTGCGACTGAAGCACGAAGGCAAGATCCGCCATTTTGGCGTCAGCAATTTCGATACCGAGGCGATGGCCGGCGCGTTGCTTGGGCGACACGGCGCGGCGGTCGCCTCGAACCAGGTGATGTACAATTTGGCCCGGCGCGGAATCGAGACGCGTCTTCTGCCCTGGTGCGCCAAGCACGACGTCGTGGTGATGGCCTATTCGCCGCTCGATCGCGGCCAACTCGCGGCGAGCAAAGGCCTGCGCGCGGTCGCTTCACGCCACGGCGTGACACCCGAAGCGATCGCGATCGCCTGGACCATGAGGCTGCCCCACCTCGTGACCATTCCGAAGGCGACCTCGCCGACGCATGTCCACGCCGATCTCGCAGCCGCGCGCATCAGCTTGACGCCGGACGATCTTGCGGTCCTCGACGCCGACTACCCGCCGCCCGAAGGCGACGTGCCGCTCGACATCGAATAGTAAGGCGCGGGCTATTTGGGGGCCTTGGCGGCGCGGCGCTTGGGAGCGGGTGCCGCCGGGCGGCGCGGCACGGCACGCCGACGCGGGGCGGGCGACGGCATGGTCCCTTTCGCGGCCACGGGAAAATTCAATTCGATGGTGATGTCGTTCGGGTCCTTGAAGAAGACCTGGACCATCTTCTGTTCCGGAACGAGGCGCTCGCGCAACGCGAGCTTGTGGCGTTTCAGCTTCCGCAGCGTGCCTTTCAAATCCTCCGCCACGAACGCGATATGGTCGATCGGACCGGTGCCGCCATCGGCGTTCGAAAGGTCGCGTTGCTCGAGATAATATTGCTGCCCGGCATTGGCCATCTTGCCGGCCAAATGAATACACGGCGTCGCGCCAAGATAGAGCCAATAGCCGGGGAACGGGAAAGGCGGCCGATAGCCCTCCTTCAACCCGAGCACCTTGACATAGAAATCTCGGGTCTCCTTGGGTCGGTCAGACAAAACAAGAACATGCTCGAAACGGTTCAACGGCATCGATGTCGATCCCCTGACAGGTGCGCCCAACGCGGCGGCGAAATCTCACCACGGCCTGACCGGCCCCGCAACAGCCAGTTTGCCACGGCGCCGGGCGTCTCGACTCTGGCGCGGGGCGGGCGCCGCGCCTTATGGACAATCTGTGACCGCCGACACAGTGAAGCCGCAAGCGATATTGGATGTATTAGGAGGCGGTTAGCATTTGGCATCCGATAATCGACGCGACCATAAGGTGTCGGTTTTTTGCATCTGCATAGCCTGCTCGGGAGTCCCTTCAGCGATGGCCATCTTCGCGGCGCTACACCGGCTCAGCCTGGCCTGGAAGCTGCGTCTCACGTTCGGCGTTTTCCTCGCGGTTCTGGCCGTCGCCGGCACGATCGTGGGCGTCTCGATGACCCGATTGCGCGAGGGCATCGAGCATGCCGCAACCTCCGTGCTCCCGCTGCGCGACGCGTCGTTCGAGATGGCGATCAACGCAGTCGGCTCAGGCCTCGCGGTAGCGAAATATTTGCACCGTGCCAACCCGTCGGACCGCGCGCGCTTCGAGGAGGATCAGCAGAAGCTCCTAATTTATCTCAACCAGTTCCTCCGCCTCGCCGAAACCGACCGCGAGCGCGCCCTGGCTGATCGCGTCAGGGACCTCAATACGAGCTACGCTTCAATCGGACGCGATATGATGGCAGCCAAGGACGAGGGACTGAAAGCCGCGACCGAGCTTGCCAGCCTCCTTCAACGGGCCGATCCAATCGTCGACAATTTTTTCGCTGCGGACCAGGACAAAGCCGGTGCCGGCACCGCAAGCGAGCCCCGTGCCTTTGCCGCCTCCGATCGACTACTCGATGGGAAATTGGCATTCTTGGGCGCCTGGCTCGCCATCCAAAACGATATCGCGCGCCTTATCGCCGTGCCCAGCTCGATGGCATATGCGGACGCGGGCCAGCGCTTCGCCCAGATCGACGGTGTCGTGGCCGAGCTCGAAGCCCATGCCACCGCTCTCGCGGCTGCCGCCACGAAAATCGAGCGCGAGACTCCATCGACCTCGCAAATTGTCGCGTTGGCCGATTTGTTGATCGAGCATGCCCGCGCGATCGCCGAGGCCGAACGCCACATCGCCGCCGATTTCGCGCTATTGATCCAGCATCGAAGCGCGCTGGACGACGTTCTTGACGACGGGATCCAGATCGCCCGCGCGGCCTACATGGCTTCGAGCGTTACCAGGGCCCGTGAAGACAGCCACAGAATTTTCATTCTCATGATCGGGCTCGGTGCCTTTCTGGTCGTCGGAGGGTCTGCGGGGACGATCTATTTCGCCCGCGCGGTGGTTCGCCCGACCGAAGCGCTTGCACGCTACGCCGAGGCCTTGGGCGGCCATCAGTATGACACCAAGGCGCCGTCACCGCGCGTTCCCGAATTCGCGCTCCTCTCCGGCACGATGCAAGCGATGGCGCGGGCGCTCAAGGCGTCTCGCGGCGAGCTTGAGGATCAGATCGTGAATCGCACGGCGCAGTTATTGTCCGCCAACGCCGCGCTCGAACAGGAGCTCGCGGATCGTCGGCGAATCGAAGCCGAGCTCAGGATCGTTTCCGAGAAGGCGCTTGCCGCCAGCGTGTCCAAGACCGCCTTCCTGGCCAATATGAGCCATGAGCTGAGAACGCCGCTCAACGCCATTCTAGGCTTCTCCGAGATCATGGAGCGCAAGCTGTTCGGCCCGCTCGGCGACAGCCGCTACGCCGCCTATGTCGCGGATATCCATTCGTCGGGCCAGCACTTCTTGCGGGTCATCAATGACGTGCTCGACATCAGCCGGATCGAGCTCGGCGCGATTTCGCTCGACGAACGGCCAGTCAATCCGCGCGAACTGGCGGCGGAGACGCAATCCATCGTCTGGGCACGCGCTGCACAGCGCGATACACGCCTAACACTCGAGTTTGACCACCCCTTGGTCCGACTTCAGGCCGACCCGCTGCGTCTGAAGCAGGTTTTGATCAATCTCGTCGACAACGCCATGAAATTCAGTGACGCGGGGAGCGAGGTGCGTCTGTCGGGTCGCATCACCCCCAGCGGTGCGTACGAGTTTTCCGTACGCGACAAGGGAATCGGCATGAGGCCGGATCAGGTCGAGACCGCTCTGACGCCCTTTGGGCAGGTTGATTCGGGCCTCAACCGCCGGGCCGAGGGCGTCGGCCTCGGACTGCCGATCGCGAAACGCTTCGCGGAGCTTCATGGCGGAACCTTAACGATCGAAAGCGCTGAGGGCGCCGGCACCACCATCACCGTGACGCTTCCGGCGGAACGCGTCAGCGCGCCCACCCCCGCCGCCCGAGCCTCGGCCTAAAAGCGTCGGCGCGTCGCGGCCGCTTCGGCGATTCGCGCGCGAAGGCGGGCAAGGCGCCGAGCGGCTTGCCCTCGATCGAGAGGAACGCGCTTGGGGCTGCGGTTTCAGACAATGTAGACCGGTCCGACTCCACGACTTTCGATCTTACCCGCTTGCACGAGACCGGCAACCTCGGCGATATCGGCGAGAAATTGATCGACTACGGTGCCATGGCGCGGGTTGAGGAGCAGCTGCAGCGCCTTGGGATCGACACCGCGCGAGAACAGCCAGCCGCGCTCATGCAGCCCATCGGCGATGGCAAAAATGTCGAGCTCGTCGGCGACAATCGAGAAATGCGTGCCCTCTGGCCGACCCAACACGCCAAGCCCACCGATTTCAGCCAATCCTTCCGCGATGCGCTGTTTGCTCTCGATCATGCGCGCGACGCCATTGCGATAACCGGCGCGTCCCAAATAGCGCATCACCGCGTAGGCCGAGGCGACGGCGCCGCCATTGCGAGAACCGGCGATATTGGCGGTGCGATAAATACCCGCTGGCCAAACCTCGAAATTGAAGCCCTGATGCTTGGCGCGGGCATCGTCGCGTATCACCAGCACCGACGCGCCGCGCCCCGAGAAGCCGTATTTGTGGAGATCGACCGACATCGAGGAAACGCCCGGCACCTCGAAATCGAAACCCGGCACGTCATGCCCGAGCTCGCGCGCGAACGGCAGCACGAAGCCTCCGACGCAGGCATCGACGTGGAGCCAAAGGCCGTGCCGTTCGGCGAGCGCGCTCAGGCGCTCGATCGGATCGACCAAGCCATAGGGAAAAGGTGGCGCGGAACCGACGATCATGATCGTGTTCGGCCCGATCGCGCGCGTCATCGCCTCGAGATCGGCGCGATAGTCGACGCTCTTGGCCATGCGCACCGCCTTGAGACCCAAAAGCTCGGCCGCCTTGTTGAAGGCCGGGTGTGCCGTCCGTGGCAGGACGATTTCGGGCTCGTGGACGGCGGGCTTCAGCGCGCGTGCCCAATCGCGCGCGGTCTTGACCGCCATGGTGATGCTTTCAGTGCCGCCGGTGGTGACGCTGCCAACCGCGCCCTCGGGTGCGTTCAACATTTCACAGACCATCGCGACCACGCCGTCTTCATAGCGCCGGAGCGAGGGATAGGACGATGCGCTGTAGATCGCATTGTCGCCGATATGGGCGACATAGGCCGCATTGGCGACCGCGACCACATCATCGCCCGCGTCATAGCTCGCCCGCAGGTTTTTCGGCTCGTTCCATGGCCGGTCGGCGCGCTTGAGAGCCGTCATCTCGGCGGCAAGCTCGGTCTGGTTCAGCCCGGCCTCGGCGAATTTGCGATTGGAGCGGTCGGTCATCGGTCGGTGTTCCCCGCGCAAGCAACGGATCAAATCAGGCGCCGAGATAGGTCTCGAGCACCTCGGTACGCTTCTGCAGCTCGTCTGGCTTGCCACTCCAAACGATCTCGCCATGGTCGATCAGGTAGATATGATTGGCGAAATCCATGATGCGGCTCATGTTCTCCTCGACGATCAGGATGGTGCGGCCCTCCGCCTTGAGCCGGCGAAGCACGTCGTAAATCAGATCGACAGCGATCGGCGCGAGACCGAGCGACGGTTCGTCGATCAAAAGAATGCGGCTCTCCGACATCAGGCCGCGCCCAATGCCGAGCATGCGGCGCTCGCCGCCCGATAGTGTGCTTGCGATCTGGCTCTGGCGTTCCTTCAACTGCGGAAAGATCTCGAACACCCTTGGCAGACGCTCGGTGAGTTTGGCATAGGCCTTGGGCAAGTACGCGCCCATGACCAAATTGTCGCGCACCGACATTTCGGGAAAGATGCGGTCGCCCTGCGGAACGTGCACGACGCCACGCTCCACCACGCGATCGGCGGCGAGACCGGTAATCGAACGACCGTCGAAGCTGATGTCGCCCGCCATCAGCGGCACCAAGCCGGAGATGCAATTGAGCAAGGTGGTCTTGCCGTGTCCATTCGGGCCGATGATGCCGATTGTCGCGCCGTCAGGCACCTCGAGGCTGACATTCCTGAGGACGGGTTGGCCGTGATAGCCGGCTGTGACGCGATCGACCGCTAGCAGGCTCATGCGCGTCCCTAGTTCTCCAGCCGCTCGCCGGTCTGTCGGAACCAGCGCAGCTTGAAGATCTCCCATTCGCCATCCTTGACGCTCGTCACCCGGATGCCGAGCCCCTTCGGCGGCCGGCCGCGACCCTGCAACGCCGCCACCTCCCATTCGCGGTGCGGCTTCAAGCTGATGAGCACGTGCTTGCCTTCGATATCTTCGCCCCGCATCCGGTTGAGCAGGCGTTGCAGCGCCGGCGCGTGCGGGCCGATCGGCTTCGCACGGAACGCCGCGATCAGCGCTTTGTCTTCGGGTCCGATGCGGTAGCGCGTCAAGGTCGTCGCCATTGGCCGCCGCCTTCCCTTCATCCATGCCGCCAGGCGCCAGCCTAGCAGGATCGCCGGCGGTTCGGACACCCCTTCGATTGCCGACGGCTCGGCACGGCCCTACCATTGCGCCGTGTTGGCCGCACAATTATTGCCAAAGGGGGAAGTCATGAGACAAGTCCAATACGTCCTTCGATTCAAGGGGTCGGGCGGGCCGAAACGAGGTGCCAAGGGCATCCTTGCCACGACCTCCTATGCGACCGCGGGGACGATCAAGACCACGATCGGCGCCAAGACCGTCGATGCCAAATTCAGCGCCGGCCGCGGCAAGGCGACCTTTACATCGGAGGTCAGATTCAACCCCGACGGAACATTTATCGAGGACGGCACGATTCGCTTTGCCGGCGCTGGCTCGATCAGCTTCTCGACACGCGGCGCCGGCTTCATGGAACCAAGCCACGACCCAGAGCTGAAGCACGGTGCGATCATGTGGCAGATCGAAAGAGGCACCGGGTTGTTCAAGGGCGCCAGCGGACTGATCACCTCGAACTTCACTTTCAGCAAGCGAGGCGAGGTGGTGGACAACCAGTGGGGCGTGATCTTCTTAAAATAACCACCTGGGTGGGCGAGTAGCGCGACGGCTTAGGTCTGCAATATGTCGGCCAGCGTGGCGAGACGCAACGGCTTGGTCAGAAAGGAAACCGATGGCAATCCAAGCGCCGTCGCCATCCTGCCGGCCGATTCCGCGTAATGCGGATTATAGCCCGTGACCAGAATCACGCGTGACGTCGTTTTCTCCGAAGCCAGCCAACGCGTGAATTCGAAGCCGTCGACCTCCGGCATGACGATGTCGAGCAAGATGACGTCGGGCTTGAAGCTGGCATAGACGTCGCGCGCCTTGGCGCCATTCGCCGCCGTCTCGACCTTGAATCCGAGGCTGGTCGCCGCTTCCTGGATGAACTCCCGAAATCCCGGCTCGTCATCGACCACGAGCAACCGTCTCCTATTGTCACTATCGTCCTGCGGTGTCATGGCATGCCTTCTTCTTCATGGGTGATAGCAAACATGATCGCATGCAAGCCACCGCCGGTAAATCGCGTTGCGCTCACGATGCGACCGCCCTGATGGAGGCGCCATGGTCTGCCGGCACGTCTGTCTCGTTCATTGTGTCGGCGGCTTGGCGTGGCAAATGTAGCCCTATGGTGGTGCCTCGGCCAGGCTCGCTCTCGAGCGTTACGTAGCCGCCCGATTGCTTGACGAAGCCATAGACCATGGAGAGGCCAAGGCCGGTGCCTTTGCCGACATCCTTGGTCGTGAAAAACGGCTCGAAGGCGCGCTGCATCACGTCAGGCGTCATGCCGGCGCCCATGTCCCTGACCTTGATCATGACATAGGCCCCCGGTCGGGCTTCGTCATGGCGGGCCGCCGTCCGAGCATCGAGTTCGACGTTGGCGGTTTCGATCATGAGTTCGCCGCCATCCGGCATGGCGTCCTTCGCGTTGATCGCCAGATTGAGGATCGCGTTCTCCAGCTGAGTCGGGTCAACCGACGCCATCCACAAGCCTTCGGTGAGACGCGTCTTCACAGTGACCGTTGCGCCGATGGTATGGACAAGAAGCTCGCTCATGCCGCGCACGAGGTCGTTCACGTTGCTGTCCTGCGTCAGAAGGGTTTGGCGGCGCGAGAAGCTGAGCAAGCGTTGCGTCAGGCTCGCGCCGCGTTCTGCCGCGTCCATCGCGCGGCCGAGCAGCTCGGCCTCCACCGGCCTGTCGGCGAGCCTTAGTCTAGCCAGATCGAGATTGCCGATCACGACGCCGAGCAGATTGTTGAAGTCATGCGCGACGCCGGCGGTGAGCTGGCCGACCGCTTCCATTTTTTGCGATTGCGCAAGTGCCTCCTCGGCAGCGTGACGCTGCGTGATATCGAGGACGAGAACGAAATAGCCGAGCACCTTCTGCTTGACGTCGATATCCGGAATGAGCCTGGCTTCGAGCCAGCGCCGGGAGCCGTCCGGATAGGGCACCTCATATTCCCAAGTCTGCGGTTGGCCGGCGAGCACGGCCGAGACAAAGGGCCGCAGACGCTCATAATGCTCGGGCAGCAGCACCTCCTTGAGTGTCTTGCCGATCACCTCGTGCGCCGGGCGGCCGAGCCATTCCTCGGCGGTTCGATTGATCCAACGATAGCGCTCGGCGGCGTCGACATAGCCGACGAAGCCAGGCAGGCTGTTGGTAATGACAGCCAGTGCGTTTGTCTTGCGGACCCTTTCGCTGATGTCCAGGTCGATCACATAGTGGCCAACCACGCGCCCATCGGGGCCAAAGTCCGGGAGCCATGAGGTCTCGACCCAGCGCGTGACGCCGGCGGCGTCAGTGCGCTGAAACTCGCCACGCTGCGGTGTGCCCGTATGCACGGCATCCATCACCGGCTTCGCCGCCTCGTAATACTCACGCGGCACGATGTCGCGAAGCTTCCTGCCGATCAAGGCACTGCGCGGCCGACCGTACCACTGCTCGCCGGTGCGATTGATGAATTTGAGAGTCTCCTCCCGATCGGCATAGGCGATGAGAGCGGGAATGCCGTCGGTGATCAATTCGAGCTGATTCGTCTTGCGAACAACCTCGCTGATATCTACCGCCGTGGCAAAATATCCGACGACCGAATTGTCTCTATCGACGTCCGGCACATATTGGAGTTGAACAAAGCGGGTCTGACCATCCGCAAAGGTAGAGCGGTAATCGGCACGCTGATGTTTTCCCGCCAACACGCCCTCGATCAGCGGTTCGACGAAGGCATAATAGTCCGGAGGCGCGATATCTTTGAACCGGCGCCCGATGAGTTCACTGGCCGGGCGACAATGCCATTGTTCGCCCGTCTTGTTGACGAACTTGTAACGTTGCTCGACATCGAAATAGGCGATGATGATGGGCAGATTGTCGGCAATGAGAGAAAGCTGCTTTGCACTCCGAACCGTCTCAGTGATGTCGGTGACGATGGTGAGCAGGCCGCCATCGTGCATGCCCGACGTGGCGGCGATGACATGTCGACCTTCGGAGAGCTCTTGTACAGTGCCAATGCCATCGCCTCTGCTCCGAAGCTCGCACCAGCCATCGACCATGGTCTCAACGTCGATTCCCGGAATCTGAGCTACGGTGCCGCATTCGACAATGGCGCGGCAGATCTCCTTGAACGGCCGGCCGGGCCAGCCCTGTTCGCGCAACGGTCGCCGGCTCTCGCCAGCGAAATAAGTGTCGAGAAAGACCGCATTCACCGTGACGATGCGATCGTCGACGTCGGTCATGACGATGCCCTGCTGGCTCGATGTCAGCACCTCACGCAGCCGCATCGTCGCCAGTTCGGCGGCGCGCTCGGCTTGCAGCCGGAGCTCGGCCTCGGCCTCGCTCAGTTGCCGTTCCATGGCCCGCCGTGCCGACAGGTCGCGCGCGATCAACGTGTCGAAGGTACTGAGTCCGGCGCCGAGAGAAACAGTGATAACGCCTGCTTCGGCGGGAAAGGTGCTGCCGTCGTACCGTGGCAGATCGAGTTCGATCAATCCACCGGCGGCCTTGAGACGCCGCCAAATCTCGGCGCCGCCCGCCGCGCCGGCGACACGATGATCGAACAGATGCTCGATCGGCTTGCCGATGAGTTCCCCCGCATGCCAACCGAATATCATTTCGGCCTTCCGGCTGAAGGATTCGATTTTGCCGTGCGAATCGAGCGCAACCACGCCGCTGGTCGCATGCTCGAGGATGCCGCGCAGCCGGGCGTTATTGAGCTCGAGCGCCTCGCGCGTTGCAGCCGTTTCTGGACGTGCCGGATCTGCCGCGTGTCCTCCCGAGGCTGCGAGCCATACCGATCTCAGCCGCTGACCGAGGCGCCCCATCAGCGCCACGCTTCCGGGCCGCCACGACACGACAATCTGCTGCCAAAAAAAAACAGGGTGGATTTGACCGCGATGAAAGCGGCCCAAGGCACTCGCCAGCGTACCGGACGCTGCGGAAAATCAACCGCGCGCTTCATTGACGCAAGGCGCCTTCTCGTCCGTCCCCGAACACGTCTAGTGGGAACTCGTTAACAAAACATTACTTGCGGTCTTGGGCGATCCTGGCCAGCGCGTGCTAGCCTTGCCCCGAAACCGAAATCTACCACGAAGGGCACGCGCATCATGTCAACACAACTGCCGAAAAAAGGTATACATTTCAAGGAGCTCGAGCGCGAGTTGATGGCCGCGCGGGGGGACGATCTGCCATGGCGGCGCGGCACCTTCTACACCTACTGGCCGGACCCAGGCGACAACACCGCGCTCGTCGCCAAGGAGGCCATGGCGCTGATCGGCCATCAGCGGGTGATCAGCCGCAGGGGCAATCCGTCCGCGCTCAGGCTCGAGCGCGACGTCCACGGCATGGTGCTCGATATATTGAGTGCGCCCGAAGGCGCTGCGACGACGCTCACCGCCGGCGGCACTGAAAGCAATTTCCTCGCCGTGCTCGCGGCCCGCGATTGGGCGCGCGAAACCCGCCCCGAGATCACGCGGCCGCAGATCGTGGTGCCACGCGCCACGCATCCGTCGTTCGACAAGGCCGGGCACGCGCTTGACGTCGAAGTGGTTCGTGTCGCGGAGGGCGCCGATTTCCGCGCCGACCTCAAGGCTATGGCTGCTGCCGTCAATGAGCGGACGATCATGATGGTCGGTGCGGCGCCCTCCTTCCCGTTTGGCCGCATTGATCCGATCGCCGAGCTTGCCGCGCTAGCCGGCCGACATGGGCTTTGGTTCCATGTCGATGCGTGCATCGGCGGATTCCTGATTCCGTTCTTGCGCAAGGCCGGTTATCAGGGCCAGGCGATCGATTTCAGCGTACCGGGCGTGCGTTCGATCGCCGCCGATCTTCACAAGTACGGCCTCACGCCGACCGGTCTTTCGACGCTCGCCCTACGCACCGCGGACGACCTGCGCTACCACCGCTTCGTGTTCACTGATTGGCCGTCCGGCGAATACGCCACGACCAGCCTCGCCGGTTCGCGCAACGCCGCGATGGTGGCGGCAGGCTGGGCGGTGATGCGCAATCTCGGCGAGGCCGGCTATATCGCGAAGGCGGAGGCGGTCGTACGCCAGACCGACGCGCTGACCCAAGGCATCGCGCGGATCGCCGGCCTCAGGTTGCTCACCGAGCCGGAAGCCGGGATCATCGTATACACCGCCGATGCGCTTGACATTGTGGCCGTCGCCGATGGCATGACGGAGCGCGGGTTTCCCTCGCGCTGGCTGGTCCGGCCCCACGCCATCCACCTCATGATCAGCCCGAACGGCGATCTTGACACCGTGGCCGAGTATCTTGGCGCGCTTGGCGTGGTCGTTGACGCCGTGAAGAAGGGCGCGATCAAGCGCCGTTCAACCTCAGCGGTCTATGCCTGAGGTCGCGTCTGCCGCGCTTGAGCCGCCGACCCGGCTGTACCGAGCTGAATCTCGACCCGGTTGAGACGCGCGATCAGCTCCTCGTGCAGATGATCGACCTTCTCATGCAGCTGCGACACTTCGAGCTCCGCCTTGAGGTTGATTTCGTACTCGATGTCCGCTCGCACCCGCTCCTTGGCGGATTGCAGGTTCTGAGAGAGCAGCACGAAGACCGACAGGAAAATCGCCTCGAGCGAGACCGCCATCGTCAACAAGCCGAAGGGAAAAGCATCGAACGCTGACAGGCCGGGAATGATGTCGAGATTGAGGACGATCCAGACCGCGAAGAAGGCCGCGTGAATGAGGACGAATGGTACGCTGCCGGCGAACCCCGCGATCGCCTCGGCGACCCGGTCCAGCATCTCGCGCTTTTGTTCGGCCTCGACATTCACGTTTCGCGCAACGCGGCCGCGCAACAATTGATCGGTCTTGCGCAATCGGCCGGCGACCATCGCCAGCAGCCCTAGCGAGGCGTCTGGATTAGCCCGCACGAAGGTCAGGAAATCCTGCCGTTCGAGCAGCAAGAGCTCGGAGGTTTCGACCGCCTCGGCATTCGCCGTTCGCGCGCCGCCATCGAACATCGAGAGCTCGCCGAACAGCCCGCCTGGTTCGCAATGATCGAGCACGATGTGCCCGCCGGCATGGTCGCGGACCGACAATTCGATCTTGCCCGACCGCACGACATAGAGCGCGTCGCCAGGATCGCCGGTCCGAAACAACAACTTCCCTTTGGGATAGCTGACGCGCGTCATGCTGGCGGCAAGCGCCGCGCGCTCGGCCGGCTCCAGCCCTTGAAACAACGGGATGCTCGCCAGAAGCTCGGCATCTTCGGCCATTGCTGGCTCCCCCACCACCGGACCCGGCTCATCGGGCCGCCTCAAGATACCTGGTAGCCTATGTCCGACGCCGTGTGTGGAGCAAGGCGTACCACAGGATCGACGCGCGTCGAGCCGCCAGCGTCCGGCCTACCCGATCGGCGGGCTGGGCGTTCAACGGCGACCGCCAGTGGGGTGGACTGTAGACGCCTGCAAGCCCTTTTCACCCTCCTCTTCCGCGAAGCGTACCTCATCGCCAACCGCGAGGCTGTCAAAGCCCGCTTCGATCACGCTGTTGCGATGAAAATAGACCTCAAGGCCATCGCCGCGCTCGATGAAACCATAGCCTTCGTCGGGCAGGAGTCGGATGACCGTGCCGCGTGGCGCCTCCTCGTGGAGCTTTACATCGCCGCGCTGTTTGCGCGTGATGTCTTGCAGCTGGCGTCGCGCCGAATCGAAAGCATCGCGCAACGCGACATAGGGCTCCTCATGGGCATGGTTCTCGGCCGGATTGCGGCGCACCACGATAGGCGGGCGCCCCGGCACCGTGATCTCGACGCGGACGTTGAACAGATTGCCCTTCTCGTGTCGGCGATGCGGCGCCTCGACCACGACCCGACATGCGGTGATGCGCGAATGGTAACGCTCGAGTTTTTCCGCCTCCTTTCGGATGCGCTCCTCGATCGCGAACGATGAATTCATTCCTTGAAACACGATTTCCAGTGGCGTCTGCATCAGGTTCCCTTTCGCCTCGCTCCAATCAGTCCGCACGGTCGCAAGATCATCCGAAACGCCCGTCCGGCGAGAAACTTTCATACAGTCATACAATGATACGCCATGGCGCGGGAGCTTTGACCCAAATCATGGCCTCCTCGGCCTAGACATGGTGTCTGTTTCCCATCGCAAAAAGGCGCTTCGTGGTGCCACAAGGAGGGCCGATGGCCAAGGAACGTAAGGAACTGACGCCCGAAGCGGTGCGCGCCATCGTCGGCGAGCTGAGCGACGCGCGTATGACCGCGATCTTGAGAACGGGCGCTTCGCTCGAAGAGCTCGAAGAAGCGGCTGCGCTCGGTGCCGGCGAGAATGACGTGGTCGGTCAGGAAGGCCACAAGACATCGCGCATCGTAGCCGAACTCTATGAAATCTTGATGCCGGAACCGGACGACGAGGCCGAACGCGGCCGCGGCTGAACCGCAGCCCAGAGACTCAAGCGTACCTCTATCCTGCCTCGGTCGCGATATCGCCCTTTGACGCCGGCCGCGCCATGGTTGTTCTTGTCTCCGGCCTAGCTTACCCTGTGGCCGTCGCCGCCGCCATCCGGCCGCTCGGCGATCCCGGTATGAGGTCGGGAAGCATTGGCCGCTGTGGCCCCATGGAGATACGGCATGACGCTTGACCAGACTCGCAATCTTTCCTTGGAGGAGCTCGACAAGGAGTGCGTCCTACACCCCGTCACCTCGATCGCCGATCATTTGGTCAAGGGGCCGCTGATCGTCAATGGAGGCCAGGGCGTCAGGGTCACCGATACCAAGGGCCGGCAATATATCGACGGTGCGGCTGCGTTGTGGTGTGTCAATGTCGGCTATGGCCGCAAGAAGCTCGCTCAGGCCGCGGCCGAGGAGATGGAGAAGCTCGGTTTCCATCACACCTTTGGTTCGAACTCGAACGCGCCGCAAATCAAGCTGGCAGAAAAGCTCCTTCGCCTCCTGCATGAGGAGGCCGGCGCCACGCAGATGAGCAAAGTGTTCTTCGGCTGCTCGGGCTCGGATGCCAACGACACCCAGTTCAAGCTTGTGCGCTATTACAACAATCTGCGCGGCAAGCCGCTGAAGAAGAAAATCATTTCGCGCATCGGCGCCTATCATGGCGTGAGCGCGGCGGCGGGCAGCCTCACCGGCATTCCGATGTATCACAAGGCGTTCGATCTGCCGCTCGATGGCGTGATCCATACGTCCTGCCCGCATTACTATCGCGAGGGCAAACCCGGCGAGAGCGAAGACGCCTTCTCGGAACGCATGGCGAATGAGCTCGAGGCGTTGATCCAGCGCGAGGGACCCGAGACTTGCGCGGCCTTCATCGCCGAGCCGGTCATGGGCACGGGCGGCGTCATCGTGCCGCCCAAGGGTTATTTCGAGCGCGTACAGAAGATCCTCGATAAGCACGACATGTTGTTCATCGTAGACGAGGTTATTACCGGGTTCGGCCGCCTCGGCTCATGGTTCGGCACCGGCTTCTTCAAGCTGAAGCCCGATCTGATGTCGTTCGCCAAGGGCATCACCAGCGCCTATTTCCCGCTCTCCGCGGTCACGGTCGGCGAGCGCGTATGGAACGTGCTCGCCGCGGCCTCGCCCGAGATCGGCGCGTTCGCGCACGGCTTCACTTATTCCGGCCACCCGGTTGGCGGTGCGGTTGGGCTCGCCAATCTCGAAATCTTTGAAGAGGAAGACCTGGTCGGCAATGCCGCGCGGGTCGGCCCCTATTTCAAGAAGGCCATGATCGACCGGCTCGGCAAGCACCCCCATGTCGGCGACATCCGTGGCGAAGGCTTGATGTACGCACTCGAGTTTGTCGAGGATCGCGGCACCAAGAAGCCGTTCGACATGAACCCGCGCATCCACCGCAAGATCGCGGCTGCCGCACTCGACCATGGCGTCATGGTACGCGCGGTGCCATTCCTGGATGCCTGCGCGTTTTCACCGCCGCTGACCTTCACGCGGGCCGATGCCGACGAGACGGTCGATCGCTTCGCCAAAGCGGTTGAAAGCGTGCTCGGACCAACATCGCGTTAAACGCCCAAGGGCGCCATCAGCGTTGATCGAAACAAGGCCCCGGCATTCGTGCCGGGGCTTTTTTCACGAGCAAAAGCGTCGCGATGACGTCACGGCCGGACCGCGCAGACGAGGTGGAGTCGATTCCAGCTGCCGGTTCGCTCGTAGCGCAGTTTCCGCGTCATCGAGCGTACAATGTGGAAGCCGAGGCCACCGACCGGTCGCTCGTCCACATTGCGATCCATCCTGGGGATCGGCAGGCCGAGCGGGTTGAAGGCACCGCCGTCATCGGCGAAAGCGACGAGGAGATCGTCGCCGACGCGCTCAAGACCTACATCGATCACTTTGGCGGAATGGTCACCCCGGCCGAATTTGTGGACGTTCGTGAATAGCTCTTCGAGAATCAAGACGAGCCGGTTGCCCATGACGTCGCTCAGTCCTTCACGCGCGGCGAAGCCCTCGGCAAACGCCCTGAGGTCGAAAAAGCTCGAGCGATCGTTGGGCAGCGTGATTCGGGCAACCATGGCACGCGGTCGATTATTGGGCGGTCGGCTCGATTGCTTCAGCCAATACTATCTCATCAAGGCTTGGTGGCGCGGTCCGTCTTACGACGGTTTTGTGATCATGGATGCGCCACGTCCTATTAACAACCGAGTCCGCATCGCGTAGAGTGGATCAATCGAGAGAGGGAACCGTAGTTCATGTGGGTCAAGCTCATCGCCGCCTGCGCCTTCCTTGTGGTTCTAGCTTTGGGCACGTCCGCTTCGGCCGATAGCGACGCGATCGGTTGGATCAAGACGGTTGGCGGCGAGGCCCATATTGTGCGCGGCGCGACGCGAACGCCCGCTGCGCTCGGCCTGCCTGTCCATCAAAAGGATCGGCTCGAGACCGGCGCGGATGGATCGCTTGGGATCACCTTTACCGATAATTCCGTGATCTCGGCCGGGCCGAATTCAAGCATCGTCCTCGAAAGCTACGAATATGACGCCGCGAACTTCAAGGGCGGCATGCTCACCGACCTGCTTCAGGGTACACTTGCGGTGACCACCGGCGATCTGCCGCGCACCTCGCCCGACGCGATGCGCGTCCGTACCCCGGCGGCGATCCTCGGCGTGCGCGGCACACGCTTCCTGGTCAAGGCCGCCGCGGCGGAAAGCAAGTGAGGGCAATTCCGATGATGCGGATCAAATCCGTTGCCCTCGCCGGTGCGGTGCTGCTCGGCCTCGCGGCTTGCGCCGAGCCAAGGCTCAGCGACAATCTCTTCGTCGTGCTCTCCAATGAAGACGGCAGCGTCGGCGAGATCACGGTGAGCGACGGCAAGACCACGACGGTCTTGAACACGGCCCTGGCCGCCGCTCAGGTCGATCGCGAAGGCGCGCTCAAGCCGGCCATGGTGACCGATAACGACGTCAAGACGATCTTCCAACCCGCGCTCGACGCCCAGCCGATTCTGCCGCGCCGCTTCGTGCTCTATTTCGAAAGCGGCAGCAACCAGCTCACGCCCGACTCGCAGCAGGCGTTCGAGACCGTCTTCACCGACGTGGCCAGGCGCGCCGCTCCGACGGTTGAAGTGATTGGCCATACCGACACGGTCGGCGCGCAGGACTTCAATGCCCGATTGTCACAGGAGCGCGCTGATGCGCTGCGCGACCTTTTGGTCGGCCGTGGCATCAAGGCCGAGGCGATTATTACCGCCGGGCGCGGCGAGCTTGACCTACTGGTCAAGACCGCGGATGAGACGGCTGAAGCCAAGAATCGGCGTGTCGAAATCACCGTGCGTTAGCGCGTCTCGCGCGTCCCATAATAGCGCAGCGCCAAAATGGCGATGTCATCGGACTGTGGTGTGCCGTCCGCAAAGGCAATGATATCGGCATAGAGCGTTTCGATCAGGGCCTGCGGCGCCGCCGCTTCTGGCTGGTGCGAGATCAAGGCTTCGGCGCGCGCCATGCCATAAAGCGCCCGGGCACCGTTATGGGCTTCGGTGACGCCGTCGGTGACCAGCACCAACGCATCGCCCGATTCGAGCTGAAAGGCGTCCGCCGGATAGGGATAGTCGTCGACGACGCAAAGTGGCGGCCCGCCGACGCCATCGAGGCGACGGACCGGTTGGCCGGCTCGAACCAGCATTGGCGCATCATGCCCGGCGTTCGATAGGGCGAGCAAACCGGTTCTCAAGTCGAGCACGCCGGCAACCACCGTGACGAAAAAGTTTGCCGCATTTTCGCGCGTGATTTCGCGATTGGCCTCGCGCATCACCTGATCGATCGCAACCTGACCGCGCAGCATGTTGCTCTTGTAGAGCGCCTTCGAGATCGCCATGAACAGCGCAGCTTGCACGCCTTTGCCCGAGACGTCGCCGACCATGAAAAACAAGTGATCGTCATCGATCAACGCGAAATCATAGAGATCGCCGCCGACCGCACTCGCGGGCTCGAGCAGAGCGTGGATATCGAAGTCGCGGCGATCGGGGAAGGCGGGAAAGGTGCGTGGCAAGATGCCTAGCTGGATCGATCGGGCGGCCGAGAGCTCGCCCTCGATGCGAGCCGCGGCGCGGCGCTGCGCTTCGAGCGCGGCGGCAAGGCGGCGGCGCTCGCGCTCGGCCGCGACACGCGCCGTCATCAGCATGACGGTGAAGACAATGCCGGAAGCGAGCGCCGGCGCGGTCGGATCGAACAGAACCTGGAACCGATCATAGGCGATCCAGGCGCCGGCCAGCATGAGGATGACCAGCGCGCCATAGAATAGCGGGCTTATCGCCGGTCTCACGGTCGGCACCAGCGCGGTGGCGAAGGCGCCGAAGACCACGATCAACGCGATCTCGACATAGTCGAGCCAGCTCGGCCGAGAAAGCGTCGCGCCGGTCAGGATCGATTCGATCACCTGGGCATGGATCTCGACGCCCGGCATGCGGGCTTCCACCGGCGTCGCCTGGAAATCGCCGAGGCCTAGGCTGCTCGAACCGATCAGCACGACATGGCGGTTCAGGCGCCCGGCCGGTACTTTGCCTTCAAGCACATCGGCGGCGGAGACGAAGCGTTCGGGCTGATGCCGCGTGTAATGGATCCAGAGACGACCATCCTTGGCGGTCGGAATCACGCTGGGTCCGACACCAACCCCGCTGACGCCCCGCCCATCGCGTATGATCGTCATCCAGGGAGCGTTGAGCGCCTGCCGGATCAATTCAATCGACAGGGCCGGCAAAAGCTCGCCGCCGACCGTGACAACGAGCGGCACGCGGCGCACCACGCCGTCGCGCTCGGGCATCACCGTCAGGCTTGCTTGACTCGTGGCCTTCGAGGCGAGGGTTGCGATCGAATGCAAGGTACCGTCGAAGGCCGGCAGGAATTCGCGCGGATCGCCGCCGACCTCGCGGATCGGGGCACGCGCGAACGGCGGCAAAGGTCCACCGCCCTCGCCGGCGCGCAGCGCGCCGACGCCGAGCACGACCTTGGTCTGATGAAACGCCATGCCAAGCAATTCGTCATTGCGCGGCAGCGCGCGAAGTCGTTCGCGGGTCTCGGCATCGAGCGTCGGCAGGGTTTCCGCGACTTGCTCCGGTGACAGGCGGTCGACCTCTGGGAACAACACGTCAAAGCCGATCACCGGTGCCCCAGCCGCCGCAATGCCATTGATCAGTCGCGCCATCAAATTGCGCGGCCACGGCCACTGGCCAAGTCGCTCCAGGCTCTCCTCGTCGATATCGACGATGACCACTGGCGCGGCTTGGTAGGGCCGCGGCTGGAATTCCTGCAAAAGATCGAACAGGCGGAGCTTGAGGCCATCGACCGGCGCCGGATTGAGCGCACGAATGACGGCAAGCACGATGATCAATGCAAGGGCGAGCGGCGTTCCCTGCCAGCGGCCAAGGGAGCGCAGCCGGTCAAGTGTCCGACTCACCATCAACGTCGCCATGGCAAACGCCGGTGAAGCCATGTGCCGAGTCTAGCCGGGCTCAGATCTCGATCTCCATGCCGTCATAGGCGGTCGACACTCGCATGCGCTCCGGTCGGGCGCGTTCTTCGTTGATCTCTTCGTAGCGGATGGTCTCCTGAAGAATGGCGTGGAGCCGCGCGTCATCGTGCATCGGTTCATGATGGAACATGCAGTAATGCTTGACGCCGGCGCGGTGACATAACTCGACGCCGATGACGTTGCTCGAATGCCCCCAATCAGCCTTGACCGAGGCGACGTCGCCGAGCGAGTACATGGCATCGAAGATGACCAGATCCGCGTCCTTGAAGAACGCGACAAACGGCTCGGCTTCCTCTGGATGGTCAAGCCGGTGCTCCGAGTCGGTCGAATAGACGACGGCCTTGCCATCCCGCTCGAAGCGATAGCCGTATGAATCGCCCGCATGGTATTGGCGCATGGCGCGCACGCACAAGCCGGCGATGTCGTAGCTTCGCCCGGGCTCGAGCGTGACGAATTCGATGGTCCCAGCGAGCTCCGAGAAATCCACCGGAAATGACGGCGCCGCGTTTTGCCCGCGAAACACGGCTTCCAAATTTTCATGGCAGCCATGGATGCGAATGCGATGGCCAGGGCGATAGGCCGGCGCGAAAAAGGGAAAACCCATGATGTGGTCCCAGTGCGGGTGGGACATGAAGACGTTGAAAACCGTCCGCTTGGCGGGATTGCCCTGCCCGAGGTACCGACCACCGAACTCCCTCACCCCGGTGCCGAGATCGCAGAGGACATATTCTTCGCCCCCGGCATCGATCTCAACGCAACTCGTATTGCCGCCATAGGTGCCGGCAACGGCAAAGCCCAGTTCGTCGTCGAGAAAGCGCTCGAGTTTATCCTTGCTGGACAGGTCGCGCCCGATCGCACGCTCGAGCGCGGTTCTCACTTTCGCTCGCACGGAACGTGCGTCGAGCGGTGCCGCGAGTGACCCCCGCGTTCCCCAAAATTTGACGCGGATCACCTAACGCGTCCGCGCAGCCGACAGACGATGGACATTGGATCGCCCATGCCGTTGGCCGCCTTTCAGCGCGACGCCCGCGCGTTGAACGCCGCGCACGCCGCAGGCGACATCGAGGCAAGCGCTTCACCCATTTCGGTGAATGTTGGAATCACCTTGTCGAACCGGCTGATCTGAAAGACCTCGCGCACGCACGGCTTGAGGCACGCGAGCGCCAAGCCTCTCCCGCTCTTGCCGTATTCCTTGGCGGCGATCATCAAGATGCGGAGCCCTGCGCTGCTGACATAGGGTACCTCCGCCATGTCGATCGTCACGCCGACGGAGTCGGTCGCCAGATTGCGCATCAATTTCAGCAGAAGTGCCTGCAATTCGGCGCTTGCCGCCTGATCGATAGCGCCGCTGAGCTCCAAGACCAGGACATCCGCATAGCGTTGCTCACGGGTCTTCACCGCCAATCCCCTCGACCACCACCCCCATTCAGACTCGAACTCTAACGCAAAGCCCCGCGCCGCGCCGCGCCGCGCCTAATGACGAGCGAAGGGTTTAAGGCTTGGCGTCGGCCCGATCAAGGGCAGGACCAGTCCTGATGTAAGCGATGCCAATTCGCGGCGTGCCGCGGGCGCCGGCCGTGCCCGAACCCTATCTCGCGGGGCCGGCCCGGAACGCGACAACGGCGGCTTGCGACATCGAGCCGAGCGCATCGGGCAATGACTCGAACGTCGCGATCACCTTGTCGAATCGGCTGATCTGAAAGACCTCGCGCACGACCGGCTGAAGCGCGGCGAGGGCGATCTTGCCGCCCCTCGCCTTGCACTGCTTGGCGCCGACCATGAGGGCCCGCAAGCCGGCGCTGCTGATATAGGGAACGCGGGAGAAATCGATCACGAGACCGACGAGGCTCGGCGCGCCGATGCCTTCGATCACGCGCTGCAGAGCTTCCTGGAGCCCCAGACTGGTCTCCTGATCGACCCGACCGGCGACCCTCAGGATCACCACGTCGGCAAACCGTGCTTCCTCGGCTGTCACGCAGACGTCCTCCGCTGAGCCGTTCGACGCACCGCAGTCTAGCGCGGCCTCGAGTCCGGCGCTGTGGCTTTTTCGGCCTATCCGCGCACCACAGGCATGTCGAGGCGTGACGGCCGCGTCGCATCGTGGAAGATCGTCTGGTTGGCGACCACCCAATTGAACGGCGCCTCGCCGCCCAGCGGATCGCCGGTGTTCGGGTTGCGGTCCCAGGCCGGGAAATTGCTGCTGGCGATCTGTACGCGCAGGCGATGGCCCGCTTTGAATTGGTGGCACACCACGCCGACCGCGATGCGATATTCGTAAACGCGGTTCGGTTCGATCGGCCGATCGGCGGTCGCGCCATCGCGATAGCGCGCACGCACCACGCCCTCCTGAAGGTTGATCGAACGCCCATCGGGTGAAACGTCGCATAACTTCACCACCCAATCGGTATCGCGCGCGGTGGTCGCGGCATGAATGATCGCGTTCACTTTGCCGGCGACCAACAAGGGCTGCTCGAGTGGCGCGGAGGTATAGACCAGCACGTCGTTGCGAAGCTCGACGCCGGCCTGATCGGCGGGTCCCATCGGCGTGTTCATCGGCATGCAGCAGGAATGACCGCCTGCGCTTTGCACCGGCGCCTCGGGACCATAGACATAGAAGTCCGGTGGCTCTTGCCCGGGCGCTTGCCATGACAGACCGCCATTGCCCGAGAGCGAATTGGCGCGGCCTTGGCTATGCAGATAGAGGCTCGTATGTTGCATGCCCGGCAGCGGCCAACGATCGGCATCGCGCCAGCGATTGGCGCCGGTGATGAAAACGCGCACTTTGGGAATGCGCTCAAGCGCCTCGCGCTTGCCCTTCAATTGCGCATCGAGCCAAGCGAGCTGCAACTCATCGACCACATTCTTGGCGTCTTCACCATAGTCAATACAGCCGACCTGCTGGGTCCAGGGAATGTGATACCAGGGCCCGACGAACAACCGATGATCGGCACGGCCGAGCGCGACGAAGCGTTCATAGGCCTCGATCGTCTGGGTGATGAAGCTGTCATACCAGCCCGAGATATGGAGGCACGGAATGTCGATGCGATCGGCACGGGGGCTGAGTTCGATATCCTGCCAATAGGCATCGTGCAGCGGGTGGTTGAAATAATCGGTGAGGAACGGCATCAGCGGCGGATCGAGCAGAAACGGAATCTCACGCAAAGAGAGCGTCGGGTTCCAGCGCCCGACGCATGACGCGGCGGCGCGAATTTTAGCCAGCAGCGAGGGGTCGCCGGCGCGGCGCGCCTCTTCGGTCGAGAGCAGCATGGCCCAGTCCATCACCGCGGCCAGGCCAAACGTGCCGCCGACATGGGTGAAGCCTTCATACATGCCTTGCGGGTAGAAGCCCGGCATCGCAGTGACGAGATGAGGCGGCTTTTCGCTCGCGGCCAAAAGCTGATTGATGCCGGGAATCGAGAAGCCGAAACTCGCGACCTTGCCATTGCACCAGGGTTGGGCTGCGGCCCATTCGATCGTGTCATAGCCATCGGTTGCGTCGTGGCGCAGTGGATAGAACTTGCCCTCCGAGGCGTAGCGGCCGCGCGAATCCTCGACGACCGTCACATAGCCGTGGCGCGCATACCACGCGGGGTGCGCATAGACGTAACATTGCGCGGCATTCTTGTTATAGGGCTGGCGCTGGATCAATGCCGGCGCCGGTCGTCCATCGGCCGGGCGGAACACATTGCAGCGCAGCGTGACGCCATCGCGCATGCGCACGGGAACGTCTTCCTCATAGACGACGCCCGAATTCTCGCCAAGTTCGACCGCCATGAGCCGCCTCCCTAACCTCGCGCGCGTTGGGGCCGATTGACCGGCGCGCTCGCGTTCGTTCTAATGGAACCTACTTGATCAATAAAACGCGCGGCGAGCAACGCCGCTTTGGGAGGCCGCGCATGATTTGCGTCGATCCGAAGCGGCTCGATCTCGCCGCCGAATTCATGGCCAAACCGATCGGCGCGCATAGCGCCGAGCTTCAGCAAATTCTCGGCTTGTTCCGTGGCGCTCCGCCCGAGGGCAAACACGTGTTGGTCTGTCTCGAGCCGCACCGCAAATGGATGTTGGCGCAAATGGACGGCCGGCCCGGCAAGCCGCTCAAGCTGCACAAGAATCAGGTGTTTCGCTCGCTTGAAGAGGCCGAACGCGCGGTCTTCCGAATGCGCTGGAAGCATTACACCGGTCGCAGCCTGCCGGAGAAATTGCCATGAAGATCACGGCCTATGCGGATCGGCTCAGTGCGGCGCCGGGTGAAATCATCAATTTCTTCGTGAGTTGCGATGGTGTGTCGCGCTATCGCGCCGACATTGTGAGGCTGATCTGCGGCGATCTGAATCCCAAGGGACCCGGCTACAAAGAGCGCGTCATCAAGACGCCCGCGAATAAGACCTACAAGGGCCGGAAACAAACCATTGCCGTCGGCTCCTATGGCTGCGTGCCGTCTCACGCGGTGCTGGAAGGCCTGACGACATTATCGGTTCAAGCGCTGATCTGGCCGACGACGCCCGACAAGGGCGAACAAGTGCTACTCGCCAAATGGCACGATCGGCGCGGCTTCGAGCTAATCATTGATCAGAGCGGCGCGGCGACGTTGCGCTTCGGCGACGGCGTGCGCGGCAAAACCATCTCGACCGGTACACGCCTCCTGGCGCGACGCTGGTATCGCGTCGGCGCTACGATCGACGGTCAGACCGGCGAAATGACGGTTTATCAGGAACCGCTTGAAGCGCTGCCGAAGCTCCATGATCGCGGTCGGGCCGCGACGAAAATCAAGCATGGCGCCATCGCGCTGCCGGCCGTGCCCCTTACGATCGCGGCAGGGCTAAGCAATAGCCGCGGCAAAACCCTGACCAACCGTCATTACAATGGCAAGCTCGAAGCCCCGGTCATCGCCGATAAGGGGTTCACACCCGCGGCCCTGCAAGCCGCAGCCGCACGCATACGCGACGGTGGCATGGTGCCCAGCATCGTGGCGGCGTGGGACTTCAGCCACGATATGGCGAGCACACACTTCGTCGATCGCGGCCGCCATGGCCTCAACGGCACGCTGATCAATCTGCCGGCGCGCGCCATGACCGGGCATTCCTGGCCGGGCGGCCAAGGTGTCACGCCGAGCCAACATCCCGAACACTATGGCGCCATCCATTTCCACGATGACGATCTTTATGACGCCGGCTGGGAATGCGATTTCACCCTGACGATTCCATCGGGCCTGAAGAGCGGCATCTATGCCGCGCGGCTGCGCGCCGGGGCGGAAGAGGATTATGTGCCGTTTTATGTCCGGCCACCCAAAGGCACGGCGACAGCGAAAATAGCGTTCCTGGCACCGACCGCCTCCTACGCGGCCTATGCGAATCAGCGCATGACCACCGACGCGCGATGGGCCGAGCTGATGATGGGTCGGCTGACCTCGTGGACGCCGCAGGACATCTTCCTCAACAAGCACCGCGAATATGGCTCATCGCTTTATGACAATCACAGCGACGGCAGCGGCATTTGCTATTCGTCCTGGCGCCGCCCGGTGCTCAATTTCCGCCCCAAGGTCACGCTCTACAATGGCTCGCCGGGTTCCTCGCTCTGGGCCTTCAACGCCGATTTGCATTTGACCGATTGGCTCGAAGCCAAGGGCTTCCGCTACGACGTCATCACCGATGATGATTTGCACGCCGAGGGCATCGCTTTGTTAAAGCCCTATCGTGCGGTGCTGACCGGCTCGCACCCGGAATATTATTCAATCCCGATGTGGCAGGCCGTGAAGGACTATACCCACCAGGGCGGCCGCCTGATGTATCTGGGCGGCAATGGCTTTTATTGGCGCATCGCCTATCACCCGACCCTGCCGGGCGTGATCGAGGTGCGTCGCCCCGGCCCCGCTATTCGCGCCTGGGATGCCAAGCCCGGCGAACATTGGCAAAGCTTTGATGGACTCGAGGGCGGTCTGTTCCGTCAATATGGCATGGCGCCTCAATCGATCACGGGCGTCGGTTTTGTTTCGCAGGGCTTCGATGCCTCTTCATACTATCGCCGCACTAGGGCGAGCCGCGGTGCCCGCGCACGTTTCATTTTCGAGGGCGTCAAGGACGAGCTGATCGGCGATTTCGGTTGTCAGGGCGGCGGCGCGGCCGGCATCGAGATCGATTGCGCCGATGTTGCGCTCGGCACGCCGCCGCACGCGCTCGTGCTCGCGACCTCGGAAAACCACACGGAGAACTATTTGCTTGTGCTCGAAGAGCTGGTGGTCACGCTGCCGACGCTCAATGGTCGCGACAACCCGCGCAACCATGCCGATCTCGTGTTCTACGAAACGCCGAATGGCGGCGCGGTGTTTTCGGTGGGCTCGATCGCGTGGTGCGGCTCGCTCTCGCACGACCGCTATCGCAATAACGTCTCGCGCATTACGGAGAACGTTTTGAGAGCATTCGCTTCGGATCGAAAATTCTGAGCGACCGAACGATTCGAGCGCGCGACACTTAGCTCTTCAGCCAGTGCGTTTGAACCGCGCCGTTCTTTCCGGCAATCGGATCGGTCGCGGGCAGCACGGTACGCGCGATCGAGGCTTTGATCGCGGGCAGCTCCGCCGTCCCGACGACCTTGAGCTCCAGGCCCTCCGCGTCAGGGCGAGCGCGCGCGATGGCCGCTTCGCGTTCCGATAGGACGCAAATGTCGGCCTTCTGTCCCGGCGGGTAGGCGCCGATCGACACATAACCCGGCCGATCGTCGAGTCGGCAATGAACGACGCCCGCTGGAATCAGTACCGCGTCGCCTGCCTCGACGTCGACCACCGGGCCGGTCGGACCGCCGAACTGAAGCGTTGCCTGGCCCCGCGCGCAGCCGACGACCTCATGGGCGAATGAATGATAGTGGTGAAAGGGAAAAGTATCGCCGCGAAACCCATCGCCCCAATTGTTGGACCAAAAGGTCTTCTCGACCGAGCCTTCGGGATCGCGCTCGTCGATGCGAACGGCCGCTCTGTAGAGAAGCAAGGGAAGCACGGCGTTGTTCGGATTTCCGCCAACTTCCGGGAGCAAATAGCGCTCAATCGTGCTTGCCGCCATGGTCCGATCCCCCAACAATCCGGATGGCCGATCGATTCCTTCGAATGCGGCAAGACACTACCACGAGGGGTGGCGTGGGCCAATCGGCCACTGCTCCCACCAATTGATTGAAGAAACACGCGTCGAAGCACCGCCTCGGCAGCGACCGCGGCGGCCGCCCTTGCGGTTCCGCCCACCCGCATTCCACATTGACTCGCGCGGTTTCCGAAGGTGAGTATTTCCCCCTAAGGGGGTGCGACCGCGCTGGGCTGCGGCGGTGCCCTCAGGGCACTCGGATCAGGGGGATGGAACACAATGCGCGCACGGAAACTGGGTTGGCTGAAGGGCTTGGCGCTTGGCGTCGGCCTGACAGCGGCCGCTACTCTCGGCTTCGGCGCCGATGACGCCGCCGCCAAGACCAAGGACGGCAAGTACCTCATCTATTACAGCATGAGCTATGTCGGCAATGCGTGGCAGACCGAAGCCAAGAACGCCGTCACCGCCATGTCGAAGACCGCCGCCTATAAGGATCGCGTCGAGCTGCGCACCCAGGCGGCCGGCGCCAACGCGCAGAAACAGATCCAGCAGATGAACGCGATGATCCAGGCCGGCGCGGATGCCATCCTCGCCTTCCCGATCTCGCCGACCGCGCTCAATGGCGTGATCAAGAACGCCTGCGAAAAAGGCGTGGTCGTGGTGGTCATCAACGGCGTGACCGAGCCATGCGCCTATGTCGTCAAGGTCGATGGCGTGAAGCTTGGTGCGCAGCGCACCGAGTGGGTGATCGACAAGATCGGCGGCAAGGGAAATATCGTCGCCATCACCGGCGTGCCCGGCGTGTCGTACAACGAAGAACATCACCAGGGCTTCAAGGAGACGGTCGCCAAACATCCCGATATCAAGGTGATCGGCGAATTGGTCGGCATGTGGGACCAGTCACAGGCTCGCATCAAGCTGAAAGAGTTCCTCGCCACCCACAAGTGGGAGGACATCGACGGTATTGTGACGCAGACCGGCTGCTACACGGTTTCGTTGATGCAGGTCGAAGACGGCTATTACCCGAAGAACCCGATCATCCCGTGCTCGGGCGAATCATCCAATGGCGGCCGGCTGCAAATGCTTCCGCCTGATTCGAAGATCGAAGGCGCGCTCGGTCGCGAGGGCCTGTCGTCGGGCTCGGGCCTCTGGGGTGTCGCTTACTTGCTCAAGGTCGCGGTCGACGTGCTCGATGGCAAGAAGCCGGCGAGCAACCCGATCTTCTACAATGACGCGATCGTTCACGTGAACAAAGACAACGTGAAGCTGTGCGATTCGGGCAGCGCGGCCGATTTCGCCGGCGGCTGCAACACGATCCCGCCCGGCATCGTGCCGCCGGACTATGCGATCGATTTCTGGTCGCCGAACACGCCGGAACTCGGCTTCAGCTCGGCACTGCTTGGCGAGCCCGACTATTGAGACGGGGCGTCGTGTAAGCATCGTGCTCTAGAAGACGGAGGGGCCGCGACCGCATCGCGGCCCCTTTCTTCTCCGGCGTCAGGAACCGTCCGCCATGGATGCCAGCGCGCCCGCGATCGACGTCCAAGGGCTCTCGAAGCGCTTCGAGGCCACGGTCGCGCTCGACGACGTCAGCCTCTCGATCGGCCGCGCCGAAGTGCGCGCCTTGATCGGCGAGAACGGCGCCGGCAAATCAACCCTCGTCAAGGTGTTGAGCGGTTTGATCAGACCGGATCAAGGTACCGTAAAGGTGTTTGGCGACACGGTGCCGTTCGGCCGGCCCAAGGCGGCCTATCGTCATGGCATTCAAACCGCCTTCCAGGAACTCACCTTGATCCGCGATTTGACGGTCACGCAAAACCTTCTGCTTCCCTACGAGCCGGTCGCCTTCAGCCAAATTCGCAAACGCCACGCGCGTCGACTGGTCGAGGCGCACTTGGCCAAGCTCGGCCTCGAGGCCATCAGTCCCGATCGCCTGATCAGCGACCTCGACCTGCCGACACGCCAGAAAGTCGAGATCGCCAAGGCGATCGGCCGCAAGCCGCGCGTGCTGTTGCTTGATGAGCCAACCTCAACGCTCTCGGCTTCGGATGTCGACTGGCTCGGCCGGTTGATCACGCAACTCAAGGCCGAGGGCATCACCGTAGTCTTCATCTCGCATCGCATGGCCGAAGTGCGCCGGTTCTGCGAGAGCGTCACGGTCTTGCGCAATGGCAAACATGTCGGCTCCTACAAGATCGATGAAGTGAGCGATACCGACGTGGTGCGGCTGATCATCGGCCGTTCGCTCGGCGCGATCTATCCGCCGCGCGTGGATAACCGGAAAGCCGATGCCGCAGCGCCAGCGCTTGCCGGTGATGGCCTCAGCGCCGGCGCCATGCTGCGCGATACGTCTTTCGTGCTCTGGCCGGGCGAAGTGCTCGGCATTGCCGGCTTGCAGGGCATGGGGCAACTTGAGTTGTTCGAGGCGCTATTCGGCGTGATCGGCCTCAAGGCAGGCAAGATCATGCTCGGTGGCCGGGCGGTGACGCTCGCAAACCCGAGCGATGCGGTGAATGCGGGCGTCGGTATTTCCTTGGTGCCGGAAGATCGCAAAAGCGAGGGCCTGTTCCTCAAGCTCTCGGGCAAGGACAACGCCTCACTGCCGGTGATCGACCGGTTCTCGCGTTTTCTTTGGGTCGATCGAGGCGCGGAGCGGAAAGCGGTCGATAGAGTGTTCGCACGCCTTCAAGTGCACCCGCGCGCGCTTTACAAGCCGGCCTCCTCGTTCAGCGGCGGCAATCAGCAGAAAATCGCGATCGCCAAATGGCTGCTCGCCGATAGCAAGGTGCTCTTGATGTTCGATCCCACGCGCGGCGTCGATATCGGCACCAAACATGAAATATACGTGCTGATCCGCGAGCTCGCGGCACAAGGTCATGCCGTCCTGTTCTATTCGACCGAGGTGCCCGAGCTGGTCAACCTGTGTGACCGTGTGCTCGTTATGTATCGCGGTCGCATCGTCGCCGAATTGAAGGGCGATGCGATCAGCGAAGAAACGATCATGACGCCCGCGCTTGGCGGCAGTGCGGCAACAGCCGGGGCGGCGTGATGATTAGCCTGAGCGAGACACTCCATCTGCCCAGATCCGATTGGGTTCGCCAAATCGGACGTCGGCGCGGACTCGTGGTCGCGGTGCTCAGCTTTGTCGCGATGTTTGTCTTTCTCGATACGTTGAACGAAGGCCCTGTCAGCTATTTCGAGATCAGCTTCCTGACCGCGAACACCGGCCCCCTCATTCTGGCGGCCATGGGACAGACCATCGTTTTCCTGCTTGGCGGCTTCGATCTGTCGGCCGGCGCCGCGCTCTCGCTGGTCAATGTCGTGATGGCCTCCTACACGGGCGATTCGCCGGGCAGTCAGATCGGCATGGTGTTCGCCGGTCTCGGCATCGGCGCCTGCGTCGGGGCGTTCAACGGCTTCTTCATCGCCTTCATGCGCCTCCAGCCGGTGGTGGTGACGCTCGCCTCGATGTTCATCATCCTGGGGCTCAACCTTTTGATCATGCCCGACCCGGGCGGCTATGTGCCGGCGGGCTTTTCTTCCTTCTTCATTGGCGACGTGATTCCGGGCGGCTTTCCGGCCGCCCTCCTCTTCATTTTGTTGGCGTTGGGCGTTTGGCTGCTGATCAAGCGCACGCGCTTCGGCACCGCGCTCTACGCGGTCGGCTCAAACGAAGACGCCGCCTTCTCGAACGGCATTCCGGCCGACTGGACCAAATTCTATGGCTATACGCTGTCGGGCGTCTTCTATGGCGCGGGCGGCGTGTTCCTGACCGCGCAAACCGGCTCGGGCGATGCCCTCGTCGGCAAGGACATGTTGCTGCTGATCTTTGCCGCGACCATTCTCGGCGGCACGCGCATTGGCGGCGGCAGCGGCGGCTGCCTTGGCACCGCGTTCGCCGCTTTCACATTGACCCTGATCGTCAACGTGCTTTTGGTGCTCGATGTCAATTCGAGCTATTCACCGATTGTCGAGAGCATCGTGCTGATCCTGGCCGTGATCGGTGCGACCGTCGGGCGCGATTCGGCGTTCGCCGAATATATTCGTGTCGCCCGCCTCAAACTGACCGGCCTCAGCAATCGCAGCCTGCCGGTCTTCATGCCGGGAGCCAGGGAACACCGCGCCAAACTGCAGCCGGATTGGGCCCTGCGCCCCAACGATGAGTTGAAAGGGTCGGCGCTGCGTCAATGGACGACGATCAATTGGGAGACGCTTCGGCTCATGCTGCCGGCCTGGGTCTTGTTCGTCGTGGTCTACATTCTGGTGTTGGCGGTGATCGGCGGTGAATCGTGGAGCCCGCACTATTTCAACGCGCTCTTGACGCTGGCGCTGTTCTACACGGTGCTTGCGCTCGGCCAAGGCGCCGTCGTGCTGACCGGCGGGCTCGATCTCTCCGTGCCGCATACGCTCGCCTTTTCGGGCGTCGTGCTCGCGGCGGTCGCGAATGGCGCCGATGGGCCGGCCTATTGGGCGATCCCCATGGTGCTCGGCTTCGGCTTGGTGGTTGGGCTCGTCAACGGGCTCGGCATCGTCTTGTTCGGCATGCCCTCGATCGTGGTGACGCTCGCAACCAACGGCATCATGCAGGGCTTGGCTCTGCTCTATACCGGCGGCATCCCGACCGGCAAATCGCCGCCCGCTCTGCAATGGTTGTTCAACGAGCGTTGGCTCGGCTTCGCGCCGGTCACCTGGTCGATCATCTTGATCGCGATCGTCTCGGTGGTCGTCCTGCATCGCACGAGCTTCGGCCGGCGGATTTTCGCGGTCGGTAACTCGCAGCGCGTCGCCAAGCTTTCCGGCACGCGGGTCGATATGACGCTCTTGGCGGTTTATATGCTAAGCGGCTTCTGCTCGGCGCTTGCCGGTGTGCTGATGACCGGGTTCAGCGGCATCTCCTTTCTCTCGATGGGTTTGCCCCTGCTGCTGCCGACCATCGCGGTGGTCTTGGTCGGCGGCACGCTGGCGACCGGCGGACGCGGCCACTATATGGGCATGCTCGGCGGTGCGCTGCTCTTGACCGCGCTCGGCACGCTGGTGACGGGCTCGCAAGTGCCGATCGCTGTGCGCGACATCGTGTTCGGTGTCGTGATACTCGGCGCGGTGCTCACACTCCGAGAGCGGCGCGGGAGCTAGAGCATGTTCCGACCAAGTTGAATCGGCCGAGCGCCGAGAACGAGGGCTTGGATTTCGTCGGGCGAGAACATCAGCGGGGGAACTCGATAACCCGTGCTCAAGCGAAAACCGACCCCAGCCTCCCCTTCGATCGGCACGCCGGCCCGCGAGAGGTCCTCGATGTCTCGGTAGACAGTGCGCCGCGAGACGCCGAGAAGCCCGGCAAGCCGGTCGCCGCGGCGGCTTGCTGATCGGCCGCGCCCCAAGTTCTGCCACGTGTCATGCTCGATGGCCGACCGCCGCGCTTGCGGCAGGTTCGGTCGGTGAGGTAAAGAGGCGTTCCCCAAGACCGGGGGCCCGTCGGTGCGGAGGGGTGCCAGAGTGGTCGATCGGGGCGGTCTCGAAAACCGTTGTACGTGTAAGCGTACCGTGGGTTCGAATCCCACCCCCTCCGCCAGTTTCCCTGCGTCGCAATTTCTCCGACGCCGTTCGTCGCCTCGGGAAACCCCAGTGTCCGCGCGGTTCACGCCGCAATGCTCATGACCGAGCCACTCGCGCCGGAGCCCGGATTTGCCTCTCTCCGGGCCGTTTTCTCCAAAGCTCTGGACTGCGCCAAATCAGTACGGATTCTTAAGCCGCTGACTTTACGTAACTATTCGGCCCGAAATATCCGTACTTTTGGAAACTTGCTCGGATGGGCGAGAGGCTCTGGCGTCGAACCGTGACGCTGAAATCACGAGGGATTTTGGACCACTCGGTACGCCGTTGCGATGCACGAGCATCGGAACGGCGCAGTAGTGGATCCGGGTTGTTCTCGCGTCGCTTCGCCAACCGCGACACGCGCTCGATGCGCTCGTTCACCTTGCCCTGGATCCCGCACGACGATGTCATCACGCCCCAGGACATCCAGGGCGTGCGCGCCTTCGGGGTCGCGGACGCCGCCGACCCGCTCGCCACCACCATGGAGCGCAAGCTCACCCGCATGCGGGTGAAGCACGCCCAGACGCGCGAATACATGGAGGTCAACGCGCTCCGCGGCATCGTCAAGGACGGCGCCGGAACCACGCTCTACAACTACTTCACCGAGTTCGGCCTGGCCCAGCAGGCGACCGACTTCGTGCTCGGCACCGCCGGTACGAATGTTCAAGCCAAGGTGCGCGAGGTGCTGCGGAAAGTGGAGACCGAGCTCAAGGGCGAATCCATGTCGGGCGTTCTCGCCATGGTGAGCCCGGAGTTCTTCGACAAGCTGATCGGCCACGCCAAGGTCGAGGACGCCTACAAGTACTTCACCTCGACCGGCGCGCAGCCGCTGCGCGAGGACACCCGCCGGCGCTTCCCCTTCGCCGGCATCGTGTTCGAGGAGTACAACGCCACGGTCACGCTCTCGACCGGGGCGACCGAGACGCTGGTGCCGGCCGGCGACGGCGTCGCCTTTCCGCTCGGCACGATCGACACGTTCGTGACCCATGGCGCGCCGGCCAACCTGATCGAGACCGTTAACACGGTCGGCCTGCCGATCTACGCCCGGCAACTCGCCCGGCCCGACGGCAGCGCCATCGAGGTCAAGACCGAGGCCTCGATCCTGCCGATCAACAAGCGGCCGCGGCTCGCGGTCAGGATCTTCTCGAGCAACTAAGGTCGGGGCGTGTGCGTCGCCGGCGAAGTTCGCCGGATCGAACACGAGCCGGTCCCTCGGGATTCGAAGATCGCTGCACGCCGAATGTCAGGAAGAGGATTCGCCCAACCTGCCGCTGCGTCACGTTAAGACAAGCCCGCCGCCAACCTCCTCACCAGCCTTCACCCCGCTCCCGCTCTCAGCTACTTGTTACGAGTCCGAGCCGAACGCGATGGACCGTCGCCATTCGATCGCCCTGAGGACATAAAGAGGAGAGTGATGTGACCGCGATCAAGCCCCGCAAGCCCGTACCCGACCTCGAGGTCAAGACCCTCGCCGGGAGCACCTGGAAGCTCAGCGACCGAAAGCCCGAAACGTTCTCGATGATCGTTGTCTATCGCGGGCTTCATTGCCCCATCTGCTCGACCTACCTGCGCGACCTGGACCGCAAGCTCGACGAATTCCAGGGCAAAGGCGTGGACGTCATCGCCGTCAGCACCGACAGCGAGGCACGTGCGCGCGAAAGCAAGGAGAAATGGGGCCTTGAGAAGGTGCCAATCGGCTACGGCCTGACGATCGACAAGGCGCGCGAGTGGGGGCTTTTCATCTCGACGAGCCGGGGCAAGACCTCGGCTGGGGTCGAGGAGCCGCCCCTGTTCGCCGAGCCCGGTGTATTCCTGGTCAAGCCGGACGGCACGCTCTACGCCTCCTCGGTCAACACCATGCCATTCGCCCGGCCCAACTTCGGCGAGCTCCTCAAGGCGCTCGACTTCATCATCGAGAAGGACTATCCGGCCCGCGGCGAGGCGTGAGTGGGCGGTAACTTGATCCCACTTCTTTGGGGGCAAGGGACAATGGTGAACAGCTTGATTTGCGCGCCTGATGTCCTCAGCTCCGTGGCGACATGAAGAAACCCTAGAAACCGGCTTTTCTAGGCGCGGCTGCTGCCGAGCGCGCGATCGTGACCGATCTGCCTGGGGTATCGACCGCGCTGGACAACAACATAAGCCCGGCGTCCTACCCGCTCCCCGTATCAATCCCGAAGGGGGCACGCCTCGCAATGCGAGGCCAGTCGAACATCACCAACGCGACGGACCGCATAAAAGACGCCGTGCTCTACGGCGTGGTGCCGTGAGCCGTTACTACCTCGCACGCTATGTGCCGCCCGGCATTGTTCCCGTTCTTGTCGCCGCTGCGCTCGACGCCCACGCCGGGTTTTCGGTCGCCGCGCTGTCAACCGCGTTCACCTCCGCCGCGCTCGACGCCGCCGGCGAGATGGGCGTTGCCCCGGCGCTCATCGTCGCCGGCGCGCTCGAGGCCGAGGCCGAGGGCGGCGACGCCACCCCGGCGCTCGTGGTCGCCGGTATGCTGGACGCCGAGACCGCGCTCGGGGCGGCGTCGGCGCTGGTCGCCTCGGTGGCGCTCGACGGCGCAGCCGATCTCGCCAGCCTGACGCTGACCACAGCGTTCGGCAATGCGACCCTCGAAGCCCAGGCCGAGCTCGGCGCGAGCGGCACACTGGTTACCACGGCGCAGCTCGATGCGGCGGCGGAGACGGCGGGAGCCATGGTGGTCGTGGCGTCGGTCTCGATGGCGCTCGACGCCGCCGGCGAGCTCTCCGCCAACAGCCTGCTGGTCGCGTCCGCTGCGCTCGATGGCGCGGCCGAGCTCGCCGGGCCGACGTTCACCACCGCGTTTGGTACGGCGACGCTCGATGCCGCCGGCGTGGTCGGGGCTTCGATCACGCTGGTCGCGGCGGCGGCTCTCGATGCCGCGGCCGAGATGCAGGTGAGCCACGCCCTGGTTGCCGCCATGGTGTTAGACGGCGCCGGTGAGGCGGCTGCGAGCCACGCGCTGGTCGGTTTCGCCGCGCTGGAGGCTTCGGCCGAGCTCGCGGCCGGCCACACGCTGGTTGGGGCGGCGCAGCTCGGCGCCCTGGCCGATATCTTGGCCGGCCACACGCTGGTCGGCTTCGCCGCTCTCGATGCCACGGCGGCGCTCGGCGCCGTACCCCTCGCGCTCGCCTTTACCGCCGCCAAGCTCGACTCCGGCGCCGATCTCATTGTTCTGCCTGCGCTCGTCATCGCGGCGCGGGCCGATGGCGGCAGCGAGCTCGCGGGCGTCCTCGTCGAAATTGCCGCGGCGGCGGCGCGGCCGGCTCAGCTCGTGCTGCTCGATGCGATCGCGCTCGGCTTCGAGATCAGCCCGGAGGCGCTCGCGCGGATCTTCGCAGCGCTGCCCTCGGCGCCGGTGATCGAGCTTGGGACGCCGGGCGAGACCGCGCGCCTCGCGATAGAGCCGGCGCGCGTCATCACGATCGAGATCTCGGTGGAGAAGACCTGATGCCGACGCAGACCTTCGACATCGGCGACGTGCCGCGCCTGCCGGTCAAGGTGAAGGACTACGACGGCAACCTCGTCGACCCGGGCTCGATCAAGCTGATCGTCGATCCGCCCGGCGCCACCTCCGTCGAGTTCGCCGGCTCGGCGCCGGCCTACACCCCGATCGTCAGGGTTTCGCTCGGGAGCTTCTACTGCCTGGTCGATCTCTTGACCGTCGAAGGCGCCTACGAATTCCGCTGGGAGACCGACAGCCCCAAGGGCGCCGAGCAAGGCCGCTTCTTCGTGCGTAAGAAGAACGTCGTGCCGCCATAAGGCGTCCAATCCCGATTCACCCAGGCCGGCCTCTGCGCCGGCTTTTTTTTGTTTTCAGAAAGGAGACACCGATGCTTCGACAGCTGCTCGTTCCTTGCCTCACTCTCAGCGTTGTCGTGCTCTTGCCCGCGCTCACGTTCGCCGCGGAGGCGTCGCCGCCGACCGTCGTCGATTTCACGCCGATCGTCGACTACTTCGTCTACGCCGCGCTGTCGGCGGCGACGCTGGGCGTGGCCTGGCTCGTGAGGCTCGTCAGCAAATGGGCCGGCGTGCGCGTCGACGACGCGATGGCCGAGCGGATCCGCACCGGCTTGGCCAACGGGCTCCGCGCCGGCTACGAGAAGCACAAGGCAGCACTGGTCGGCTCGAGCATTGCGCCCGAGATAAAAAGCAAAATCATCGCCGATGCGGCGAGCTACGCAATCAAGCACTTCCCCGATGCGACCAAGCACTTCGACATCGAGAAGCCCGAGCAGCTCGCCGACCTCGCGGCGGCTCTCCTGCCCAAG
>CAMDDO010000024.1 GCA_945892755.1 Rhizobium sp. Q54 | reverse complement strand
GTGGGTGGCAACCAAGGAGGGGTCCAGCGACAGCGCGTGCTCGAACGCGCGGCGCGCTGGGTCCCGGTGTCCAAGACTGGCGAGCGCGACACCGAGTTCGGTCGTCAGCCGCGCATCGCCGGGTGCGGCTCGCAACGCACCGCGCAGGCGTTCGACCTCGGCGACATCACTAAAACGGCTTGGCGCAGTCTGGGCCTGCATGGCGTGGCGTGCCTCTGGGCGCCGTCGCGCGGCTTGCCGTCTCAGAGCGGAAAACGCACGGGATAGCGCTCGTTCGAGAGGACATACTGCGCGCCGACGAAGCGGCTCGAATCGATCATCACGGGCGCGCGCAGATTCACGCTGAGTTGATGGCCGGTATCGGCTTTCCGCACCGTGACCAACAAGAGCACGACGAGATCCTTCGGCGAAAAGCGCAAGGCCGCGCAGGCGGCATCGATGTCCTCGGCGTCGATCAGCCCCGAATCCGGGTTCGGTGGAAACACGATAAAGGACAAGGTCGCGTCGGTGACGCACTGGAGAATCCGAAACATCCGGTATTTCGGGTTATCAAGTTCGACCAGCGCGAATTCCTGGGCCGAGGTGAAGCCGAGCAGCCCCGACGGAAAGCGCACGACATGGGAGCGCGTGAGCTCCATGGCCCCGAAGCGCGTATCGAGCACAACGATCTCTTGCGCCGCTTCGATCTCCGGGCTGGGCGGAGCGACGCCTGGGTTGACGCAGGTGGCCACGGCACTGCTACTCAACATGATGATCAGTCCTTGTCGGGGGCTGGGGTTAGGGGAGGTAATCGGCGAGCGAGAGCGAGCTCAGACGGCCGATGATCATGAAAGACGCTTGAAGAGCGGTTTCATCGGCGGCGAGCGCTGCGACAGCGGATGGCACGTCGACATTCTCGATTTGGCTGACGATCTGGTCGGCATAAAGTCGAAAATCTTCGTGCGATGCGGTCGCACGGGATACCGCGTTGGCGGCAAAGCCGATCTCCGCGCGATAGGCGTTGATTTCACCGATCGCGCCGGTCGCGAGCTCGAGCGCGGATTCAAGCATGGCGTTGCTGTCGGTGTTGTGGCCCTCGATCGCTGCCTTGAGGGCGCCGATCAACTGCTGGAAGCCCAGGCGATTGCCCGCGATGCCGATGGTGACTTCCTGAGTCTCGGAAACGCGTGCCGTCAGCTCGGTGCTATCGCCAAGATAATAGGTGTCATCGGCGATGCCGAACGTGGTTGGATCCGGCACGGGATCGGCGATCGGCGCGACGTCGGTTTGCGCGCCGCCAAACAGGAAGCGGCCGGCGACCTGCGTGCCGAGCAGGCCGACCAGCGAGTTCAGCATGTTCGCGGCGTCCTGATCGAGCACGCCGGCCGTGCCCGAGGCGTCGTTCAGGCGCTGGATGATCTTCGCCTTCACCGTGCTTGCGAGATCGGTCATGCCGGCGAGCGCCCCGTCGGCGATCTGCAGGCGCGCTTCGATCTGGTTGTTCTGGTTAACGAAAGAATCGGCGCGAACAGAAGCGGATTTGAGGCTGAGGAGCTGGCTGGCGTCTTTCGACACGGCAGCAAAGGCCGACGCTTCCTTGCCGCTCGCGATCTGCGCCTGGCGAGTATAAATCCTCTCCTGGGTGCGGACGACGGTCTGCCGAATGAGCTCGTGCTGAGCGAAGGTTGAGACACGTGTCATCGAGACCTCTCCTAGCGAATCATGTCGTTCAGCGTGTCGAGCAATTCAGACGCGGCCCTGAGGACGCGCGCCGCCATCACGAAGGCGTTCTGGTACACCACCATGATGGCGAGCTCTTCGTCGACGTTGACGCCGGTTTGCGCGTCCAGGCGGTTCTGAACGTTTTCGAAGATGAGCCCTTTCTGTTCGGCATTGTCGTTCGCGGCCGTCGCGCGTGTGGCGCTCAGCGCGATGATGACCGCCGCATAGTTTCCGAGGCTCGATCGCTGCGCACCGAGCCCACCCGTGGCATCGAAATCGAATGTCGTCGCCGAGAGCTCGGCGAGCGCTTGTGCGTTGCGGTTATCGCCCACGGCCACCGCGCCTTCACCAACCAGCGCCGTCGTGCTGAGTCGCGCGGCGGCGAACCGGGCAGGGTTGGCGGCAAAGTCGGCATTGACCTCGAAATCCGCGGCACTACTGCCGGTGAACAGATCGTTCAAGCCGAAATAATGCGAAAAGCCGCGCTCCGTGACGGCTTCCTCGGTGCCGATATCGTTGATGGCGACGCCATGCGCGGCCGATGTTGCCGTGATGGTGAGTTCCCCATCCGTGGAGATACTCGCGGTCGCGTTTCCGGCGAGGCCAGTATTGATCGCCGTGATGACAGCGTTGACGGTGACCGCGCCGAGTGCGGTCAGGTCGACGTCGACGGAGTCAATCAACGCTCCGGCCCGATCGGTGACCGCGACCCGCACCGTGCCCGTAGCCTGAAAAACGTCGGTTCCGGCGACCACTTGTGTGCCGGTCAGGGTGCGTGGGGTTGGTGCGGCGGTGCCTTGGTTGTGCAGCGCGTTTACTTCGTCGCGCAGCATCGTGGCGAAGGCTTCGACCTGAAGCGCGAAATCAGCCATGTCTTCGTCGCGCGCCTGAAGCAGGCCCGCGACGCGCCCGCCGGTAAGCGTGGTGGTAATCGCCGGGCTGGCGCCCGCGGTCACGATGTCCGCGCCGCTCCCGATGATGTCGCCCTCTTCGTTGAGCGGCCAAACCGTGATTTCGCCGAAAACCGTCGCGGGCTCGACCGACGAGGCCGGGCTGTAGGTGACCAAGGTCGCCTGGTCACCGACCAACTCCACGCCATAGCCGGTCAGGACCGCCATGCGACCATCCGCTCGCGTGAAGGTTTGAACGTCGATCTCGTCCGCGAGCTGGCGCAAGGCGAGATCGCGCTGATCTTGGAGATCGACAATTGGCAGGTTATTGGCGATGCCGCGCGAGATTTGATCATTGAACTCATCGATACTCAGGATCCGTTGGTTCATGCGATCAACCGCGGCATCAATCTGCTGATCGGCCTCGCGTCGGATCGACTGGGCGCTATCGGCAAGATCGCGGACATTCTCGGCAAGGCGCTTCGCCGCGTTGATCGCGTTGAGGCGGATGCCGGCGTTCTCAGGATTGTTGGCAAGCGCCTCGAGCGAGTTGTTGAAGCGTGCCAGGTCATCGGCCACCGAAAGATTATTGCCCGGCGCGCCAAACATGTTCTGCGCCAAGGCATGGACCTGGGCCAGTGCCTTGGCCCGGCCGTTCTCGCTCGCCGCCACGCGCGACTCAGCGGCTAGGAAGCCATCAACCAGGCGCGTGATGTCGTCGATGCGGACGCCGCTGCCGACGCCGCCGATGATCACGGTGGACTGGTTGGCAAGCTTCCGCGAATAGCCTTCGGTATTTGCGTTGGCGACGTTCTGCGAAATGACGGCCAGCCCTTGCTGGCTCGCGGCAAGACCGGAAAGCGCGTTGTTCATTGCGATGGCGAGTGACATGGGGGGCGCTCGCTCGGCTATGCGCGTTCGTCGAATTGAATCGGGCCGGCCACGCGGGCGCCGCGGCCGACACGCTCGACGCGAGCCTCGCGCGTGTAGGCGCTGGCCGGATTGCGCTGGCGCGACACTTCATCGGCGATCAACTTGATCAGCTTCGCGTTGACCGCGCGTGCCGCGTTGAGCGCTTGGCTGCTATCGGCCAGGATCGTGTTCAGGGTCGTGGTTGTATTCTTAAGGTCGGCCAGCAGCTTCGGCTCGAGTCTCTTGAGCGCGGCCTTGCGTTGCTTGAGCGAGCGAAGCCTGGTCTCGTACTGGCCTGTAAGCTCGGTTTTTTCGATGATGATTGGCGCGAGGTCCTTCGGCCGCATAGCGCGCAGCGCGACCAGCTCGGCCGTGGCGAGATCGATCAACCGGCGGCTTACCCCGATGAGTGCCCGGACTTCGCCCGGGTCGATCGTTTCGGTGGCTGTGGTCATTTGACCTCCTGAAGACGCATCATTTCGCGGTGCACGGCGTCGGCGACACCGATCCCGCCGGCCCGCGCGAAGGTGCGCGCGTATTCGTCATTCAACATCGAGCGGAAGACCTGCTCGCCATGCCCGCCGCCGAACGCCGGATCGACCTCGATGCCGCTCGACATGGTTTCGAGCATCGTCGAGATGAAAAACGCCTCGAATTCCTCGGCGACCTCGCGCGCTTTGGCGCTGCTGAGGGGCTCGGGCTTTGCCGGGGCGTAGGCCCGCGCGGCGGTCAGGCTATCGACGGCGCTGCCCATCACATCACCAGAATGTCGGCTTGCAGGGCGCCCGCCGCCTTGATGGTCTGAAGGATGTTGATCAAGTCGCGCGGCCCGATGCCGAGCGCGTTCAGACCTCCGACAAGTTCCTGGATGCTGATGCCGGCCGGCATGACGGCGGTGCGCTTTTCGCCGTCCTCGTCGACCTCAACATTGGAGCGATCGACCGTCGTGGTCGCGGCGCTGGTCGGCGCGAGCGCGCCCGGCTGTGAGACCTGCGGCGCTTCCGAAATCCGGATGGTCAAATTGCCATGGGCGATCGCGACCGTGCTGATGCGGACGTGCTGCCCCATGACGATGACGCCCGAGGTTTCGTCGATCACGATGCGGGCGCTGGTATCGGGTTCGATCAGAAGCTGTTCGACCTCGGTGAACAAGGCAGCCGTCGAGTCCTGGTACTTCTCGGGAATCGCCAGTAGCACGGTGCCGGAATCGGTCGGATGGGCGCTCTGCCCGCCGAGATGCGCATTGATCGCATCGGCGACCCGGCGCGCGGTCGTGAAATCGGGATTGCGCAGCGAGATATGCGCGGTTTGGAGCTGGCCGAGCTCGAAGCCGATCTCGCGTTCGATGATCGCCCCGCTCGGAATGCGTGCGCCGGTCGGGACGCCCTTGGTGACCGATGAGCCGGATTGACCTCCGGCGCTGAAGCCACCGACCACAAGCTGGCCCTGGGCGACCGCGTAGACCTCGCCGTCGGCACCGAGCAGGGGCGTGACCAGCAACATTCCGCCCAACAAATTGGTGGCGTCGCCGAGCGCGCTGGTGGTCACGTCGATCCGCCCACCATGGCGCGCGAAGGGCGGCAGCGTCGCGGTAACCATGACGGCGGCCACGTTGCGCGTGTTGAGATTGGCGTCGCGCGTATTGACGCCGAGCCGCTCCAGCATGCTGACCAGGCTTTGTTGCGTGAAGGGCGCATTGGCGAGCCGGTCGCCCGTGCCGTTCAGCCCGACCACGAGGCCGTAACCGATCAATAGGTTTTCCCGGACGCCTTCGAAATCGGCGATGTCCTTGATGCGCGAGGCGGCGGCGGCGGGGGTTGCCTGTCCGGCGAGCGCGAAAATCATCCCGGCGGCAATCAACGCGCCGAAGCCCATCGACCCAAGTCGTGCGACAAATCTCCTGGTAAGCCTGAACGACATTCGGAGCATCCTCGACCTCTGAAGGCGGACCTAACCGAGATACACTGTGCGAGCGGCGTGCCAGTCACGGCGCGCCGCTAAGGTCTTGATCCAACAAGAGGGCCAAAGTTCGGCGGGCGAGGCGGCGGCAGAGCGCAGCGGCAATGTTTGCCGCGACCTGGCAAGACCTGCCGTGGCGGCGCGCCGGTCCGGCCGCTGTTTCACGCATTATTAAGCCGCCGGCGCCATGCTTCGGGCGAGACGTACCGACCATGAAGGCGGGCCGCCAAGATCATGAAAATCGAATCGAATGGACCTATCCGGTCCACTACAGGACAAGCGGCGCGGCGCGGCGCGGCTGCGCCGGCTGGCCGTTTTTCGATCGATACCGGTGCGAGCACGACGGGCGCGGCGCTGAGCGGAACGGCCCCGCTCGCCTCGGTCTCGGCGCTCCTCGCTTTGCAGGGTGCGGAGGACGCCACCCAAGGCCGATCACGCGGTCTCAATCGGGGCCGCTCGCTGCTCGATCGTCTCGACGAGATTCGGCTCGGACTGCTGACCGAAGGAATTCCGCGCCACACCTTGCGCGCGCTCGCAGCCGAGCTGCGGCGCACTCGGGGCGAAGGCACTGATCCCAAGCTCGACGACGTGATCGCCGAGATCGAACTTCGCGCCCTGGTTGAGCTGGCCAAATTCGACGACGACACCGGCCCTCAAAGATAATATCTATCTAATTGAAATAATGTAGAATTACGGCCTCGCCCGAGAACCTGCCGCGGTTGCGCGTGGCTGTTGCGACGGGCAGGCGGCTTCCCTATACTCCGCGGCCGCTCTCCAACAAGGAGTCCCTGCGCCGTGGCGCGGCGAACGACAAAGTCCACCAAATCGCCTCGGCTTGCTCGCGGCTATCGGCCGACCGAGAAAGAGCCGTTCATGAACCCGCGTATGCGGGAATACTTCCGCCAGAATTTGCTGGATTGGCGGGGCGAATTGCTTATGGACACCGGCGACACTCTGCAAAAACTCAAGAATGAAACCGTGGCCGAGCCGGACATCGCGGATCGGGCCGCGACCGAGACCGAGCGGGCCGTCGAGCTGAGGACGCGGGATCGGGCGCGCAAACTGATCTCCAAGATCGACGCCGCGTTGGAGCGAATCGAAGACGGTTCCTACGGCTATTGCGAGGAGACCGGCGAACCGATCGGGATTAAGCGCCTCGATGCTCGCCCGATCGCGACCTTGTCGATCGAGGCGCAGGAGCGACACGAGCGTCACGAGCGCACGCACCGGGACGAGTAATTGCGGCCTCGAGCGGCTCAAAGAAAAAGCGGCGGCTTGAACCGGCGCTTTTTCCTGCAAGAGCCAGTCGCCTAGAACGGGTAGACGATATCGAGGATTTGCGTGCCGAGGCGCGGCTGCTGCACGTCGCTGATGATGCCGCGCCCGCCATAGGCGACGCGCGCTTCGGCGATCTTGTCGTAGTTGATGGTGTTGGACGAGCTGATGTCTTGCGGCCTGACCACGCCGGCGATGTAAAGCTCGCGCACCTCGAAATTCACGCGAATTTCCTGCCGGCCTTGGATCACCAGATTGCCGTTGGGCAGAACCTGTGTCACCACGGCGGCGATCTTGAGCTCGATCGTCTCACTGCGGTCGATCGTGCCCGCGCCGCTATTTTCGGTCGAGCCGTCGATGTCGATCAGGTTGGTCGGGTCGATCGCTTCCGGCAGGATCTTGCCAAGCGATTGCTCGTAGCCAAGGATCGACGAAACGCTATCGGTTTCGGTCGTGGTGCGGCTGCGTTCGGTGGTGTTCTCGAGCGAGGCCTGATCCTCGATCGCGATATTGACCGTCATCACGTCGCCGACATTCGCGGCACGCTGATCCTTGAAGAAGGCCTTGGCCCCGGTGCGCCACAGGGAATTCGGCTGATAGAGCGCCGGTTCCGGTCGCGGCATCGGCATGGTGACGGGTTGATAGCCGGCTTGTTGGATCGGGTTTTCGATTGGCGTGAGATCGGGTTCTTCACCAACGCGCGACAGGCGATCCAACGCGGTGCAGCCGGAAAGCGCAACGCCGAGCAACGCGAGCGCGGTCATCCCGGGAAATGTGCGACGAACAGTACCGATCACCAGCTTTCTCCCTCGACTGAATCGAGCGCGGCTTGGCCGGCGGGTGCGCCGTTCGTGACTTGCACCGTGCCGTCGGCCGCGACGGCGCCGTAGCTGACAAGCTTGCTCTGTGGGTTGAGCACCTTGATCATTTGTCCCTCGAAGCCGCCCTCGAGCGCGCGGCCGACCATGCTCAAGTGGATGCCGGGCGCGATATAAACCATCGTCACGGGCGTGCCCTTCTGCACCACCAGAGGCACCATGAGCTCGCTGGCCCGCACCGGCACACCGGGACGCAAGGCGCGGCGCGGCGCTTTGCCGACAATCGCCTCGGCATTGAGCACGGGATTTTGGCCAAGCCGGTCGGCTCGGAAACGCTGCCAATCGATATCGCCCTCGGCGATCACTTCGCCGGCCGCGATCGAGCGGCTGGGAACCGGGATGGTCTCGGTGCGGACCACACGTCCGGCGATTTTGATCAGCTGATCCGCCGGCGCGCCGCGCGCGAGGCCGAGCTGTGCCGTGAAGCGGCCCGAACGGTTGTCGAGCTTGAGGTCGACGAGCTCGGGTCCTTCATTGGCGTCGATCGCGGTCACGAGGGACGGCCAGGCGCTGCTCAGCTCGATCTCGAAATCGCTTGAAAGCAGGCGCTCGGACAACGCTTCGATCATCAAGGCCTCGATTTCGCTGCCGTCGATTTCGCGCGACAGCCGCGTGATCGTCGCGCTCTGCGCGTCGTCATAGGGGCGCCATTCAAGGCCGTGGCGTTGGGCCAATTGCTTCAGCGTGGCGGCGTCGAGTACGTTGCTTTGACCCGGCCGTGGCGCCGCCGCGATCACGATATCGGCACCACCCGCGATGCCCTCGAACAGGTCGCCAAGTCGTACCGTTTCGCCTTCAACATTGATCACCGGCCGCAGCGTGACCGTCGCAGCGAAAACCTGCGCGACAATGCCGGCCGTGAACAAGACGAAGGCGGCGGCCGCGAGGGCGAACGTCCTAAAATTCGTCATGAGACGCCTGTCCTAACGCAACTGATTGATGGTCGAGAGCATCTCGTCCGATGCGGTGATGACTTTCGAGTTCAATTCGAAGGCACGCTGCGCCGTGATCAGATTGGTGATCTCCGAGACCGCGTTGACGTTCGAGGTTTCGAGGAAACCCTGAAGCAGTGTGCCGAAGCCGTTGGCGCCAGGCAGGCCGGTAATCGCCTGACCGGACGAAGGGGTCTCGACGAACAGATTGTCACCAAGCGACTCGAGGCCGGCGTCGTTCGGGAAACCGTGGAGTTCGAGTTGGCCGACGGTCTGAGGCTGCGTCTGCCCGGCGAGTTTGACTTGGACTTCGCCGGTCGCGTTGATCGAGGTGGTAACGGCGTCGATCGGAATGGTGATGCCCGGGTTGACGACGTAGCCGTCGACCGTGACCAACTGTCCGTCGGGGCTGCGCGCGAACGTGCCGGCGCGCGTAAAGGCCACGTCGCCGCTTGGCAGGTCGATGCGGAAATAGCCGCGGCCCTGGATCGCGACGTCGAGCTGGTTGCCGGTCGAGACTAGATTGCCTTGCTCGGTGATGCGGTAGACCGACGCGGTCTTGACGCCGGTGCCGAGCTGCACGCCGTTGGGCACCAAGGTGCCGGCATCCGACGATTGCGCGCCGACCTGGCGTTGCTGCTGATAGAGCATGTCCTGGAATTCGGGCCGTTGCCGCTTGAACGCCGTGGTCGCCATATTGGCGATATTGTTCGAAATGACTTCGACGTTCAGCTGCTGGGCCAACATGCCGGTGGCTGAAATGCTGAGTGAACGCATGGCTTTGTTCCCTAACCTTATTTGACCGCGGTCATGTCTTGGATGGCTTTGCTCTGCATGTCCCTGTCGGTGTCCATCATGCGCTGGGCCGACTGGTAGTTGCGCACGAGCTCGATCATGTGGGTCATCTCGATGATCGGGCTGACGTTCGATGCCTCGATCGCGCCCTGTTGGACATCGACATCTTTCGCCCGAAGCGTCTCGGGCTGCTCGGTTCCTGGTGCGGCGAACAGGCCTTCGCCGTAGCGCACGAGCTGGTCTTCGTTTTCAAAGCGAACGAGTTGAAGGCGGCCCAGCGCTCCGGAGTCCGTGGCGATCGTGCCGTCACGACCGATCGTGACGTGCGAGGTTCGCGCGGGAATGACGATGGGACGGCCGCCGGCATCGAGCACCGGAAGCCCGCTCGAGCTCACCAGCGTGCCCTTGGCGTCGAGCTGAAAGTGCCCTTGGCGAGTGTATAGAATGCCGTCGGGATGGTTGACCGCGAAATAACCATCGCCGTTGATCGCGACGTCAAGGTCATTGCCGGTGCGCTCGATCCGACCCTGAATCAGGTCGCGCTTGACGCCGGCGTCTTCGACATAGGAGACCGTGTTGCCATCGGCGGACTGGAACAGGTACTCCTTGAACATGCGCCGCTCGCCCTTGTAGGCGGTCGTGCTGGTATTGGCGATGTTCTGCGCGATGACGCTCATCTCTTCGCGCAGAAGGCTTTGGCGGGCCAAGGTGACGTAAACCGTGTTGCTCATGCCGTATTTGCACCGTGGTCAATGGCAGGCGCACTGATGCACCGCTTCGCCAACTCACATGCAGGTTGCGTGCCACAAGGATTACCTAGGCTTTAGCGGTTTGCACGGCGGGCCGGCTTGCTTGGGCGGCACAGGCCGGCAAGCTTTGCCGAGCCAAGCCGTGTCCATCCGGACGGTCGCAACCGCTTGTTAACCTTCGCGTTCCTATAGTGCGTTTGACGCAGGCGCCGGGTTGCGCACCCAGAGCTGCCGGAGGTTTTGTTCATGGCTAAGGCGGCGGCAAAAAAAAAGGCGACCGAGGTCGAGGCGGAGGCGGAGGCCGAAGAGGCCGCCCCCGCCGATGCCGCGTCGGGTGAAGGCGGCGCACCGAAAAAGCGCCGAAAATTTACCCCGAAGAAGCTTGCTATCTTCATCGGGCTGCCGGTTCTTCTGCTCGGCGGCGCCTACCAGTTCGGCGTGCTCGACATGGTGCTGGGCGGCGGTGAGGAAGCCGCCGAGCACGTCGAGGAAGAGGTGCCGAAGGAGGCCGTCTATTTCGAGCTGCCCGACATGCTGGTCAATCTGCGTTCGTCCGGCAAGCAGCCGAGCTACCTAAAACTCTCGGTGAGCCTGGAGTTTGACGACCCGCTGGTCCTGCCGGAGATCGAAAAGGTCAAGCCGCGCATCGTCGACCGCTTCCAGGTCTATTTGCGCGAGCTCCGCTCGGAGGACATCAGCGGCTCGGCCGGCGTTTACCGCCTGAAGGAAGAACTGCTAGCCCGCATCAACGGGGCGATCGAGCCGCATGAAGTCAAAGACGTGTTGTTTCGCGAGATGTTGATCCAATAGACCATGGCTGAACCAGGCAAAGACCAAGAGACGCCCGCAACCGACGATGAGATGGCGGCCGAATGGGCCGCCATGGTGGGCGGAGAGGGCAAGGCCGAAGGCTCGCCGGCTGACGCCGCCAATCCGGGTGGCGGCGCCGAAGGCGCCACCGCCGAGACCGCGACGCGCGTCCTGAATCAGAACGAAATCGACAATCTGCTCGGTTTCGACGCCGCGGCCGGCGATCAGGAAAAGACCGGGATTCAGGCGATCCTGAATAGCGCGCTGGTCTCCTATGAGCGCCTGCCGATGCTCGAAGTCATTTTCGACCGGCTGGTCCGCCTGATGACCACGAGCCTGCGCAACTTCACGTCCGATAATGTGGAAGTTACGCTCGATAACATTACCTCGATTCGGTTCGGCGACTATCTCAATTCGATCCCTCTGCCGGCTATGCTGGGCGTCTTCAAGGCTCAGGAGTGGGACAATTACAGCCTGATGACGATCGACAGCGCGCTGATCTATTCGATCGTCGATGTCTTGTTGGGCGGTCGCCGCGGCACGGCGCCGATGCGCATCGAGGGCCGCCCCTACACGACGATCGAGCGCAATCTGATCGAGCGCATGCTGGGCGTCATTCTCGCCGACATTTCCGCCGCGTTCGAGCCGCTCAGCCCGGTGCATTTCGTGTTCGACCGGCTCGAGATCAACCCGCGCTTCGCCACCATTGCGCGTCCGGCCAACGCGGCGATCCTGGTGCGCCTGCGCATCGATATGGAAGATCGCGGCGGCAAGATCGAAATCGTCCTGCCCTATGCCACTCTCGAGCCGGTTCGCGATCTGCTGCTCCAGATGTTCATGGGCGAAAAATTCGGTCGCGATGCGATCTGGGAAACCCATCTGGCGCAGGAACTGTGGCGCACCGACGTCCAAATCGATGCCGTGCTCGATGTCCAGACAATGGAGCTCGGCGAATTCGCCGCGTTTCGCGTTGGGGATACCATGATGCTTGGCGTCCAGCCGTCATCGAATGTCGAGTTGCGTTGTGGCGATGTGCCGCTCTTGGTTGGCTCGATGGGCCGTGTCGGCCCGAATGTCGCCATTCGGGTCAAGGAGCCGGTGATGAACGATTCGGAGTGACAGATGGCATTCGGTCTGATTCTAGACGTACTGATCATCATTTTGCTCGGCGCCACGATCGGCTATGGCGCCGTGCTCAGTCGTCGTCTCGCCTCATTGCGCGCGCATCAAAGCGAGCTTCGCGGCCTGATCGCTACATTGAACGAGGCCACGGGCCATGCGGAAGCCGGCATTGCCGGCCTGAAGGCCGGCGCCGAGCAAGTCGGCGCGGGCCTGCAAGCGTCGATCGAAAAAGCACGGCGGCTCAATGAAGAACTCTCCTACCGGATGGAGCGTGCCGGCAAGGGTGTCGAGCGCGGCCAGGGCGGCAGCGACGTGATCGATGACTCGCCTCGTGGTGATGGCCGCAAACGGCTCGAGCGCGAAATCCTCAGCGCCCTGCGCGCGGTTCGCTGAGGCGCTTTAACGGCATGAATTTACCTTTTAAATTCAAAATATTACCGGCCATCCTTATCGGAGCCGGCCTGCTCCTCGCCGGCAAGTTGGGGGCGCTTTTGGTCGACTTTGGTACACCCGCCGAGGCATCGACTGAGGCACGGCAGCATGCCGATCTGGGGGCGATTGTTCCGGCGGCCGGAAAGCCTGAAGAAGGTGCGCCAGAAGCGGACACAGCGGAAAAAACCGACACACCGGAAAAGGAAAAACCAAAGGCGACGTCGAAAAAAGCAGCTGACACCGAGTCCGAGGACGATGAATCAGCCAAGGTCGCCGCGAAGGCCGATGCCGCGCCAGGCAAGAAGACGCCCGCGAAACATGGCGCCGACGACAAGGCCGACGCCAAGGGCGAGCACAAGACGACAGAAAACGATCAGCCCGATGAGGCCGGCACTGGCGCCGAGGAAGCTGACGACACGGGCGCGAGGCTCGGACTGGACGATGAGAATTTCGACCCGATGATGCTGAGCCGCGCCGAGATCGAACTGCTCCAAGGGCTCTCCAAGCGGCGCGCGGCGCTCGAAGCCCGCGAGCGCGAATTCGCGCTGAAGGAACAGACGCTCGCGGCCGCCGAGCAAAAATTGGATGCCAAGATCAAGGCGCTCGAGACGCTGAAGGTGACCGTCGAGGGCTTGCTTGCGCAACAGAGCAAGCAGGAGGACGAGCGCGTCGGCAGTCTGGTCAAGATCTACGAGAGTATGAAGCCTCGGGAAGCTGCGGCCATTCTCGGCGATCTTGAATCGGACATCCTGCTCGACGTGATCGAACGAATGAAAGAATCGAAAAGCGCGTCGATCTTGGCGCTGCTCGACCCTTCGCGCGCCAAGACCATAACCGAGGAGCTCATGGCGCGCCGCCGACCACACAAACCCGACGAAAACAAACCCGACGAAAATTCCTGAGGACGGCCGGCATTAACAGACCCTTAGGCAGGTTTTTCTATGGTTCGCTCCGGGGCTCGCCGAGCCACTGGATTTGCGTTGCAAGCATGGGAGCACTCCGGACATGGCTGTCGATTTAAACATGAACGTTCTCGTCGTCGACGACTACAAGACGATGGTCAGAATAATCGGCAACCTGTTGAAGCAGCTCGGCTTCAAGAATGTCGACGACGCCGCGGATGGCGGCGAGGCGTTGGGCAAGCTGCGCGCCGGAAGTTTCGGCTTGGTGATTTCTGACTGGAACATGGAGCCGGTTTCGGGGCTCGAACTTCTGAAGCAGGTTCGCGCCGACGACAAGCTCAAGGCCGTGCCATTCATTTTGGTGACCGCGGAAAGCAAGACCGAAAACGTCGTCGCGGCCAAGGCGGCCGGCGTCAACAACTACATTGTGAAGCCGTTCAACGCCGAAACGCTCAAGGGCAAACTACAGGCCGTGCTCGGACCGTTCTGAGCCGCCCGGTCCCGAACAGCGCTCACCTTTGCGGGAGACCGTCGAAATGAATGCGAGCCATACGTCGGCCTTTCAGGCCAGACTTGATGAAATCAAGATCGCACGCGGTGACCAAATTTCAGTCAATGAGATCGGCGACGTTGTCTCTAGCCTACTCGACACGCTTCACGGCGACGTGACGTCGGGCGAAATCAGCCTCTATCGCGAACTCGACGATCTGGCCAAGTACATCCGCTCGGCCAAGACCGAGATCGCGGAGATTCATCCCGAGCAGATCCGAAGCGACTTCATCGATCGCGCCACCGACGAACTGGATGCGATCGTCAAAGGCACGGAAGCCGCGACCAGCACCATTCTCGATTGCGCCGAAACGCTCGAGGGCCTGACCGCCAATGCCACGCCCGAACATGGCAAGGCCATCACCGACGTGGTGACGCGAATCTATGAGGCCAGCGGCTTTCAGGATTTGACCGGACAGCGCGTCACCAAAGTGGTGAACGCGCTCAAGCATATCGAGGTCGAGCTCGACAAGATCGTCTCCGTGTTCGGTGACAAGCTGCGCAAATCGGTCAGCACGGCCAAGATGCATAAGCTCAACGATGCGCGTCCCGACGCGGCCTTGCTCAACGGACCTCAAGTCGCCGGCCAAGGCGCGAGCCAGGCCGAGATCGACGCGCTTCTCGCCAGCATGTAAGGCCCCAAGCGCGATCCCACAACCAGCCCGAACGGGCAAGAGGCGATCGCAAATGACTGCTGCGTCACGTCATTTCTCGGCGACTCCCGGGCTCCATCGCGGTCGCCTTGGCCGCTTGAGCCGGCTCGGCGGCTTCGTGCTTTGGGGCACCACGCTCGTGGCGACTCCTTTCTATGTCCTGGTGGCGTTGACCGCCGGTGCCGGGCTTTCATTGCTCGACCACGCACGGCGACGCGTCGTGCGATGGCGCGGCGCGGCGCGGTCGCTCGCGCGTGGCGGCGAGGCCTTGAACGGGGCGCTCAGCCGAATCATCAGCACCGCCGACGGCACGCTTCGACCCCTGTTGCGCCGGCGGGCGGATCAATGGGTCATCTCATTGTCGCGCGCGCGCGCGTTCTCGAACGACACGTCGACGCCGAGCGTCGGCGCGCGCCGCTTGCTCGAGCGGCTGGCGATTGCGCTCGAAACCGGCGCCTGGCGCATCGATGTGATCGGCTATGACGATGGTCCGCGATCGGCGGCGGACGTCGACGAACGGGCCGGGCCGGCATCGCTTCGCTTGTCTGCTCGCCGCGCGCGCGCCGTGTTGGAGACGCTGCGCGGCGCGGGCTACAAGCAGCCGATCAATTCACTCGGCGCGCCCTTGCCGCGCGACGCATCGAACACGGCGCCTGTTTTGCCCGAGCGAATCGAGCCGCCGGGGATCGAAATCGTGATCCGCCGAACCAGCCAAGAGGTCGACGATGCGGCGTAGGGTTTTTGGCGCCGCTGTTCTGTTCTCCGTCACCGTCTTGCTTGCCGCGCCCGCACCTTGCGCCGATGAAACCCCGATCGAGGTACGCGCCGGCTACCATGACGATTTCGCGCGCATCGCGTTCGAATGGTCAAGTCCGGTCGCGTTCAACGCGACGGCGGGTGGGAACGAAGTCAAGATCACCTTCGACCGGCCGTTCACCGGCGCGCTTGCGGTGATTCCGAAACGCCTGCCCGGCTTGGTGAACGGCGCGACATTGATGACGGACTCGCGGACCATCGCGCTCAGCCTGACCAAGCCGGTAGAGCTTCGCCTGCTTCGTTTTGGCAGGCTGCTCGTCGTCGATCTGTTTGATTCGCCGCCAGAGGCGTACCCGACGATCATCCCCCCGGCGCCGCCCGCGCCAAGCGCGCGCACGGCGAGTCCGCGCGTCGCGTCCGGTTCACCGGTGGTCGTGGCGAACAGCGACGCCCGGGCGCTCGCGGCGATCGCGCCGGCGGCGGGCGCCGCCGCGCCGGCCGCGCTGGAGCCGTCGGCGCTGCGCGCAACGGCACCGACACCGGCGTCGCTTCCGGCGGCAAGCCCGGCGCAAGCGGACGCTGCGACGCCGCTCCCGTCGCAATCCGCCGACCGAAGCAGTCAACCGTTTCTCTCGATCGTGCCGCGCGAGCTCGGCGGCTTCAGCCGCGTGGTGTTCGATTGGGATCGCCTGGTCGATTACAAGGTCGAGCGCGCGGGCAATGACCTTGTCGTGCGGTTCAATTCGCCCGCGCTGATCGAGCCGATGGCCAAACCGACCACGAAGCCGAGCCATTACCGCGCCGTCGATGTCAAGGTCGAGGGCGACGTCACGGTGGTGCGCATCGCCGCCGTGGCGGCCGGCACCAAGCTGCGCCACTTCCAGCGCGGCAATCGGATCGTGCTCGACCTCATGGATGAGACGGCCGGAGATCGCGTCACGCGCCCGGACTGGGCCAAACAAGACGCGGTCGCCGTGACAAGGGTCGCACCCGCTGCGCCGGAGCCGAAGCCAGCGAGACCGAGTGCCCCGGCCGGCGCCAAGATGGCGACCGTGCCGGTGCCGGTGCCAGCGCGGCCGGTGGTCACCGAGGGCGCCAAGCCGATACCCTCGCTTGAAATTCCCGCCACGCCTCAGTCCGCCGAGGTCCTGCCGCTACCGGTCGCGCAGCCTCATGCCTCGGCACCGCCCGCTCAGACGGCCGAGATCGCAATGCCGAACCTCGAAGCCGCCAAGCTTGAAGCGAAAGCGCCGGTCGCGGCGGAGGCGACAGTCCCGGCACCGGAGACCTCGCCCGGCCCGCCAGCGGTTGCGCCTTCCGAACCGAATGGCGCGCTCATGATCGGCCTTGGGGGCGCCTCGGCGCCGCACGGCGCGACCAGCGGCGCCACCTTTATGCCGGCGGGTCCCGCTTCGCTCCGGGTCAGCGCCGACGCGATCGGTGCCGGCGTGCGGCTCGGCTTTCCGTTCGACCGCGAAACCGGCGCCGCGGTGTTCGAGCGCCTTGGCTTTCTCTGGATCGTGTTCGATACCAAGCACGCGCTCGACCTTTCAGGGCTCGATGCGGCGGGGCCGCTTGGGCGTGCCTTCGTCGGCGCCGAGACGCTCGAGAGCGAGACGGCGAGCGTGCTCAGGCTCGCGCTCGCGCCCGAGATCGGCGCGCAAGCCGTGCGCGCCGGCAATACCTGGTTCGTCGAGCTGATGGCGGAGCCGCCGCGGCCGCTGTACGCCATCACGGTGCGGGCCGAGCCCGGCTCGAGCGGCAATGGCGGACGCGTCACCCTGCTGGTCACCGGCGCGGGATCGACGATCACGCTGACCGACCCCGAAGTCGGCGACAGGTTGATCGCGATAACCAGCACGACGCCGGGCTCCGGCGTGGCCGAAGCGCGCAGCTTCGTCCAGTTCAAGCTGCTGCCAAGCGCTCAGGGCATCGCGATCGCGCCGCTTGGCGACGCGCTCAAGGTCGGCGCCGTCGCCAGCGGCATCGAGATCACCGACGGCGAGGCGCTGGTGCTTTCGCCCGAGCCGGTCGCGGCCGAAGCGGACCGCACCGACGTCGCGGCCTCCGACGACCTGCCGATGGAGGATGCCTCGAAGCTGTTCGACTACAAGACCTGGCGGCGCGAGGATTTGGGCAGCTTCAACAAGGCGCGTCAGGCCCTGCAGGTCGCGGCCGCGGATGCAACCGGCGGGGCGCGCACCGGGCATCGGCTCGAACTGGCGCGGCTATTGTTCGTGCACGGTCATGCGGCGGATGCGCTCGGCGTGTTGGAGCGCGTCGCCGCCGAGGATGAAGCGGCCACGCGCGAGCCCGCCTTTCTGGCGCTGCGCGGCGCGACCCGGTTGCTTGCCGGTCACTTCGAAGAAGCGGCGCGCGACCTCGACAACCAGGCGCTCGATGGCGACGCCGACGCCACGCTCTGGCGCGGCGCGCTGGCCGCGAGCAGCGGCGATTTCGCGGCCGCCGACGCTGCGTTCAGCGCCGCCGCGATCGCCTATGAAAGCCTGACGCCCGATTTCAAACGCCGCTTCGGCCTGCTCGCCACGCAGTCCGCCTTGGCGCTCAAGAATTTTCAGCGCGCCGCCAAATTCCTCAACGATCTGAAGAACAGCGACGGGCCGATCAAACCGTCGGAGGTCGCCGAGATCGGCTATCTCGAAGCCCAGGTTGCGGAGCACAGCGGGCATCAGAAGGCCGCCATCGAAGACTATGAAAAGCTCGGCGAGAAACGCGAGGGCCCGGTTGGCGTGCGTGCCGCCTTCGCTGCCATCGAGCTCAAGCTCGAGCGCGGCGCGATCGAGCCCGAGCAGGCGATCCATGAGCTGGAGCGGCTGCGCACGGCCTGGCGCGGCGACGCCTATGAGCGGCAATTGCTGCGCCGCCTCGCCGCGCTCTATGCCGGCAAGAAGGACTACATGAACGCGCTCACCGCGCTCAGGGACGCGGTCGAACTGTTTCCCGACGCGCCCGGCACGCCGCAATTGCGCGATCAGATGTTCACGCTGATGCACAGCCTGTTCGTTTCGGGCGATGCCGAGGCCATGACCCCGCTCGAGGCGCTCGGGCTCTATTACGAGTTTGAAGACAGCGCGCCGAGTGGCGCCGAGGGAGGCCGCATCGTCGAAGGTCTCGCCAACAAGCTGATCGCGATCGACTTGCTCGATCGTGCCGCCGCGCTGCTCGAAAAGCAGATTGGCAAGCTCGAGGGCGAGGACAAGGCGCGCCTCGGCGGCCGGCTCGCCGAGGTGAAACTGCTCGATGGCAAGGCGGAAGATGCGATCGCGACGCTGAAAGCGACCGAGAGTGCGAAATTGGCGACGCCCCTGGTTCAGGAACGCCAGCGCGTCGCGGCGCGCGCCGAAGCCGCGCTCGGCCGACCCAAGCAGGGCCTCGCGCTGATCGCGAGCGATACCGGCAAGGAGGCCGCGCTGATACGCATCGAGCTTCAGTGGGACGATCAGAATTGGCAGGCGGTAGCCGCGAGCGTCGATCAAATGTACCCGGCCGGCGCGACCGATGCCGGCGCGCTCAAGCCAGAGGACCATGCGCGCATCATGCGGGCCGCGGTCGCCCGTGCGCTCGCCCACGACACCGAAGGGCTCGGCGCGATGCGCGCGCGCTTCGCCGACGCGCTGAAGAAAACCGAGCACGCCGGCGCGTTCGAATTCCTGACCAGTTCGATGGCCGAAGATGGCGTCGACATGAAAGAGCTGCCGAAGATCCTCGCCAATCTCGATGGCATCGACGCCCTAACCGGCAAGGCCAAGACCGCAACGAAATAGCGGCGGCGTGACCGCCGGCGCGGCGGCCGGCAAGTACCAGCCCTATGCGCGGTGGACCGCGGCGACCAACCGCAACACGCGCTCGACCTAGACCGTCCATCACGACGGCGGCTCGACCGCGATCGTGCGCAACCAGCGGATCAATGGCGGCGTGGATTACAGTGACACTGCACTAATTTCCCCGGCGTGGCGCGAGGGTGGGTGATGCAATTTAGTGTACTGTCACCGTAATTTCCGTAATTTCGCCCTCATCCCGAGCTTGTCGAGGGACGAAGGATGAGGCCACCAAACTGAGACAGCGCCGGCCGATTGGTTTAGTTGAGCTTCTCGGCAAGCCATGTTTTGATCAGGGACTGGTACGGCACGTCGCGTTTGTTTGCCGCGATCTTGATGCGCTCGAGCAGGCTGACCGGAAGGCGCAAGGAGATCGCGGTGGTTGAGGGTTTCAGATTGGGCAGGCGGACCCGCTCGGCTTTGCTCCAATCGACCTGATCGCTCGAGTCATGGCTTTCCCAATAGCGACGCTCCGCCGCCTCGCTCACGAATTTGGGAGGCTGTTTAGATTTCCTGGTCATAGCGATGCTTCTCCTTACGGCTCATGTCCCGCGCCGAAATCACTCGGATCAGCGTGCCGTCCCGCCGGAGCGTGAAGGTGGCGTGTAGCAGCCGACCGGCGTCGCTCCTTCCCAGCGCGTGGAAGCGGGACTCGAGATCGCTGTGCTTCAGATCGCGGTTCACCAGCAGTGGTTCATTGAAGAACATCTGCTCCGCTTCGGTTTGGCTCACACCGTGCTTGGACGTATTCTTGCGGGCATTCCCAATGTCCCACTCGAACCCCACGACACGGTCGAGAACAAGCATGGTCTGTATATTACGGTAATATACATTCCGGCGCAAGCCTCGGCCTGTCGCGCGCGCTTGGCCGAAACCAGAGCGTCACCAATCCCCTGCCGGAGGCGATGAAATCGCAGCCTTAAAATCGGTTCGCCAGGCCGACGCGCCGGCACCGCACCACCAGATCGAAAGGCTGGTGGTACGATTCGGTTAATGGATGGGTAGCATCCATCAGCACCGCCGCTAGGTCTGTCCGAAGCTTTGCACCAGCGCGCCGGCGAGCAGATACCAGCCGTCGACCAGCACGAAGAAGATCAGCTTGAACGGCAGCGAGACGGTGATCGGCGGCAGCATCATCATGCCCATCGAGAGCAGGATGCCCGAGATCACCATGTCGATGATCAGGAACGGCACGAAGATCAGAAAGCCGATCTCGAAGGCGCGCCTGAGCTCGCTGACCAGGAAAGCCGGGATCAGCGCGCGTAAGGGCGTCTCCTCGGGGCTCGCGATCGGCGCCGCCTTCGACATGTCCATGAACAGCTGGAGATCGCCGTCGCGTACCTGAAGCAACATGAATTCGCGCAGCGGCGCGACCGTGCGCTCGAAGGCCTGCTCCTCGGTGATCTGCTCGGCGATCAGCGGCGCGATGCCGTCATTGTAGGCGCGCTCCAGCGTCGGCCCCATCACGAACGCGGTGAGGAATAGCGCGAGGCTGACGATCACCGTGTTGGGCGGCGTCTGCTGCAGGCCGAGCGCGCTCCTGAGCAGCGAGAGCACCACGACGATGCGGGTGAACGAGGTGACCACGACCAGAATGCCCGGCGCCACGCTCAAGATGGTGAGCAGCGCGACCAAGCGGAGAATCTGCCCGGTCGATGAGCCTTCGCCACCGCCCAGATTGAAATTGAGCTCCTGCGCGGCGGCCGGCGCGGCCAGCATCAGCGCGCCGAACCCGACCAGACCGAGCGCCGATGCGGCGAGGCCAAGGCGGTAGCGGGTTTTCATGATGCCTTGCCGGGAAGCCCTGTGCCGGGAGCGAGCGGGCGCGGTTGGGTTTCATCGGCTTCGGCCTCGGCTGCCTCGTCGTCCTCGTCTTGTTCGGTCTCGGCCAGGGTCTTCGAGAAGCTCCCGGTCGATCGCGCGCCGATGCCGCGTTCAACCACGACGCCGCCGCCATTGCCCGAGAGCAACAATAGGTGTTCCACTCCGTCGCGCTTGACCAGCACGAGCCGGCGGCGGCCGTCGACCGCGCAGACCTCGACCACCGCGAGCCGGCGGAAGCGGCGTGGCGTCGCGCTGCCGGGCGCGAGGCGCTGCGCCAGACCGAAGCGGCGCACCAGCCAGGCGATCAGCGCGATCAGGCCGAGGACGAGGACGAGCGCGAGCGCGAATCTGAGATAGGCGTCGATATCCATGACGCGCGCTAGCTCTTGCCCGGCTTGCGACCATAGGCGCTGGCCGCGCGCGAGCCGGCGGAGAGGCCCTTGAGCTGCTTGGCGAGCGCTTCATGCGCCTCGCTCAGCTCCTCGCCGAAGCTGTCGAGTTCGCTATAGAGGCCGATCAGCTCGTTCTTGAGCGCGATCGCGGTCTCGCGCGGCAGCGCCGCGACCGTCTCGACCAAGCGGTCGAGCGCGGGCATGAGGGGCGCGATATCGACCTCGGCGCCATGGTCCAGGCGGTCGCGCGCGATGGCCAAGGTGCGCTTCACGTCGGTCATGGCGTCGCGCGCTTCGGCAATGGTCATGGCATGGCCTGTTGTTGCTTGAGCCGGCCGTTCTGGCGGTAGATGTAGGAGAGGATTTCGGCGACCGCGACGAACGCCTCGGTCGGAATCAGGCTGTCGAGGTCGAGCTGGCCCAAGAGCGCGGCGAGGTCGGCGTCCTCCCGAACCGGGATGCCGTGCTCCGCCGCAAGCGCGATGATGCGCTCGGCGACCGGGCCCCGGCCGCTCGCGGCGATGCGCGGCGCGGGGTCCTTGCCCTGGTCATAGCTGAGCGCGACGGCGACTCGCTGGTCGGCCGGCCGCTTGTTCTTGGGGTTGGGCTCTGACATCGGCTCGCCGGGGGGTTGCGTCGCGGTCCGTGCGACGGCGGGGGCTTGCCCTGCGCCGAAGATGGTGGTTCGTTAACCTTAAGATTGGCTTAAACGGCGGGCCGCCGGGGGCTCGGTTCGCCGACCGAAAAGTCCCTGGAAGGTTTGGAGAATTTGGCCCTGGCGGGCAAATCGCGGCTCCCAAAGCGCCGCGCCGGGGCGCATATAGAGGAACGACGTTTCAACCGACTCGCAAACCCAATGGAGAGGACAAGATGGCGGCATTACCGGAAATGGCGAAGAAGCTGCTCATGGGCAAGAACTTCGCGACCGTCGCGACCCTGATGCAGGACGGCTCGCCCTCGGCCAGCGTGGTCTGGGTCGACACCGATGGCGAGCATGTGATCTTCAATACCGCCGAAGGGCGCGTGAAGCCGAAGTCGATGCGGCGCGACGGGCGCGTCGCGATCGCGGTCTTTGACCATGAGAACCCTTATCGGCAGGCGATGATTCGCGGCAAGGTGGTCTCGATGGAGACCAAGGGCGCGGACGCGCACATCGACAAGATGGCCAAGAAGTATATGGGCGTCGACTCCTACCCCTATCGCAAGCCCGGCGAAGCGCGAATCATCGTGAAGATCAAGCCCGAGCGCGTCGGGCTGATGGGCGAGTAGTCGTCCGAACGTCGTGACCGGCCCACCGACAATGGGCCGGCGCGCCGTTGCCTCAGGTCTTGGGCTTTTCGCCGAGCCGGGCGGAAAGCCCGCTGGTGTCGAGATCGACATCGGCCAAGGCCGCGCCGGCGCGCGCCGCCTCGATATTCTCGCGCAGTATCTTCTCGTGGATTTCCTTGCGCAGCACGGTCGCCTCGGACGGGAAGGTGAAGCCGAGCTTGACCGCGCGCCCGCGCACCTCGACCACCGTGACCTCGATGGCGTCGTTGATGACCACCGTTTGGCCAGCCTTGCGCGTGAGGTAGAGCATGAGGCGGGTTGCTTGTTTGGTTTTTGTTGGTCGCCTTGCACCGTACCTCAATTTCTTGGTCGGGTTAATAGTTTCTACTTGGAGACCAGCGGGTTGCGCGCGGGCAGCCTAAGCGGTGCTGGCGGAAGAGAAGTCCAGCGCTTGACAGGGCTGTCGGCTATGCTAGAACAAATCATGAACAAAAAGGCCATGCAGCCATGGCAGCGCCACGACTTTCTCTTCTCGCCACGGAACGGAGGCGGGATCCCGCCGCCATCGCCGAACTGCGCGGGCTGATCCGCACGCTGGAGCGCGGCTCCATCTTTGCCGGGACCGCCTCGGCCGGCGGTCCGAGTTCAATCCCGCTCGGGCTCGCGGCGCTCGACCGGGTGCTACCGGCGGGCGGGCTCGCCCTTGGCGCCTTGCACGAGGTGGTCTGTGCCAGCCCGGCGGGTGCCGATGCCGGGGCGGGCGCGGGCTTCGCGGTCGCGTTGGTGGCGCGGCTATTGGCAGGCGGGATGGCGGGGCCGGTGCTGTGGTGTTTGAGCACTGCGGCCCGACGCGAGCTCGGCGAACCTTATGCGCCGGGCTTGGCTGGCTTCGGGCTCGATCCCGGCCGGCTCCTGTTCGCCCGCGCGCGGCGCGATGCCGAAGTGTTGTGGGCGATGCGCGAGGGGCTCGGCTGCGCGCGCCTGGCGGTCGTGATCGGCGAGACCGAGACAGCGCCCGATCTGGCGGCGAGCCGGCGGCTGCAGCTCGCGGCCGGGGCGAGCGGGGTGACCGCGCTTTTGGTCTCGCGGCGCGCGGCCGGCACGGTGCCGAGCGCGGCATTGACCCGCTGGCGTGTCGCCGCCGCGCCGAGCGCGGTGTCGGTCGCGGTGGAGGGGCCGAGCGCGCCGCGTTGGCGGGTTGTGCTTGAGCGTTGCCGTGGCGGCGTGCCGGGCGAATGGCTTTTGGAGTGGCGGCATGAGACGGGTGGTTTCGCTCTGGCTGCCGCGCTTCCCGACCGATCGGCTGAGCCGGCTCAGACCCGCTTGGCGGGCTGAACCGCTGGCGGTCGTCGCCGGTGATACGCGCGGGCTTTGCGTGGTGGCGCTCAACGGCGCCGCCGAGACGGCCGGCGTGCGGCCTGGCCAGACGCTGAGCGACGCGCGCGCGATCGAGCCCCGGCTCGGCGTTGAGCCGAGCGAGCTGGCGGCCGAGGCGGCGGCGCTTGAGGCGCTCGCGACCTGGTGCAGCCGCTATACGCCCTGGGTCGCGCTCGACCGCGCGGGCTTCGGCGCCGGGCTTTGGCTCGATGTGACCGGTTGCGCCGCGCTGTGCGGTGGTGAGACGGCGCTGCTCGATGATCTTTTGCGCCGGCTTGCTTTGTTCGGTTTCGCGGCCAAGGCGGCGCTGGCCGATACGCCGGGCGCGGCCTGGGCGCTGGCGCGTTATGGAAATGGCGGCGTGGTATCGGTCGGTGAAACACGCGCGCGCCTGGCCTCATTGCCGATCGCGGCGCTGCGTCTTGGCACGGCCGAAATCGAGGCGCTCGATCGCGTCGGCTTGCGATGCATCGGAGACCTCTATCGCTTGCCGCGTGGCGCCTTGGCGCGGCGCTTCGGCACGACGCTGGGACGCCGGCTCGATCAGGCGCTCGGTGTGGCGCATGAGCCCTTGTCGCCCGCGCGTGCCATCGCGCCCTATCGGGTCGAGCGCCTGTTCGCCGAACCGGTCGCGAGCCTGGAGGCAGTTCATGCCACGACGCGCGCGCTGCTCGAAGCGCTCGCCATCAGGCTCGAGGCCGATGGGCGCGGTGTGCGCCGGCTCGAATTGATGCTGTTCAAGGTCGATGGCGCGGTCGATGAGCGCATGGTTGGCACCAGTCTCGCGGTACGCGAGCCGCGCCATTTGATGCGCCTCGTGGTCGAGAAATTGGCCGACCTCGATATTGGCTTCGGCGTTGATGCGATCACGCTTGCCGCACCGTTGACCGACAAATTGCCGCGCGTGCAACTCGGCCTCGATTTCGATGACGCGGGGCCGCGTCGTGCCGATGCGGCCGAGGACGAAGCCGCGCTCGGACAATTGATCGACCGGCTCGGCAATCGGCTGGGACCGGAGAGCGTCAACCGACCGGCGCCGCGCCAGAGTCATTTGCCGGAGCGCGCGGTGATCTCGGCCGGCGCGCTTGAACCGAGCGCTGATTGGTCGGCGCATGCGATGCGTGAGCGGCCGTTGCGTCTACTGCCGAGGCCTGAGCCGATCGAGGTGATCGCGCCGATCCCCGACGATCCGCCGGTGATGTTTCGCTGGCGTCGCGCCGTGCATCGAATACGCGCGGCCACCGGCCCGGAGCGCCTGTCGCCCGAATGGTGGCGCGCGGCCGGCATCGATGCGGCGGATTCAGGCGAGAGCCGCTTTCGCGACTATTACCGCGTCGAGGACGAGACGGGCCGGCGCTTCTGGCTGTTTCGCCTCGGCGCCTTTCGCCCCGGTTCGTCGCCCGCCTGGTTCATGCATGGATTGTCGGGCTGATGACCCGCTATGCCGAGCTTGCCGTCACGAGCAATTTCAGTTTCCTGCGCGGCGCTTCGCATCCCGAGGAACTGGTGCACCGGGCGGCGGCGCTTGGTTATGAAGCGCTCGGGATCACCGATCGCGACACGCTGGCCGGCGTGGTGCGCGCGCATGGCGCGGCGAAACAGGCGAAATTGAAACTGGTTATCGGCGCGCGGCTCGATTTGTTCGACGATGCAAGCAAGCCGCAAGCGGGTTCGGCTTTCGGCGTGCTGGTATTTCCGCAAGACCGCGCGGCCTATGGTCGTTTGTCGCGGCTCTTGACGCTCGGCAAGCGGCGCGCGCCGAAGGCCGAATGTTGGCTCGGCCTCGATGATCTGATAGGCCACGCCGAAGGCCAGCAATTGATCGCATTGCCGCCGGAGGAACCGGGGCAAGATTTCACGGCGCGGGTGGGGGCACTGGTCAAATCCGCGCTGGGGCGCGTTCATCTCGCCGGCAGCCATCTCTATCGCGGCGATGACGCCAAGCGGCTTGCCATGCTGGCCCGGCTCGGCGAGGCGCTTAACGCGCCGCTCCTCGCCAGCAATGACGTGCACGCGCACGATGCCGCGCGCCGGCCGCTGCAGGACGTGCTCACCTGCATCCGCGAGCACTGCACGATCGACGAAGCGGGCTTTCGCCTGTTCGCCAATGCCGAGCGGCATTTGAAGGCGCCGGATGAAATGGCGCGGCTATTCCGCCGCCACCCCGAGGCCATCGCGCGGGGCATCAAGATCGCGGGCGCCTGTCGGTTCAGCCTGGATGAATTGCGTTATGACTATCCGGTCGAGCCGGTGCCCGAGGGCCGCACGCCGCAGCAGGAGCTTGAGCGCCTAACCTTGGAAGGGGCGAGAGCGCGTTATCCCGAGGGTATTCCGGAAAAGGTTAGGGCACAGATCGCGCATGAGCTCGGGCTGATCGGACGGCTCAATTACGCGCCCTATTTTCTGACCGTGTACGACATCGTGTGCTTCGCACGCGGGCGCGACATTTTGTGCCAAGGCCGTGGTTCGGCCGCGAATTCGACGGTGTGTTATTGCCTTGGCATCACCGCGATCGATCCGGCGCGCATGGATCTTTTGTTCGAGCGCTTCATCTCGGCCGCGCGCAACGAGCCGCCCGATATCGACGTCGATTTCGAGCATGAGCGACGCGAGGAGGTGATCCAATATATCTACGCGAAATATGGCCGCGAGCGCGCCGGCATCGCGGCCACCGTGATCTCCTATCGCGGACGAAGCGCGATCCGCGAGGTCGGCAAGGCGCTCGGCCTCTCAGCCGACATGGTTGGCGCGCTCTCAAGCCAGCTCTGGGGCTTCAGTCGCGAGGGCGCGAGCGATGCGCAGGTGCGCGAGATCGGCCTCGATCCATCCGAGGCACGGCTTTCGATGGCGCTGGCGCTGGCGCGCGAGCTGATCGGTTTCCCGCGCCATCTCTCCCAGCATGTCGGCGGTTTTGTCATCACCAAGGGGCCGCTCGCCGAGATGGTGCCGATCATGAACGCGGCGATGGAAGAGCGCACCAATATCGAGTGGGACAAGGACGATCTCGATGCGCTCGGTATTCTTAAAATCGATGTGCTTGGCCTCGGCATGTTGACTTGTATCAGGAAGGGTCTCGCACTGTTGAGGCAGCACCACGGTCTTGCTCTCGGCCTTGCCGATGTGCCGGCCGAGGACCCCAAGGTCTATGAGATGTTGAGCCGGGCCGACACGGTCGGCGTGTTCCAGGTCGAGAGCCGGGCGCAGATGTCGATGCTGCCGCGTCTCAAACCCAGGACGTTTTACGATCTCGTCATCGAGGTCGCGATCGTGCGTCCCGGCCCGATCCAGGGCGACATGGTGCATCCCTATTTGCGCCGGCGGAATGGCGAGGAGAAGGTTGAGTTTCCGTCAAAAGAGCTCGAGGCCGTGCTCGGCAAGACGCTCGGCGTGCCGCTGTTCCAGGAGCAGGCGATGAAGATCTCGATCGTCGCCGCCGGTTTTACGCCCGAGGAGGCCGATCAGCTACGCCGCGCCATGGCGACCTTCCGTAAGACCGGCAAGATCCATGGTTTTCGCGAAAAGATGATCGAGGGCATGGTGGCGCGCGATTACCAGCGCGATTTCGCCGAGCGCTGCTTCAGCCAGATCGAGGGCTTCGGCGAATATGGTTTTCCGGAATCGCACGCGGCGAGCTTCGCGCTGCTGGCCTATGTTTCGGCCTGGCTCAAATGCCATTACCCGGCGGTGTTCGCGACGGCGCTGTTGAACAGCCAGCCCATGGGCTTCTATGCGCCGGCGCAGATCGTGCGCGACGCGAAAGAACACGGCGTCGTGGTGCGCGATGTCGATGTCAATGCAAGCGAGTGGGATTGCACGCTGGAAGCGATGGCGGCCCAATCGGAACACACCATTTCGGCCACCCCCCAAATCGTCATCCCTCGGCTTGACCGGGGGATCCAGCGGGAGGCGTGGACCGATGGGGCCACTGTTCTGGATGCCCCGCCTTCGCGGGGCATGACGAAAGGTGGTGTGCTCGACACCAACTCTCGTCATGCCCGGGTCAAGCCTGGCCATGACGAAATAAGGAAGGTCGATGGCTCTCCCGATACAGCGAACAGCGTTGTGCTTCGGCTCGGCCTGCGCGAGATCAAGGGTCTGGCCGAGGCCGAGGCGATGCGCGTGGTCGCGGCGCGCGGCGCGGGCTATCGCCGCATCGATGATGTGCAGACCCGCGCGGGCGTGACGCGCGCGACGCTCGAAGCCCTGGCGCGCGCCGATGCCTATCGCTCGCTCTCGCTTGGCCGGCGCGACGCCTTCTGGTCCGTGCGCGCGCTGCCTGATGAAAAGGCGCTGCCGTTGTTTGCCATGGCTCCCTCCCCCCTTGAGGGGGAGGGACAGGGTGGGGGGTCTCGCGAAGACTCGCGATTTTCTGCATCAAGCGAAGGCCAACATCCCGCTTCCGCCGAACCTGAAATCACGCTGCCGGCAGCGACGCTTGGCGAAGAGATCATCGACGATTATGCGAGCCTGCGGCTCAGCCTGCGCGCGCACCCATTGGCGTTGCTGCGTCCCTCGCTCGCGCGCCGTGGCGTCGTCCCTTGCGCGGCGCTTGGCACATTGCCGGCGGAGCGGCGCGTCAAGGTCGCCGGGCTCGTGCTGGTGCGTCAGCGGCCGGGCACGGCGAAGGGCGTGATCTTCGCCACGCTCGAAGACGAAACCGGCATCGCCAATCTGGTGATCTGGTCGAAGGTGTTCGAGCGCCATCGCCGCATCGTGCTGACCTCGCGGCTCTTGGCCTGCCATGGGCGCGTGCAGCGCGAGGGATTGGTGATCCATGTCGTGGCCGAGCGGCTCTATGATTTATCGGCCGAGCTCGATGGCTTGGGCGCGCTCGGGCCCAAGGCCGCGCCGCCGCTCGCGCGCGCCGACGAGGCGCGCCGCGCGAGCCAGGCTGATCCGCGCGAAGCCGGTGGCCGCTATTTGCCGAAATCGCGCGATTTTCACTGAGGCCGCGCGCATCCTCTTTTCCTGACCTCGATGCCAGCTTAGGCTATGCCCAACAACAGGGGAGGGATTATCCGATGCAAGTCGAGAAAAAGATCACCGAACTAGGCCTCGTGCTGCCCGATCTCGAGCACGAATACAAAAACGCGCCCTCGAAGGCGAAATTCCATTCCCACACCGCCGTCGGCAACACGCTCTATCTGGCTGGCGCGACGCCCTCGAAGGACGGCAAGCAATACATGCCGGGCGTAGTCGGCAAAGACTTGACCGTGGATCAGGCGCGCGAAGCGATGACGCAGTGCTGCCTGGTCATGCTCGCGCACGCGAAATACGCGCTCGGCGATCTCGACCGCGTCAACCGCTTCGTGCAGATGCTCGCCTATATCAATTCGGCGCCGGGTTTCACCGACCAGCCGCCGATCACCAACGCCGCGACCGAGCTTTTGGAAAAGCTTTATGGCGAAAACGGCCTCTGCGCGCGCGCCTCGATCGGCTGCCAGGGCCTCGCCAACAACCACTCGGTCGAGCTGGTGACCATCGTCGAATTCAAGGGAACCGAGGTGCGCGCACCGCTGCGGAGGGATGCGTTCAGAAAATAACACCAAAGAAAAGGCGGCCGTAAGGCCGCACTGGTTTTACCCCTCCAACCCAGGCCCTTCCTCCCGGTTTACTTCCGTCGGCGCCGCTCAGACCGCTCTGCGTGAAAGGTGGTCTGGACCGGCGCCGACGGCAAAAAGCGAGGGGAGGAAGGGTTCTTGAGTTCGCTTCGCCTTCTTCCTACTCCGCCGCGGCGGCGACCTTGCCGCCCTGGCGGCGCTGGCCGAGGCGTTTGGCGGACGGCGCTTTGTAATACTCGCCATCCTTCATGATCATCAGCAGGTTTTCCTTGTCCTGCAGCAGCGTGACGTCTTGCGTCACGTCGCCGTCGACGAGCAGGAGGTCGGCGAGGTAGCCGGGCTTGACCATGCCGACATTCATCTTCATCAGCTCGCCACCCCATTGCGTGGCGGCGCGCAGCGCCTCGAGCGGCGTATAGCCGAACAGATTGACGAAGTGCTCGAGATCGCGCGCGTTGACGCCGACCGGGGCCCAGGCGAAGCCATAATCGCCGCCCGGCATGGCGCGAATGCCGCGCTTGCGGATTTCCGTGTAGGTCCGGATGGTGTTTTCAAGCGTACGCTTGAGACCCCATTTCTCGACCGTCGGTTCATCGAAGCCCCAATCCTTGGCTTCGTAAGCCGTCGTGTAGATGATGCCGGCCGCCGGCGCCAGGAAGATGTCTTTCTTCTTGGCTTCCAGCATGTCGATGGTTTCTTCGGTCGCGAAATCGGCATGGTAGATGATCGGGATGCCGTGCTTGAGCGCCATGCGGACGGCACGGTCGCCGCGCGCGTGCGTGGCCATGTTGAGGCCGCGTTCCTTTGCGACCCAGACGAACGCCGCGACTTCCTCGTCGCTATAGGCGAGCGCTTCGTTGCCGCAATTGCGCTGGAACTGATCGCCCGAGATGTTGATCTTGATCGTGTCGCAACCCTCACGCGCGCAAAGCCGCGCGGCACGCATCACCTCGACCGGGCCGTCGGCCAAGAGGCCAACCGATTCCCGATGCATGTGCAGCAGGCGCTCATCGCCGAGCCCGCCGGTCGAATTGATCTCGGGCGAGGCAGCGCGTATGCGTGGCCCGGGGAATTTTCCGGCGTTGATCGTGTCGCGCAGCACCGGCTCGATCCGGATCTTGCTGGTGCCGGCGGCGGAGAACAGGCTGGTGAAGCCCTGGTCGAGCATGATCTTGGCGTGCTCGAGCGCCAGCACCATGTGCTCCTCGGGCGGCATTTCGCCGATGCCCGGCAGCATCGTGCAATTGGTGTAGGTGACGTGCGCGTGCGGCTCGACCAGGCCGGGCATCAGCGTCGCGCCGGCGGCATCGACGACATCGGCATCGCCGGCCTCGATCTGGCCTTTGCCCTTCGCCACTTTGTTGATCTGATTACCTTGGACGAGCACCTCGCCGGCATAGGATTTCTTGCCGGTGCCGTCGAAAATCATGACGTTCTTAAAGAGCTTGCGACCCATTAGAAGCCTCCTTGGGACTTGGCAGGGCACCGCGCCATTTTTGTTGTCGATTTTCTTGCCGGCGAGGCGAATGATGAAGAATAGACCAGGCCTTGGGGCTTTGCACTACTTTTCACCCCAATCGGGCCGTGCCTCAGCGCCCTGGATTGTTCGCCGGTGCTCGCGCGGTCAGTTTGGCTCGAAGCGCTTCGGGCAGCTCCTTTTCGGTCAAATCGCCGGTCCTATGCTTGAGGTAGAGCCGCGCCATGCGGATCAACGCCGGGGCGTCGTCGGGGGTCAACCGGCTGAACCGGAGCAAGGCCTTGCCATGGCCGCGCACCGAGGCGTTGCATGGGCTCGGGCAGCCATTCAAGCAGGCCGTGCCGCGTAGCGGCACGTCGCCGCCGTCCTTGGCCAGGGCCGCCTCGAGCGCATCGTACAATTTGGCGCCCTCGGTTTGCTCGCCCTCGGGCACGCGCCGATCGCGCACACAGGTGCGGCAGACGAAGAGTTTTCCGGCATCCTTGACGGCCATGGCGCATCCCCGAACGAGCGTCCGCGCGGGCGACGACCGGCGCGGCGCGCGCGACGATAGACAAGCGCGCACCAGGGTGCATCATCTTTTGCAACGGACCGAAGTGGGGGGATGACCATGGCGACGGTGGTACAGACGGACTTTGCCTGGGCTGACAATGAAATCGAGCGGGCCATCATCGAAGGGGCGGGGCATCGCCTCGTGATCGGGCCATCGGCCGCCGCGCCGCCGGCCGAGATCGAAGCCCTGATCGGCGCCAATGACCCGAGCGCGATCCTGACTTGCTGGGCGCGTATTTCGGACAAGGCCATCGCTTTGCCGAAAAACCTCAAGATCGTCGCGCGCTATGGCGTTGGGCTCGACAATATCGACGTGCCGGCCGCGACCGCGCGCGGCGCCTGGGTCACCAACGTGCCCGACTATTGCGTCGAGGAGGTTTCGGACCACGCGCTTGCCATGATCCTCGGCTGGACGCGGGGGCTGGTGAGCTTCGATCGCGAGGTCAAGCGCGGCCGGTGGGATCCTTCGGGCGCGCGGCTCAGGCGCACCGCGACGCTGACCGCCGGCATTCTCGGCTTTGGCCGCATCGGGCGCGCCACGGCGCGGAAGTTGAGCGGCATCGGGCTCGACGTGCTGGCCTATGACGTCGCGGTCAAGGGCGGCGTGCCGCATGCCGAATTGGTCAGCCTCGATCGGCTCTTGCACGATTCAGACGTGATCGTCGTGCATTTGCCGTTGAACGAGGAAACGCGCCATTTCGTCGATGATGATTTTCTCAAGCGCATGCGCAAAGGTTCGTTCCTGGTCAATGTCAGCCGCGGTCCGGTCGTGGACAATGAGGCGCTGATCCGCGCGCTCGATGCCGGCCGCATAAGCGGCGCGGCGCTCGATGTCGTCGAGGGCGAGCCCAACCCGCCCGCCGCGTTGATCGCGCGGCCCGACGTGATCGCGACGCCGCACATCGCGTTCTCGTCCGACGAATCATTGGCTGAACTTCGGCGCCGCGGTGCCGAGGAAGTGGTGCGGGTTCTGAAAGGCGAAAAGCCGCAGAACCCATGCAACAAGCCGGCGGGCGGGGGCTGATGGCGGGTACTGTGGCCCCGTTCCCATTCCCGTCATACTCCGCGAAGGCGGAGTATCCAGGAGATGCGGCATTAACGGTCACTCGCCAGTCTGGATCCCCCGCCTTCGCGGGGGACGACGAATTGGGGTGCGACGCCTAATCAGGCCTCCTCACACCGGCGCGTCCCATGTCCAGCCGTCGAATTGCTCGCGCAGCTTCGATTTCAGAAATTTTCCAGCCGGGTTCTTGGGTATCTCGGAGACGAAGGCATAGCCGTCGGGCAGCCACCATTTGGCGAATCTGGCCGCGAGGAACGCTCTCAACGCTTCGGGTGTTGCCTGCGCGCCGTCCTTCAGCACGACGACCGCCAAGGGTCGCTCATCCCATTTCGGGTGCGCGACCGCGATGACGCTTGCCTCTTTCACCGCCGGGTGGCCCATCAGCGCGTTTTCGAGATCGACCGAGGAAATCCACTCGCCGCCCGATTTGATCAGGTCTTTCGTGCGGTCGGTGAGTTTCATATAGCCTTCGGCGTCGATCGTCGCGACATCGCCCGTGATGAACCAGCCGTCCTTGGTCCATTTGTCCTTCTGGCTCTCATCATTGAAATAGCGCGCGGCGATGAACGGCCCGCGCACCTGCAGTTCGCCCATGGTGGCGCCATCCCACGGCGCGATGCCCTGCTCATTGACCACGCGCATTTCGACCAACACGCTCGGCATGCCTTGCTTGGAGCGGAGGGCATAGAGCGCGTCTTCGGGTTGGTCGGCGAGGGTGCTCTTGATCCGAGAGATCGAGCCCAAGGGGCTCATCTCGGTCATGCCCCAGGCGTGGACCACCTTGACCCCGTGCTTGTCGAGACCGCGGATCAGCGCTTCGGGCGCGGCCGAGCCGCCGACGAAGGTGCGCAAACCCGGTTGCAATTTCCAGCGACCCGGCTCCTTGTCGAGCGCGTGGAGGAGGCCGAACCAGATCGTCGGCACGCCGGCCGCGAAGGTGACTTTTTCCCGTTCCAACAAATCGAGCAGGCTGACCGGATCGAGATGCGCGCCCGGCAGCACGAGGCGCGCGCCGGTCATCACGCCGCAAAACGGAATACCCCAACTATTGACGTGGAACATCGGCACGACCACCAACATGGTATCGCGGTTCGAGATCGCGAGTGCGTCAGCGAGGCCGGCGGCGAGCGTGTGAAGCATGATCGAGCGGTGTGAATAGACCACGCCCTTGGGCCGCCCCGTGGTGCCCGAGGTGTAGCACATGCCGGCGGCGTCATTTTCCTCAAGCGTGACCGGCATGGGCTCGGCCGGGGCGTCGGCGATGAAATCCTCGTAGCTTTCATAGCCCGCCGGCACCGGTTTGTCCGAGAGCGCGGCGACGATGATGCGTTCGGCCTTTATTTTCGCGCGCACCGGCTCGAGCAAGGGCAGCAGCACGTCATCGACAATGATGAAGCGATCCTCGGCATGGTTGACGATGTATTCGATGTCGTTCGGGTGCAGCCGGAAATTCAGCGTATGAAACACCCCGCCCGCGAGCGGCACGCCGAAATAGGCTTCGAGATGGGCGTAGCTGTTCCACATCATGGTGCCGACCCGGTCGCCCTTTCTGAGGCCGGCTTTTTGCAGCGCGGCGGCGAGGCGCATGGCGCGGCGCGTGAACGAGGCGGCGGGATAGCGGTGGATCGATTTGTCGGGCAGGCGGGTGACCACCTCGCTCCGGCCGAAAAGCTGATGATTGCGCTCAAAGAGATGGCGCAACGTCAGCGGAAAATCCATCATCGTGCCTTGCACGGAACGCTCCCTGTTGGCGCTGCTCGGCTTGTCGGTCTTCCCGCCCAGCCGTTGGCCCGATCATGCCCGATGACACGGCGCCAAGTCCACGCGTGCGACAAAACGGACGCTGGCGCACGCGTGACGCCGGCCCTAGCTTCAAGGCAACATCAAGCGCGAACGCGGTGAGTATGACGCAGGCGACACTCAAGGCCGGGAACGGCGAGGGCGGTTTTGGCGGCGGCGTCTCGAGCGATCTCGCGCTCGTGATCGGGCCGGAAGGTCCCTATGTGATCAAGCAGGCGCGGCCGCAGCTAAAAGTGCGAGCCGATTGGCGCTCCGATCCGCGCCGCGCCATGATCGAAGTCGCCGCGCTGCGCGCCATGGCCGAAGTGCTGGGGACGGAGTGCGTGCCGCGCGTGCTGTGGAGCGATCCCCTGCATCACCGCTTCGCGATGGCGCTGGTGCCGCCGCGCTTCCGCAATTGGAAGAACCTGTTGGTTGCCGGCGAGACGAGCGAGGCGACGGCGCGTCGCGCCGGCGTTTTACTCGGTCTCTTGCATCGGCGTAGCAGCGTGCGCGAGGACTTGGCGCGCCAGTTCGACGATCGAACCTTCCTGATCGAGCTTCGCATCGAGCCATTTTTCCGGCGCGTCGCAGCGCGCCATCCGGCGTTGAAAACAGCCGTCGATGAAACGGTCGAGCAGCTCTTGGCGTGCCGGCTCTGCCTGGTCCATGGCGACTTCAGCCCGAAGAATATGCTAGTCGATGGCGGAGAGGTCGTGCTGCTCGACGCCGAGGTCGCGCATTGGGGCGATCCGCATTTCGATGTCGCGTTCTGCCTTTCGCATCTGCTACTCGGCACGATCTGCTTTCCGGCGTTCGTCGAGGCGCGTCGGCGGGCGACCAAGGCCTTTCTCGACGCCTATGCGGCTGAGGGGCTCGAGGTGTTCGACCACGCGCTTGCACGTCAGACCGGCTGCTTGATGCTGGCGCGCGTCGACGGCGATTCGCCGCTCGACTACATCGCCGCGCCCGATCATGTGGCGGCGATCCGCGCGATCGCGCGGCGCCTGATTCTCGATCCACCGGCCGATCCGAATGACGTGTTGGGTCTGGTCGGAGAGGGGGGCATGCCATGAGCCGTCTGGCGATCGCGGTGATCGAGGGCCGTCAGATCTTCGACTCGCGCGGGCGGCCGACCATCGAAGTCGACGTCCGCCTCGAAGGCGGCGCGATGGGCCGTGCGAGCGTACCCTCGGGCGCCTCAACCGGGCGCAACGAGGCGCATGAGCTGCGCGACGGCGACCGAGCGGTGTTCGGCGGGCTCGGGGTGACACGGGCGGTGGCGAATGTGAATGGCGAGATCGCACGCGCGGTCCACGGCACGGCGGCCGATGACCAGGCGGCGCTCGATCGACGCATGGTCGCGCTTGACGGCGGAACCGGTCTCAGCCGGCTCGGCGCCAACGCGGTGCTCGGCGTTTCGCTCGCCGCGTGTCGCGCCGCCGCGGTGGCCAAGGGCGTCGCGCTCTACCGGCATATCGGCACGCTCGCCGGCGTTGAGCTGCCAGTGCTGCCGCTGCCTATGGTCAACCTGCTCTCCGGCGGCTTGCATGCGGGTGGCGGCATGGACCTGCAAGACTTCCTGATCGTCCCGGTTGGCGCCGCGAGTTATAGCGAGGCGCTCGCCATGTCGCTCGCGGTACGCGCCAAGGCAACCGAGCTCAGCCGCGCGCGCGGCTTGCCGACCCTGCTTGCCGATGAGGGCGGGCTCAGCCCCGGCTTCAAGAAAGCCGAGGCCGCGCTCGACTTCGCGATCGACTGCATCGACGCGGCAGGTTACACGCCGGGCGAGGAAGTCGCCTTGGCGCTCGATATGGCCGCGAGCGGCCTCTTGCAGCCGGACGGCACCTATGGCTTTGACCGCGAGGGCGTGTTTCGGCGTGCCGACGAACTGATCGCCCTCGTCGCCAGCTGGGTCGACCGCTATCCGATCGTCTCGATCGAGGATGCGCTCGCCGAAGAGGCATGGGCCGATTGGACGGCGTTGATGGCCCGTCTGCCCCGCGTGCAGTTGGTGGGCGATGACCTGTTGTGCACGCAGCCCGCGCGCATCGCGCGCGCGGTGCGCGAACGGGCGGCCAACGCGGCGCTGATCAAGCTCAATCAGAACGGCACGCTGAGCGGCACGATCGAGGCGGTCAAAGCCGCGCGCGCGGGCGGCTTTGCCACCGTCATCTCGGCGCGCTCGGGCGAGACGGACGATAGCTTTCTCGCCGATTTCGCGGTCGGCATCGCCGGCGGCCAGATCAAGATCGGCTCGGTGCGCGCCGCCGAGCGGCTCGCGAAATACAACCAATTGCTGCGCATCGAGGCCGAGCTCGGCGGGCGCTATGCCGGCCGACCATCGCTTGCGCCCTTGGGCTAGGACGGGTCAGGATAGCCGCCATGAGCGACGCAAATGTCTATCTTGCCTACACCCGGGCAGAGCTCGACGCCCAGTACAACAACCGGCGTCGCTACCCGCAATTCCTGACCTACTTCGAAAATTGGACGAAGTGGAGCGCGGTGACGCGCGCCACCTTGCCGTGCCAGGTCGGCGTCGCCTATGGCCCATCGCCCATGGAGACGCTCGATATTTTTCCGGCCGCGACGCCAAACGCCCCGATCCAGGTTTTCATTCATGGCGGCTATTGGTACTCGCTCGACAAAAGCCACAACGGCTTCGTCGCCGAAGGCTTCCGGCCGAACGGCGTGACCACGGTGGTGATCAATTATGGCCTCGCGCCCGACGTGCGCATGGACGAGATCGTGCGTCAGAACCGCGCCGCGATCGCCTGGGTCTATCGCAATGCGCAATCGTTCGGTGCCGATCCGGCGCGCCTGCATGTCAGCGGTCAATCGGCCGGCGGCCATCTCGCGACCATGATGCTGGCGACCGATTGGCCCGCCTTGGCGAGCGACTTGCCGGCCGCTGTGGTGAAGAGCGCGTGCTCGATGTCGGGGATCTACGACCTCGAGCCGATCAGGCTTTGCTATCTGAACGACAAAGTGCGTCTCGATGCCGAGGAGGCGAAGCGTAACAGCCCGATCCACCAGCGCTATCCGGTGCGGGCACCGCTCATGTTCGTCTCGGGCGACATCGAATCGGCCGAATATGCGCGCCAGGCCGAGACCATGGAGGCGCTCTGGCATCGGCTCAACTACCCGAGCAACATTATTTCGCTCAAGGGCGATAACCACTTCACGCTCGTCCATCAATTGCGCGAGCCGGCCAGCCGGCTGACCCAGGCGCTGCTCGCGCAGATGGGACCGCGCTAAACCCGTAGGAGACGGTGATGAGGCTTGCGCGTTATACCCGCGGCCGCGAAGTGCGGCTTGCCGCGCTCGACGGCGATGACGTTGTCGATCTGCTCGATGCGCTTGGTGGCGGTCGGGGTCTGAGCGCCGCCGAAAAGGCGCGGCTGGCCGACATGACGGCGTTCATCGCCGGCGGTCGAGCCTCGCTCGCGCTCGCGAGGCGCGCGGTCAACGCGAGCCGTGCGCGCGGCAAGGGCAGGAAGCCGCTCGCGCGCGTCAAGCTGCGCGCGCCCGTGCAGCCCGGAATCATCCTCTGCAGCGGCGAGAACTATTGGGATCACCGCGAGGAGAAGCCGATCGTCACCGCGAAAGAGCCCGAGTTCTTCATCAAGATTCCGATCACCGGCGTGATCGGCCCGGGCGACGCCATTCTGCTCGACACCAAGGTGACCAAGAAGCTCGATTATGAAACCGAGCTAGCGATCGTGATCGGCAGGCCCGGCCGCCACATACCAAAGGAGCGCGCGCTCGAGCACATTTTTGGCTTCACCATCATGAACGATGCGACCGCGCGTGACCGGCAAGTCAAACTTAGGCCCGATGGCTCGGCCGCTTATTCGCTCGGGCCGGGCAAGAACTTCGATACCTGCGCGCCGCTCGGCCCGCTGATCGTGACGCGGGACGAGATCGCCGATCCGCAGTCCCTGCCGCTTCGCACGCGGGTCAATGGCGAGCTCAGGCAAAACAATTCGACCGCCAAGATGATCTGGAGCGTCGCCGAGCTGGTGCATTTCTTTTCGACCTTCCTGACGCTCCAGCCCGGCTGGGTGATCTCGACCGGCACGCCCGGCGGTACGGCCTGGGGCACCGACGCGGAACTCGGCGGGCGTTTCTCCGCCCGCACCGACATCAAAGCCGCTTCCGGCTATTTGAAGCCGGGCGACACGGTGGAATGCGAGATCGACGGCATCGGCACGCTTCGGAATGTCGTGAAGGCCGCTCCAGCGGCCTGAAATTGAGCCGGCAGGAGCGCGGCGCCCCGGAGCGAGCAGCAAGCCAGGGCTCGTTTTTAAGTTGCGAATGAGTTGCACTTGCATTATAGCGGTGCCCGCAAGTGGTGCGATTCACCAGACGCTTGGGACCCAAGCGTCTGGATCGGACCACTAGGCCGGTGGCCACAGGTCGATGAGGGCGCCATGATGTTTCGATTGATCCGCCTTGGTTTGGCGGCTGC